>NZ_CP142362.1:4780620-5096828 GCF_035918395.1 Mycolicibacterium sp. ND9-15
CGCGGCGGCCCGCGCGGCCTCGAAGCCGACGCCGAGTTCGGCTGCCGACAGCATTCCGTCGGTGAGCGCCCGCAGGTGTCCGGCGAGTTCGGCGTGATGGTTCTTGACCGTCTCGGCCGCCTCGGCATCGGCGGATGTGGACGCGACGATCACCTCGTTGACAGTCATGGTCGGGCTCCCTTCGGCTGGCTGGTACGACACCGCACAATTTACTACAATAATTTCCGTGTTAAATAGTACCCCGTCCCTCGGGCCCATCCCAGCCCCTTCCGCGACCGGCCACGTGCCGCTGTCGGGGCAGCGGCTGCGGGTGCTCGGGTATGTGCGGGGGCACGCTCCGGTCCGGACGGTGGACGCGGCGACCGCTCTCGGGCTGCATCGGAACACCGTGCGCGAGCATCTCGACGCGCTCGTCGACCTCGGTCTCGTCGAGCGCGCCACCGAACCCGCCGCCGGGCGAGGCCGGCCGGCCGCGCTGTATCGGCCGTCGGCCGCGGACCCCGCCGTGGCGGCCCGTGACTATGCGGGCCTGGCCACTGCCCTGGCCGGGCACCTCGCTCGCACCAGCGCCGACCCGGAGCGCGACGCCCGCGCCGCCGGCGTCGAGTGGGGCCGCGAGATGGCCGAGGAGATGGGCCGTAGCGACGGCCACAAACGACAGGCGGTGCTCGACGCGCTGACCCGGCTGGGCTTCGCTCCCGACGACGAGGGCGCCGAGCGGGGTGTGGCGCTGCGCCGCTGCCCGCTGCTCGACGCGGCCCGCCGCTATCCGAGCGTGGTCTGCCAGGTCCACCTCGGCATCGTCGAGGGACTGCTCGAAAGCATCGAGGCGCCCACCGGGCCGGGTCTCGATCTGATTCCCTTCGCCGAGCCCGGCGCCTGCCGGTTGTTTCTGCCCGATCCCGTCCTGAAACGCCATGACTGACAACCGGTTACCGCCACGGGCGCTGCTGCTGGTGCCCGGTGGGATTGCATTGCTGGCCGGGTTGGACGCGGGGCTGCTGCGGCTCGGGCTACCGGCGCCGGTCGAGACCGATCGGTTGTCCGAGGTGCACGGCATCGTGCTGGTGCTGGGATTCGTCGGCACCGTGATCGCGGTGGAACGTGCCGTCGCATCGGGGCGGCGGTGGTGCTATCTCGCCCCCGCGTTCCTCGGGCTGAGCGCGGTCCTGCTCGTCAGCCCGGCCCCGCGACGCCTCGCCGATACCGCTCTGCTGGCCGGGGCCGCGCTGCTGGTGGCGGTGTACGTGCCGCTGTGGCGGCGCAGCTGGGACGCGGCGGTGCTGGTGCAGGCGGCGGGCGCGGTCTTGGCGACCGGCGCGGCGCTGCTGTGGGCGGCGGGGCTGCCGACGTCGGATCTTCTGGGCTGGCTGGCCGGTTTCCTCATCCTGACCATCGCGGGGGAGCGCCTCGAGTTGGCGCGGGTCGCGATGCTCGGCACGCGGGCCGAAGCTCTGCTGGTCGCGGGGTCAGCGGCAGTGGTCGTCGGCGCCCTCGCGCAACTGCTTTGGCCGACAGCGGGTTTCGCAGTGCTCGGAGCCGCTGTACTTGGAATCACCCTTTGGCTCATGCGCTTCGATATCGCCAGGCGAACCGTCCGCACGACGGGGCTGACGCGCTATATGGCGGTATGCCTGCTCGCCGGCTATGCGTGGCTGATGGTCCCCGGACTGGCCTGGCTACTGGTCGGGCAGGTGCGATCCGGCGGCGGCTACGACGCGATCGTGCACGCGGTGATGCTCGGCTTCGTGCTGTCGATGATCATGGCGCACGCACCGGTCATCCTGCCCGCGGTGGTGCGCCGCCCGCTGCCGTACACCCCGGCGATGTACGGGCCGGTCGCCTTGCTGCACGCCTCGCTGCTGTTGCGGGTGGCGATCGGAGACGTGCGTGGCGTCGAGTGGGCCGTGCAGGCCGGGGGCGTGCTCAACATCGTGGCGGTGCTCGCGTTCGTCGGGGTTGCCGTCCACGCGGCGTCGCGTCGGCCGGTCGGGGTGTCGGCATGAACCGCGGGCGATGGCATCTGCGCGTCGGGTCGATCGTCTTCGCCTGGCTGGCCGCCATTGTCGTGGTGTCGCTCGCGCACCGGTCGCTGCCGGCATCGGGATGGCTGCTGATTCATCTCCTCGGCCTGGGGGCGGCGGGTAACGCGATCCTCATCTGGAGTCGCCATTTCACCGATGCGCTGCTGCGCAGGCCGCCCGAGTCGTCGCGAGCCGGGCAGGCTTGGCGCATCACGGCTTTCAACGTCGGCGCCGTCGCGGTGGTCGTCGGGATGCCCGCCGGGGTGTGGGCAGTGGTGCTGGCCGGTGGGATCGTGGTCGGTGCCGTGGCGCTGGCGCATGCCGTGACGTTGATCCGGCAGCTGCGCCGTGCGCTGCCCTCGCGCTTCGGCGACACCGTGCGCTACTACGTCGCCGCGGCAGCGCTGCTTTCGGTCGGCGCGGGGCTTGGCGTGGCGATGGCCGACCCGGCGTTGCCCGGTGCGATCCACGAGCGGTTCGTCATCGCCCATGCGGCAGTGAACCTGTTCGGATGGGTCGCGCTTTCGGTGCTCGGCACCTTGGTCACGCTGTGGCCCACGATGCTGCGCACCCGGATGGCCGACGGGGTCGAGGTCGCGGCCCGGCGCGGATTACCCGCGCTCGTAGGCGGATTGGGCGTAGTCGCGCTGGGCGCGATGGTGGCCTCGCCGGCGGTGACGGCCGCCGGAGCGCTCGCGTACCTCGGCGCCGCCGGTTATGTGCTGTGGCCCCATCTCGACGAGGTGCGCCGCAAGCGGCCGGCCAACTTCGCGACGTTGTCGGTGCTGTCGGGCGTGGTGTGGCTGCTGGGTTCGCTGGGTTATGCCGTCGTCGCCTTCGCCACCGCGCCGACGTGGCCGGCGGTGCTCGACCGGGCCGGCCCGCTCACCGTGGCGGTGCTTGCCGGCTTCCTGGTGCAGGTTCTCCTGGGGTCGCTGACCTATCTGACCACGATCGTGGTCGGCGGCCGCGCCGCCGCGATCGTGGCGGCCGCCGAACTGGAACGCGGCGCGCCGTGGCGGCTGGCGGTCGCCAACTTCGCACTGCTGCTGTGTGTGCTGCCGACGCCGAGCCTGGTACGGGTGGGAGCCTCGGTGTTGGTACTGGCGGCGTACACCGCGTTCCTGCCGCTGTTGGTGCGGGCGGTGTGGCAGGCACGCAAGAACCGCGATACGCCGTCGACACCGGGCCCGCCCCCGTCGGGGCCGCCGGTGCGCCACCGGCTCGGCGTCGCGGCCGCCGGGCTGGGCGTGGTGGTGTTGACCGCCGCCGGCGCGGTCGCCGCCGACCCTGCCGCGGTCGGCTTCGCCACAACGCCACCGGTGTCGGTCGCGGCCACCGGCCAGACCACCGAGGTCGAGGTGCATATCGAGGGCATGCGCTATGTGCCCGACACCATCGAAGCGCCGATCGGAAACCGGTTGGTGATAAGGCTCGTCAACACCGGTTCGGACCGTCATGATCTGGTGTTGTCGAACGGGACCAGCACCGGACGCCTCGCAGTGGGAGAAACCGCGGTGCTCGACGCCGGAGTGATCGGCGTGGACCTGGACGGCTGGTGCTCGGTGGCCGGGCACCGGCAGATGGGCATGACCATGGTGGTGCGCGCGACCGGTGCTACCGCGCCAGCCGGGACGCACTCGGGGCATCACGACACGGCAGCGGCATCGGTCACCGGTGACGACATCACCCGCAGCCTCGGCGCGACGCCGGGCCCGGGTTTCGTGCCGCGCGACCCAGCGCTGGCGGCGGCGACGCCGGACCACCGCATCACCCTGCCGGTGACCGAGACCGAGCGGGAGGTGTCGCCCAGAATCACCCAGCGGCTGTGGACATTCGGCGGCTCGGCGCCGGGGCCGACGCTGCGGGGTAAGGTCGGCGACGTCTTCGAGATCACGCTGGTCAACGACGGCACGATCGGGCACTCGATCGACTTCCATGCCGGGGCGCTGGCCCCCGACGTGCCGATGCGAACGATCCAGCCCGGCGAACGCCTGGTCTACCGGTTCACCGCGCGGCGCGCCGGCATATGGATGTATCACTGTTCGACGATGCCGATGTCGGTGCACATCGCGAACGGAATGTTCGGCGCGGTGGTCATCGACCCGCCGGACCTGCCCCCGGTCGACCGCGAATACCTGCTCGTGCAGTCCGAGTACTACCTCGGCCCGCCGGGCGGGGAAGTCGACGCCGCCAAGGTCGCCGCCGAAAAGCCCGACCTGGTGGTCTTCAACGGCTACGCGAACCAGTACGACCACGCGCCGCTGACCGCCCAAGTCGGGGAGCGGGTGCGGATCTGGGTACTGGCCGCCGGGCCGAACCGGGGCAGCTCCTTTCACGTCGTCGGCGGCCAGTTCGACACCGTATGGTCGGAGGGCGACTACCGATTGCGGCCGGGTACCGGCGGCGCGCAGGCCCTCGGATTATCCGCTGCCCAAGGCGGATTCGTCGAGCTGAGCTTCGACCAAGCAGGGCACTATCCGTTCGTCACCCACGCAATGGTCGACGCCGAACGCGGCGCTCACGGGGTCATCGAGGTCACGCCTCAACCCGGATAGCGGCGCGGTGTGAAAACCCGGTCCCCGTCGTCGGAATACCACTGCGTCTGCGAGGACCCGACAATCAGCAGGCAGCGCATATCGACGTCGGCGGGGTCCAAGTCGGCCAGGCGCACCACCTTGACCTCCTCACGGGGTCCGGACACGTCGCGGCCGATCACCACCGGGGTGCCGGAATCGCGGTGTTCGAGCAGGAGATCGCGCATCGCGGCGACCTGCCAGGTGCGGGTCTTCGACGCCGGGTTGTATATCGCCAGCACCAGGTCGGCCGCGGCGGCAGCGGTCAACCGTGTGGCGATCACGTCCCACGGCTTGAGCCGGTCCGACAGCGAGAGCACCGCATAGTCGTGGCCCAGCGGCGCGCCGACCCGGCTGGCGACCGCCTGTGCGGCGGTCATCGCCGGGATCACACGCACCGAGACCCCCGGCCACTGCTTGGCCTCTTCGAGCACCGCGGTCGCCATCGCGAAGACGCCCGGGTCGCCGGAGGACACCACCGCCACCGCCCGGCCCTCTTCGGCCAATGTGCAGGCCAACCGGGCGCGGGCGGTTTCGTCGGTGTTGTCGCTCGGATACTTGCGCTGACCGTCCCGGGCTCCGACCCGGTCGAGGTAGGGGCCGTAGCCGATGAGGTCGGTGGCCTCGGCGAGTTCGCGGCGGCACTGCGGGGTCATCCAGTCGGTGTCACCCGGTCCCAAACCCACCACCGCCACGCTGCCGGTCGTCGTCTCTGCGCGGCGTCGGCCCGGCAACATCGCCAGCGAGAAATACGGGACCGTCGCATCCTCGACCTCTCCGGCGCCCAGCACCCGTTGCCGCGGCGTGCTGGCCCGTTCGACGTAGAAGGCGTCGTCGAGCCGACCGGTCGCCGAGAGTGCTTCACGCACAGCCGGATACGACCGCCCCAGCTTGAGCAGTACCGCCGCGTCGGTGTCGGCGAGCCTGCGCTCGAGTTCGTCGGCGGGCAGCGTGCCCGGCAGGATCGTCAACACCTCGTCGCCCTGCACGAGCGGAGTCGCCACCGCCGCCGAGGCCGCGCTCACCGAGGTCACCCCCGGCACGATCACCGCGTCGAAGCGCTGGGTGAGCCGGGTGTGCATGTGCATGTAGGAGCTGTAGAACAGCGGGTCGCCCTCGGCGAGCAGCGCCACGTTGCGGCCCGCCTCCAGGTGCGCGGCGATGCGGGCGGCGGACTCCCGGTAGAAGTCCTCCATCGCGCCGGCATAGCCGCCGGGATGATCGGCGGTCTCGGTGGTCACCGGGTAGACGAGGTGCTCCTCGACCTGCCCGGGCCGCAGATACGGTTCGGCGATACCGCGGGCGATGCTGTTGCCGTGCCGCGCGCTGTGGTACGCCACGACGTCGGCGTCGCCGATGACCCGCGCGGCCTTGACCGTCACCAGTTCCGGATCGCCGGGTCCCAGCCCGACGCCCCACAAGACTCCGCGGTCGCTCATTCGCGTTCCGTCGCAATCGCGTTCACGGCCGCGGCCGCCATCGCACTGCCGCCGCGACGGCCCGTCACCACGAGATACGACATTCCGCGCGGCCGGTCGATGAGTTCCTGCTTGGACTGCGCCGAGCCGACGAAACCGACCGGTCCGCCCAGTACCGCGGCGGGCGTCGGGGCGCCGTCGTCGAGGAGCTCGAGCAGCCGGAACAGCGCGGTCGGCGCATTGCCGATCGCCAGCACGGCACCGCCGAGCCGATCGGCCCACAGGTCGACGGCGGCCGCGGACCGGGTGGTGCCGAGCCGCGCGGCGAGGTCGGCCGCGCGCGCGTCGGCCACCAGCGAGACCACCTCGTTGTCCGCAGGCAGCCGCGACCGGGTGATCCCCGCGGCCACCATCGACGAGTCGCACAGCACCGGAGCGCCGGCGACCAGCGCGGCGTGGGTCGTTCTGACCACGTCGTCGCGGTAGGCGACGTGGTCGGCGACGTCCACCTGGCCGCAGGTATGGATCAGCCGCACGACCACGCGGGCGACGTCGTCGGGGAACCGCGCCAAGTCCGCCTCGTCGCGAATCGTCGCAAACGATTGCCGGTAGATCTCCCCGGCGTCGCGGATGTAGTCGAGCACGCGATCACCCTACGGGTGCGGGTCGCGCGCCCGGTATCCGTCTCTCGTTGCCACCAGCACCTCACCGATGGGTGGACTGCCGCAGGCGCGGTCGCAGCCGACGAAATGCCGGTGACCCCCGGCCGGGTCGTCGACGGCTGCCGCGGCGTCGGCGCGGACGTCGGCCACCGAGTGCTCACAGCCCGGGCTGCCCGTGCAGGCGCTGACCGACAGCCAGGGCGAGTTCTCGTCGAACACCAGCCCGAGCGGTGCGAGCACCCGCAGCGCGACGTCGGCGACGGCCTCGTCGAGGTCGAACACGAGTACCGAACGCCACGGTGTGATCGCCATCGGCGCCTCGATCGCGGCGAGGTATTCGGCGGTGCGGGTGGGCAGCACGCCGAGCCGAACCGCCGCGCCAAGTGCGATGCGGCCGTCCGCCTGTTCGAGCCAGCCGACGGGCGCCCGGGTGACCGCAGGCCAGGTCGCCCCCGGCGCTTCGGACGGTGTCAGCCCTTCGAGAAGTATCTCCGGGCGGGCGAGTTCTTTGACGCGCCAGGCGGTTCCGCGGTCAGTGATGAATCGCCGGGCCACCGCAATCATTGTCGGCACCGCCGCATTCACCGCAATTCGGACACCGGTGTCACGGCCAGCAAGGAACAGCGCCGCTGCATCATTCGTGACGTGGACGCCGACGTCCGGGGCGAGACCGCAGATGTCGCCGCGGCCGTCGTCGATGCCGAACAGGAACCGCCCGGGCAGCGCGATCAGGTCCAGGTCGGCACGGATGGCGTTGTCGAGTTCGGTGACCAGCCCGCGGACGTCCGTGTTCGACCCGACCCGGCCGGACAGCGGCGAGGCGACGATGTTGCGCACCCGTTCGTGGGTCGCCGACGGCAGGAGACCTGCGGCGGCCACGGCGTCCGCGACCGCCGCAGTGTCCGTGACGCCGCGGATCTGAAGGTTGCCCCGCGAGGTGAGCTCCAGCGTGCCCGCACCCCAGTCGGTGGCCGCCCGCGCCAGCATCGCCAACTGCGCGGCGGTGACCATCCCGCCCGGCAACCGCACGCGCGCCAACGCACCGTCGGCCGCGTGATGCACCTGCAGCGCACCGGGGCAGGCGTCCTGGTCGCGGGTCCTGGCCACCAGTTCACGGTAGTCCGTGGGTGTCGCCCGCCAACACAGGTAGTGCCTTACGCATGCGTTGCCGATCGGCCGGTCATAGCGTCATCAACATCGCGGTCCGCGGCGGACCGGATGAGCACGGTGGGAGAGATTGACATGACCGAACTGACCACGACGCGCCGCCCGTCGACAGCACGATCCGCGACATGTCCGGCTCCGGTGGCCGCGACACCGGAACCGATTGTGATCACCGAACAGCAGGTGCGGTTCAGCACCGTCGCAGCTTTGTCGCCGGCGCCGACGACCCATTGGCACTGGGCCGTTGCGGTCCGTGTGGTGCGCGGCCTGTGGCACAGCGACCGCGAACCCGTGCGCAGACACTATCCACAGCGGTTCGCCTATCTCGAGAGCGCCTTGATGTCTCGGGAGCTGGACCGGCTGTGATCAGCTGGCCAGGTAATAGGAGCTCCTGTTCCACCGAACACTGTGCTGCAGCACAGTGATTCGGACCGGCAGCAAATCCAACGGGGCGGGCGAGTCAGGGTATCGGCACCGCGCAGGCGGCGATTGCTTCAATAACGCGGCTGGTCGGGCGTACCCTTCCCGGTAGCCGAAGGGGTCCGATGGCAGAGAAACGCGCAGTGAAGGTCGCGATCGTCGGCGCCGGTATGTCGGGCCTCTGCATGGCTGCCAAATTGCAGGATGCGGGCATCGACACCTTCACGATCTTCGAGCAAGCCGATGAGGTCGGTGGCACCTGGCGCGACAACACCTATCCCGGATTGACCTGTGACGTGCCGTCGCGGTACTACTCCTACTCGTTCCGGCCCAATCCGCAATGGTCGCGGGTCATGTCAGCGGGCCCAGAAATCCAGGCGTACTTCCAGCAGGTGGCGACCGAGCGGAATATCCGACCGCACATCCGGTTCGGCACCGAGGTCATCTCCGCCGTCTACCGGGACGGCCGCTGGTCGGTGCGCACGGCCTCCGGCGAAGACGCGTTCGATGTGCTGATCACCGCCACGGGTGTCCTTCGGGTGCCGCGCTACCCCGACATCCCCGGACTGGACATGTTCGCAGGACCGATATTTCACTCCGCGCGATGGGATCATTCTGTTCCATTGTCCGACAAGCGAATCGGGTTGATCGGCACCGGTTCAACCGGTGTGCAGATCACCGCCGCGCTCGGTGGAAACGTGCGGGGGCTGAAGATCTTTCAGCGCACGGCGCAGTGGGTGCTTCCCGCCCCGAACGTGAGGTACTCGCGATTGACCAAGGCCGCGCTGCAGCGCTGGCCGGTGATGAACAAGGTGGGCTACCGGGTCTGGCAGGCCTATGTCGAGCGGGCCACACTGGGCCGGGCCACCGTAGAACCATGTTGGCAGCGCCGTGTGCTGTCGGCGCTGTGCCGGTGGAACCTGCGCCTGTCGGTGCGTAATCCCGACATGCGGCGCAAGCTCACTCCTAGCTACGAGGCGATGTGCAAGCGGCAGATAATCGCGGGGCGCTACTACCGAGCCATCCAGAAGCCTGGGGTCGACTTGGTGACCGAGGCGATCGACCACGTCGAGCCCACTGGTGTGGTGACATCGGACGGCGTCTTGCACGAACTCGATGTGCTAGTACTGGCCACCGGATTCGACAGCCATGCCTACATGCGACCGATGCAGATCGTCGGCGAGAACGGGGTTACGCTCGAGAAAGCCTGGCGCGATGGACCGCGGGCGTACCGTTCGGTTGCACTACCGGGCTTTCCGAACCTGTTCATGCTGATGGGGCCGCATTCGCCCGTCGGCAACCAGTCACTGGTGATCATCGCCGAGAGCCAAGCGGACTACGCGCTGTGGTGGATCGACAAGATCCGCGGCGGTCACGTCGTTGCGGCCGCACCCACTGAAACGGCGACCAAGCTGTACAACGACGAAATGAAAGCCGCAATGCCGCAGACGATTTGGGTAACGGGCTGCAACAGCTGGTATCTCGGGAAAGACGGCCTGCCCGAACTCTTCCCGTGGCGACCGGTGCGGCACCGCGAACTGCTGAGCACACCCGAGCCCACCGACTTCGAGGTCCGCGCGGGCTGAAAGTGACGGCCGTCACATCGGAGTCCAAGTGATCTCTTCCACACAAGATGGTCAGAAATGCCCGCTGACGTCGTATTTTCGAGTTACTGCACGCGTGTGTAGTAAGCGATGTCAGGAAGGAACGACGATGTTCGAACTCATCGTTTTCGGTGTTCTTCTGGTCGTGCTCATCGCGGCCCTCGGGTTGCCGTACCCGCAGAGCACCTACGGCCGGTGGAACCGCCGGTAGATTTCCGCACGTTCGTTGCGCGTCGAGCGTGCGCAAAGCGCGGAAAATCAGCGGCGTGTCCTCTCCAGACACGCACCGTCGCGGGAAGGAACGGGCCGTGGGGTAGTAATGGGGGGTGCCGGATCCCGTCGTACTACTCCTGTCGACCTCTGACACCGATCTGATCACCGCCCGGTCGAGCGGCGCCCGGTACCGGTGGGCCAACCCGTCTCGGCTGGTCGACGGCGAACTCGGCGATCTGCTGCGCGCCGCCGACATCGTGGTGGTGCGAATCCTCGGCGGCTACCGCGCCTGGCAGGACGGCATCGACGAGGTGGTCGCCAGCGGGGTGCCCGCGGTCGTCGTCAGCGGCGAGCAGTCGCCAGACGCGGAACTGATGGGTCACTCGACCACACCCGCGGGGGTGGCGCTGCAGTCGCACGTCTACCTGGCCCAAGGCGGGGTATCGAACCTGCGCAACCTGCACGCGTTCCTGTGCGACACGCTGTTGATGACCGGCTTCGGCTTCTCACCGCCGGAGAGCACGCCAACATGGGGCGTCGTGCACCGGGACGGTGCTCGCGACGGCGGACCGACCGTGGCGGTGCTGTACTACCGCGCACAGCACCTCGCGGGAAACACCGCCTACGTCGAGGCGTTGTGCGATGCGATCGAGGACGCCGGTGCGCGCGCCGTACCCGTGTTCTGTGCGTCGTTGCGCACCGCCGACGCGGAGCTGCTCGACCTCCTGGGCACCGCCGACGCGCTCGTCACCACCGTGCTCGCGGCAGGCGGGGCCACGCCGGCCGCCGTGTCGGCCGGTGGTTCCGACGACACCTGGAACGTCGCGCACCTGGCGGCTCTGGACGTCCCGATCCTGCAGGGATTGTGCCTGACGAGTTCGCGGGCGCAGTGGCAGAACAACGACGACGGGCTCTCGCCCCTCGACGTCGCGACGCAGGTCGCGGTGCCGGAGTTCGACGGGCGCATCATCACGGTGCCGTTCTCGTTCAAGGAGATCGACGACGAGGGGCTCGTTTCCTACGTGCCCGATCCCGAGCGCTGCGCACGTGTCGCCGGCCTTGCCGTGCGGCACGCGCGGCTGCGTGCCGTCCCGATCGCGGACAAGCGGGTCGCAGTGGTGTTCTCCGCTTATCCGACCAAGCACGCCCGCATCGGCAACGCCGTCGGCCTCGACACCCCGGCCAGCGCGGTCGCGTTGCTGCGCGCGATGCGTGAGCACGGCTACCGGATCGACGACATCCCCGGTGTCGATGCATGCGATGGTGACGCGCTCATCCACGCGCTGATCGAACGCGGCGGCCAGGATCCCGACTGGCTCACCGAAGGGCAGCTCGAGGGCAACCCGATTCGGGTGCCGGCCAATGACTACCGCGAATGGTTCGCCACACTGCCCGCCGAGCTGACCGACGCGGTCGTCGAGCACTGGGGCCCGCCGCCGGGCGAGATGTTCGTCGACCGCAGCGCCGACCCCGACGGCGAGATCGTCATCGCGGCCCTGCAGGCCGGCAACGTCGTGCTGATGGTGCAGCCACCGCGCGGGTTCGGGGAGAAGCCGGTGGCCATCTATCACGACCCGGATCTGCCGCCCAGCCACCACTATCTGGCCGCGCACCGGTGGATCGAGTCGGTGTTCGGCGCGGACGCGGTGGTGCACCTCGGCAAGCACGGCAACCTGGAGTGGTTGCCGGGCAAGACGCTTGGCATGTCGGCGGGGTGCGGTTCGGACGCCGCGCTGGGCAATCTGCCGTTGATCTACCCGTTCTTGGTCAACGACCCGGGTGAGGGCACGCAGGCCAAGCGCCGCGCGCACGCCACCCTCGTCGACCATCTCATCCCGCCCATGGCCCGCGCCGAAACCTACGGCGACATCGCGCGTTTGGAGCAGCTGCTTGACGAGCACGCCAACGTCTCCGCGCTGGACCCCGCCAAGTTGCCCGCGATCCGCCAGCAGATCTGGACGTTGATGCGTGCCGCGAAGATGGACCACGATCTCGGCCTGGAGGAACGGCCCGAGGAGGACTCCTTCGACGACATGCTCCTGCACGTCGACGGCTGGCTGTGTGAGATCAAGGACGTCCAGATCCGCGACGGGCTGCACATCCTCGGCCAGACCCCGGCCGGTGAGGACGAACTCGACCTCGTGCTCGCGGTGCTGCGGGCCCGCCAGTTGTTCGGCGGCGAACACACGGTGCCCGGCCTGCGGCAGGCGCTCGGTCTGGAAGAGGACGGTAACGAGGAGCGCACCGCCGTCGACGCCGCCGAGGCGCAAGCCCGTGAACTCGTGGCCGCACTGCAGGATTCCGGCTGGGATCCCGATGCGGTCGACACGCTGACCGACAACGCCGACGTCGCCGCGGTACTCCGGTTCGCGGCCACCGAAGTGGTGCCCAGGCTCGCGGGTACGGCCGACGAGATCCCGCAGATCCTGCGGGCGCTCGACGGGCACTTCATCGCTTCCGGCCCATCGGGGTCGCCGCTGCGCGGCCTGGTCAACGTGCTGCCCACCGGGCGCAACTTCTACGCCGTGGACCCCCGCGCGGTGCCATCCAAGTTGGCGTGGGAAACCGGTGTGGCGATGGCGGATTCGCTGCTGGCCCGCTACCGCGACGACCACGGAGACTGGCCCCCGTCCGTCGGCCTGTCGGTGTGGGGCACCTCGGCGATGCGTACCGCCGGTGACGACATCGCCGAAGTGCTCGCGCTGCTGGGTGTCCGGCCGGTCTGGGACGAGGCCTCGCGGCGGGTGGTCGACCTCGAACCGATCGCGCTGGCCGATCTCGGCAGGCCGCGCATCGACGTCACCGTGCGCATCTCGGGCTTCTTCCGTGACGCCTTTCCGCACGTCGTCACCATGCTCGACGACGCCGTCGCGCTCGTGGCGGCCCTCGACGAACCGGACGAGGGGAACTACGTGCGCGCGCACGCGCGAGCCGACCTCGCCGAGCATGGTGACGAGCGTCGTTCCACCACAAGGATTTTCGGTTCCAAGCCCGGAACCTACGGCGCCGGACTGCTGCAGCTGATCGACAGCCGCAACTGGCGCGACGACGCCGACCTGGCCGCCGTGTACACCGCGTGGGGTGGATTCGCCTACGGTCGCGGGCTGGACGGCGCGCCCGCAGCCGACGACATGAGCCGGCAGTACCGCCGAATCGCGGTGGCCGCCAAGAACACCGACACCCGCGAACACGACATCGCCGATTCCGACGACTACTTTCAGTACCACGGCGGCATGATCGCCACCGTGCGGGCCCTGACCGGAAAAGATCCCGCCGCCTATATCGGCGACAACACCCGTCCCGACGCCGTACGCACCCGCACCCTGAGCGAGGAGACCACCCGGGTGTTCCGCGCCCGCGTCGTCAACCCACGGTGGATCAACGCGATGCGCAGGCACGGTTACAAGGGTGCGTTCGAGATGGCCGCCACCGTCGACTACTTGTTCGGCTACGACGCGACCGCAAAGGTGATGGCCGACTGGATGTACGAGCGATTGTCGGCCGAGTACGTGCTGGACGACGAGAACCGCAAGTTCATGGCCGAATCGAACCCGTGGGCCCTGCACGGGATGGCCGAGCGACTGCTGGAGGCCGCCGACCGCGGCATGTGGGCAGCGCCCGAACCGGCGACGCTGGACGGCTTGCGCCAGGTGCTGCTGGAGACCGAGGGCGACCTGGAGGGCTGACTGCAGCGTCGACAGGGCGGTCGTCTCCGGCGGTCTTACGCCGTAGCCGCAGAGTCGACGCCGGCCCAGTATCTTCGGGGGCGTGTCTGCCAGCTTCGCCGACGTTGCGAAATCCGAGTACATCCTGCTGACCACCTTCACCAAGGACGGCAGGGGAAAGCCGACGCCGATCTGGGCGGTGCCCGACGGCGACGGCCTGATCGCGATCACGCAGGAGAAGTCGTGGAAGGTCAAGCGGATACGCAACACGCCGCGGGTCACCATCGCGCCCTGCGACATACGCGGAAATCCGAAGGGGGCGCCCGTCGAGGCCGTCGCGCAGATCCTCGACAAGTCCGCCAACGGCGCGACGTACGCCGGGATCGGCAAACGCTATGGGTTGTTCGGCAAGGCGTTCAACGTTTTCTCCAAGCTGCGCGGGGGAATGAAGAACAACGTGACCATCGAGATCAAGCCGGGGTGAAGCATGGCCGACAGATTCGACGACGTCGCCCGCGCGAAATACATCCTGCTGACGACCTTCACCAAGGACGGCAGGCCCAAGCCGACGCCGATCTGGGGTGCGCCCGACGGCGACCGACTGCTCGTCATCACCGATGACGGGTCGTGGAAGACCAAGCGCATCAAAAACACTCCACGCGTGACCATCCAGAAGTCCAGCGCGCTGGGCAAACCCAAGGGTGATCCGGTCGAAGCGGTGGCCCGGGTACTGCCCAAGGACACCACGCGCCGCGTGTTCGACAAGGTCACCCGGCGCTACTGGTGGCACGCGTGGTGGTGGATCCCGCAGGCGCTGATCCGCGGTGGCATAGACAAGGTCCACATCGGTCTCGAGATCAAGCCCGCGGTGTAGCCGCCGGGTGCTCGGCGAAGAACGAGAACACCGACCACGGCGGGCCTGGATCGTGGTCACGTGGCCAATCTTCGGAACCGGTGAGGGCGGTCCATACGTTCAAGGCGTATGCGGCTGTTTCTGCTCTACGTGGTCATCGAGGTCGCGGTCGTCGTGGCCCTGGCGTCGACGATCGGCGTCGGCTGGACGCTGCTGCTCCTGCTCGCAACGTTCGTGCTGGGCCTTGCGCTGGCCGGTTCGCAGGTCAGGCGCCATTTTCGCCAGTTGCGTTCGGGCCTGACCCCGGCGAACCTGCACGGCGCGGCCGCCGACAGCGCCCTGGTTGCGCTCGGCACGGTGCTCGTGGTGATCCCGGGCTTGGCCAGTTCGGTGACGGGGGCGTTGCTTCTGCTGCCGCCAACCCGCGTGGCGGTCCGTCCGCTGCTGACCGCGCTGGCCGCGCGCCGGATGCCGCTGCTCACCGCGGGCGTCGCAGGCTGGCGAGTGGCCCGCCCGGGCGCCGACTACATCGACGGCGAGGTCGTCGAGGTCATCGACGTCGAACCGCCCGCCGTGGAGCGCGCGCCCCGCCCCAGCCAGGAGTTATGAGAACCTCGCGTAGGTGACGACCCTTCTGCTCAACGGGCGGGTGCACAGTCCCGCCATGCCCGACGCCACGGCACTCGCCGTGCTCAACGGCGTGATCGCCTGGCTGGGCAGCGACGACGTGGGCTGCGGGCAGTTCCCCGACGCGAAGGTCGTCGATCTGGAGGGTGCCTTCGTCGCGCCGGCCTTCGTCGACAGCCACGTCCACCTCACCGCCACCGGGCTGGCGCTCTTTGGTCTCGACCTTCGGCCCGCCGCCTCACTGCGGCACTGTCTGCAACTGCTCGGCGACTATGCGCACGCACATCCGGACGGTCCGATCTGGGCTCACGGCTGGGATGAGTCGAGCTGGCCCGAACGCACCCCTCCCACCACCGCCGAGGTCGACGCCGTCGTCGGGGAGCGGCTTGCCTACCTGGCCCGGGTCGACGTGCACTCCGCCGCGGCGTCCACCGCGCTGCGCCAGTTCAGCGCGGGCCTCCCCGACGCGACCGGATACTCCCCGCAACACCCGCTGACCGCCGACGCGCACCACCTGGTCCGCGCCGCCGCGCGAGCCCGGCTCACCTCTGAGCAGCGCGACCGCGCGCGATCGGCCGCGCTGGACGCGGCGGCGGCGTCCGGCATCGTCGCGGTCCACGAATGCGCAGGCCCGGACATCGGCGGACTCGACGACTGGGACGAGATCCGTCGGCTCGAACACGGGGTGGAGATCGTCGGCTACTGGGGCGAAGCGGTGAGAACTGCCGGTCAGGCGCGCGCCCTGCTCGAGCGCACCGGCGCCCGCGGCCTGGCGGGTGACCTTTTCGTCGACGGGGCTCTGGGCTCGCGCACCGCCTGGCTGCACCAGCCCTACGCCGACGCGCCGGGCCGCGTCGGCAACAGCTATCTCGACCGCGACGCCATCGCCGCCCACCTGCACGCATGTACGGAGGCGGGCATCACGGCCGGTTTCCACGTCATCGGCGACGCCGCAGTGGCCGCGGTCGTCGAGGGGTTCGAGTCGGTCGTCGCGGCGTTCGGGGCGCCCGCGGTCGCCAGATGCGGGCACCGGCTCGAACACCTGGAGATGGTCACCGAAGAGCAGGCGAGCCGGCTCGGCGCCTGGGGCGTGCTCGCCAGCATGCAACCGAACTTCGATGCGCTCTGGGGCGGCGAAGCCGGCATGTACGCCCAGCGGCTTGGAGCCGAGCGAGCCAGATCGTTGAACCCGTTCGCGCTGTTAGCATCCCAAGGCGTGCCCCTCGCGTTCGGCTCGGACAGCCCGGTCACCGGTATGAACCCGTGGGTGACGGTGCGCGCGGCGACGCGTCATCAGACGCCTGGAAGCGCGTTATCGGCCCGTGCGGCGTTCGCGGCGCTCACCCGCGGTGCCTGGCGGGCCGCCGGTGTGCGCGACGGGCTGGCGGGCACACTCGTGCCCGGCGCACCGGCGTCGTACGCGGTCTGGGACGCCGACGAATTCGAGGTGAGGGCCCCGGCGGACGCGGTGCAGCGTTGGTCGACCGATCAGCGGTCGCGCGTGCCGCCGTTGCCGCGACTCGACGGCCCGCCGCCCAGGTGCCGGCAGACCGTCCACCGGGGTGTCGTCATCCATGGCTGAGATCCGTCCCAAGGCTGCGAGGTGGGGGCAGGCGGTGGTGGACCGGCTACCGCAGTTGGCTGTCGTGATCGTCGCCGGGATCCTGCTGTGCCTGAGCTTTCCGCCGTTCGGGTGGTGGTATCTGGGGTTCGTCGCGTTCGCGCTGCTGGCCTGGGTGCTGACGCGCGAAACCACAACGCGGCGAGGCGGCTTCGGCTATGGCTTCCTGTTCGGGGCGACGTTCTACCTGCCGCTGCTGCCATGGGTCGGGACATTCGTCGGTCCTGTCCCCTGGATCGGGCTCTCGCTCGCCGAGGCGCTGTTTCCCGCACTGTTCGGAGTGGCCGCCGTGACGGTGCGCCGGCTACCCGGCTGGCCGCTGTGGTTCGCCGGGCTGTGGGCGACCCAGGAGTGGCTCAAGTCGACACTGCCGTTCGGCGGGTTCCCGTGGGGTGTCGTCGCCTACAGCCAGACCGAGAGCCCGCTGCGCTCGATCGCCCAACTCGGCGGGGCGCCGCTGCTGTCGTTCGCGGTGGTGCTCATCGGGTTCTGCCTGGGCGCAATCGTTTTCGAGGTCGTGCAGTGGTGGCGGCGCGACGGGCAGAACGCCGCGCCGCCGGCGGTGGTGGTGCCGGGCGTGTACATCAGCGTGGTGCTGCTCGTCACCGCGCTGACGTGGCCGCACGTTCGCCAGTCCGGTGCGGGCGCCGGTGACGACCGGTCGATCACCGTCGCCGTGGTCCAGGGCAATGTGCCCCGCCTCGGGCTGGACTTCAACGCACAGCGGCGCGCGGTGCTCGACAACCACGTTCGAGAGACAATGCGGCTGGCCGAGGATGTGCGGTCCGGGCGCGCGCCGCGGCCGATGTTCGTCGTCTGGCCCGAGAACTCTTCCGACATCGACCCGCTGGCCAACTCCGACGCCAGTGAGATGATCTCCGCCGCCGCGACCGCCATCGACGCGCCGATCCTCGTCGGCGCGGTGGTCGAGGCCCCCGGCGCCACCGCCGAGAACCCCTCGTCGACCAACTCGGTGATCGTGTGGAATCCCGGCAGCGGACCCGGCGAGCGCCACGACAAGCAGATCGTGCAGCCCTTCGGGGAGTACCTGCCGTGGCGCGGCTTCTTCCGACGTCTCTCCGACTACGCGGACCGAGCCGGGTACTTCGTTCCGGGCGACGGCACCGGGGTCTTGCACCCCGCCGGCGTGCCGGTGGGTGTGAGCACCTGCTGGGAGGTCATCTTCGACCGGGCGCCCCGCGAGGCGGTGCGCAACGGCGCGCAACTGCTCGTGGTGCCCAGCAACAACGCGACCTTCACCGAGTCGATGAGCGAACAACAACTCGCGTTCGCCCGGCTGCGCGCGGTCGAACACGACCGGTACGTCGTGGTGGCGGGAACGACGGGAATCAGCGCGATCATTGCGCCCGACGGCCGGGAAACGGCCCGCACCGCGTTTTTCGAACCGGCCTACCTCGACTCCGCGGTGCGGCTGAAAACGCAGCTCACAGCGGCGACCCGGTGGGGGCCGCTGGTCGAGGGGCTGCTCATCGCCGTCGGTGTCGGCAGTCTGATCGTCGTGATACTGCACAATTGGAGCTTTGTGCGTCGTCGAGTGAGCGGCGACAACAAAGATAGAGGAGCTACATGACGACGGGCCGGGACCCGGGGGAACGCCCAAGCCAGCGCACGCTGGTCATCATCCCCACCTATAACGAGCGGGAGAACCTGCCGCTGATCGTCGAACGCGTCCACGCGGCGCGCCCCGACATGCACCTCCTGATCGTCGACGACGGCAGTCCCGACGGCACCGGCAAGCTGGCCGACGATCTGGCCCTTGGCGACCCGGACCGCATCCACGTCATGCACCGCACCGCCAAGGGCGGACTCGGTGCGGCGTACCTCGCCGGGTTCGGTTGGGGGCTGAGCCGCGAGTACGGCGTGCTCGTCGAGATGGACGCGGACGGCAGTCATCCGCCCGAGCAGCTGTGCCGGCTGCTCGACGCGATCGACGCCGGAGCCGACCTGGTGATCGGCTCGCGCTACGTCCCCGGGGGAGAAGTGCGCAACTGGCCGCGTCGGCGCCTGGTGCTGTCGCGGACCGCGAACGGCTATTCCCGCGTCCTGCTCGGCGTGGACATCCACGACATCACCGCCGGCTACCGCGCGTACCGCCGCGAGGTGCTGGAGAAGATCGACCTGAACGCGGTCGACTCGAAGGGTTACTGCTTCCAGATCGATCTGACCTGGCGCACGATCAACCACGGATTCGTCGTCGTCGAGGTGCCGATAACCTTCACCGAACGCGAGTTCGGTCAGTCCAAGATGAGCGGGTCCAACATCCGCGAAGCCCTGTTCAAGGTCGCCGAGTGGGGTATCCGCGGCCGCTTCGACCGCGCCCGCGGGGCGCCTCACGCGCTAGGCGACTGACGTAACCAAATCGCGAGCGGCCGTGTCTGTACGGCGGCGCGCCGGGTTTTGCCGGCAGAAAGCGGTCGCTCGCGGGGTGATGAGGGTCAGCCGCGGCGGCGGGTCTTGATGATGTCGAGCCGTTCCTTGAGAAGCTCCTCGAGCTCCTCGATCGACCGGCGTTCGAGCAACATGTCCCAGTGCGTCCGCGGAGGCTTGGTCTTCTTGGGTTCCGGCGCGTCACCCTCGATCAGGGTGCCTTCCATGCCGTTGCGGCACAGCCAGGTGTGGGGGATCTCGGCGTCGTCGGCGAAGGGGACGTCGAACTCTTCGCCGTTGTCGGTGCGGTACCGCGCGACCTGACGCGGCGCCAAGTCGTGGTTGCGGTCGGTCTCGTAGCTCACGGCTCCGAGGCGACTTCCCCTCAAGACACGATCAGCCATCGTCGAACACTCCTCGATCAGCGCGTATTGGTTCGGATGATCAACGCAGCACCATGCTGTGAAGTTCCCGACTCGACCGTCGATGATACCGGGAAACACGGGAGCCTCGGTCTACAGTCACGTCCGTGGCACCCGGGACCAAGAAGCGTCTACGCCCCCAATCTTGCCGCTGGTGCGGTCGTGAGGTCGACGACGTGGGGCTGGGCCGGCGTCGGCAGTACTGCAGGCAGTCCTGCCGGCAACGCGCATACGAACACCGCAGCCTGATCAGAGGTACCTCGCTGGCGCCGGATGCGGTCGTGCTCAGCCCCGAGGAGGCCGCCGAACTCTCCGACCGGGTCTACCAGGTCAGATGCGCCGCCGAGGACGTCGCGACGGCGGTCGAGGAGGGCGCGGACACCGGCGAATTGAAGGGGTTGTGCGACGCGTTGATTCAGGCGGCCAAGGCCGCCGACGGCTGGCGATGACCGCCATCAGATCACGTGTCTGTCGCGTCAGCAGCCGAACTTCTCGCCGGTCTGTGGCGGTGCGGCGACCGGTTGTAAGCAGCCGAACGGTTCGATGCCGGCGTCGCTGAACCGGACCGCGGACTGGTGGGCGTAGTTGACGCAGAAGAGGCCGACGGCGTCGCTGCGGCAGCGATAGTCGCCGAAGGCGAGGACTTGGCCGTACGGCAGCTCGGGCCCCTCACCGGCGGTGAAGCGGCCGGGATCCCCGTGCACCGATCCGACGCTCACGCTGCTGCCGTCGTAGTCGACCCAGCCGCCCTTCCACTCGCCGTAGGCATCATCCGGCCGCGGCGGCGGGTCGACCAGGTCGACCAGGCACGCCAGGGCGCCTTCGCTGTAGCTGGAATCGGTCATGCAGCTGGTCTTACCGGACGGCGTGGTGAACGCGACGTCCTCGCCGAGATCCGTGGTCTCCCCGTCGCGGGTGGCCGAGTGGTACTGCGCGGCGTCAGCGGGTGCACCGGCTTCCACCCAGGTGATGACGTCGCCGAGCGGCGCGCCCGGCGCAGGCGGTGTCGTTGGTCTCGGCGTGGTGGTGGTCCGTGACGGCGAGCTCGCCGAAGGGGACGGCGGAATCGGTTCGATTCGTTCGGCCTGCCCGCCCGTCGTCGAGGAACATCCTGCCACCAGCACAGACGCGATCAGCACAGCCATTCGCATACCGGCCAGGCTAGCGGGCCGACACGCAATCCCTGCCCAGGCGCGGCCGGAAACCATTGCTAACGTCGGGTGATGCACGAACACACCGTCCGCGCAACGATCACCTCCGGCACGGTCGAGGGTTTCACCCGCGACGGCGTGCACCGCTGGCGAGCCATCCCGTACGCACGCCCTCCGGTGGGCCGGCTGCGGCTGCGTGCCCCCCAGCCCGTGCAGCCATGGCGCGGCGTGCGCCACTGCCACGGTTACGGCAATTGCGCGCCTCAACAACGCATGTACACGATCCTGGCGCCCGGTAAGTACCAGCCGACGGGCGAGGATTGCCTGACGCTCAACGTGGTGAGCCCGATGAAGCGGTCGGAATCGCCCGGAAAGTCGGCACTGCCCGTCATGGTCTTCATCCACGGCGGCGGGTACTTCATGGGCAGTTCGGCCACGCCCATCTACGACGGGGCGGCGCTGGCCCGCAGCGGTTGTGTGTACGTCTCGGTCAACTACCGGTTGGGCGCGTTGGGGTGTCTGGACCTGTCGTCGTTGTCGACCACGAATATCCCCATCGACGACAACTTGTACCTGCGTGACTTGGTGATGGCGCTGCGCTGGGTACGCGACAACATCGAGGTGTTCGGCGGCGACCCCGACAACGTGACGATCTTCGGCGAGAGCGCAGGTGCGCACGCGGTGGCCACGCTGCTCGCCGTGCCGGCGGCGAAAGGACTCTTCGCTCAAGCGATTTCGGAAAGCCCTGCCGCGGGGATGGTGCGCACCCCAGAGGTCGCGGCCCAGTACGCGTCGAGGTTCGCGAAGTTGCTCGGCGCTGGGAAGGACGACGGCGCCGACGCGGTGATGGCGGTCCGCCCGGGCGACCTGGTGAACGCGTTCGAACGGCTCATCAAACAGGGCCAGCGCGAAATGCTCGGCGCGTTCGCGGCCGGGCCCACCAGCGGAACCGACTATCTGCCGCTGGACCCAGTGGATGCGATGCGCAGCGGTAAGGCACACCGGCTTCCGCTCATCGTCGGCACGAATGCCGAGGAGGCCAACCTGTTCGGCCGCTTCCTGAAGCTGCTGCCCATGTCGGAGCCGATGATCGAGCGGCTGCTCGCCCAAGCGAAACCCGAAGAGCGCGAAAGGATCACCGCGGCGTATCCGGGTTATCCGGACCCGAAGGCATGCAGCCAGTTCGGCAGCGACTTCGCATTCGGCTCGGCCGCCTGGCAGATCGCCGAGGCACACAACAGGCATGCGCCGACCCACCTGTACCGCTACGATTACGCGCCGCGCCCACTGCGCTGGTCGGGCCTCGGCGCCACGCACGCCACCGAACTGCTCGCGGTGTTCGACGTGTACCGCACGAGAATGGGTCGACTGCTCACCGCGGCAGGTGACCGCCGAACCGCACTGCGTGTCAGCGACGACGTGCAACGCCGTTGGCGCGAGTTCGCCCGCACCGGTGTGCCCGGTGCCGACTGGCCCACCTACACCGGCGCCGACCGTGCCGTGCGAGTGTTTGATCATCGCCCGCGCATCGAATACGACCCGCACGCCGCCCGCCGGGAGGCGTGGGAAGGCTTTTCGCTGGCCGCGCGATAGTGGGGACCGTCCCACCGAGATATCACACGGAGGTGACGAATGCCCACCACTAATGTCATCGAGCGGCCGGCAGACCTGACTGCCGACTGGCTGACGTCGTCGATCGGCGCGCCGGTCGCTGAGTTCTCCTACGACCGCATCGGCACCGGTCAGATGAGCGAGTGCTACCGCGTCACGCTGACGTACGCGAACGGCGCCGACGGGCCGAGGTCGGTCGTGCTCAAGGTGGCCGCGACCGACCCGGTGAGTAGGCAGACCGGGTTGGCGCTCGGCCTGTACGAACGCGAGGTGCGGTTCTACACCGACATCGCGCCGCGCATCGGCGGGCCGGTGGCACCGTGCTACTCCTTTGCGTTCAACGACGAGACCGGAGCATTCCATCTGTTGCTCGGCGACGCCGGTCCGGCGATCGTCGGCGACGAAATCCGCGGCGCCTCAGTCGAACAGGCCCTTCTGGCGTTGTCCGAGCTCGGCCGTCTGCACGGCCCGCTGCTCGGCGATCCAGCGGTGGCCAGCGCCGAGTGGCTCAACCGCGATGCCCCGGTCAACCAGGCGCTGATAGCGGGGTTGTATGCCGGGTTCGCCGAGCGTTACGCCGACCAGATCGCACCCGAGCACCGAGCGGTGTGCGAACGACTGGTCGCCGGCTTCGACGACTATCTGGCTGCGGAGTCCGGGGAGGGCCGGATCAAGGGGTTGGTGCACGGCGACTACCGGCTCGACAACATGCTGTTCGGTCAACCCGGCGCCGACCGGCCGCTGACCGTGGTCGATTGGCAGACGGTCACATGGGGTCCGGCGATGACGGATGTGGCGTACTTTCTCGGCTGCGCGCTGCCCGTCGAGGTGCGTCGCGAGCACTACGACGCGCTGCTGAGTGCCTATCACCGGGCGCTCGGGCCGGACGCGCCGATCAGCCTCGACGACGTGCGGGAGGGGGTGCGCAGGCAGACGTTCGCCGGGGTGATGATGGCGATCATCTCCTCGATGCTCGTCGAGCGCACCGACCGCGGCGACGAGATGTTCATGACGATGCTGCAGCGCCACTGTGAGCATGTGCTCGACGTCGACGCGCTGAGTATACTCCCGAAACCGGTTGCGCCCGAACCGCTTGCACCTTCAGCCGACGACGAGGGTGACCACCCTCCCGGGGATGAGCCGCTGTGGAACGAGAGCTGGTACTACGACTTCGTCGATCCACAGCAGGAGATCGGCGGATGGGTGCGGCTCGGGCTCTATCCAAACTTGACGACGTCGTGGGTCAACGGTCTGGTCTGCGGTCCGGGCATTCCGACCTATGCGCTGCTCGACTTCGAGGGCACCGGTGACATCGAACTCGTGCTCACCGCTACGCAACCGCTCAAGACCTATCGCGTCACGATGCGCGGGCGCGGACAGGCCTATGACGATCCGGCCGGGCTGTTGCGCAATGAGCCCGGACGGCCGGTCGACGTGTCGATGGAACTGGCGTGGGCCACGGCGGGCGCGCCGTACCTGTACCGGATCACCCCCCGCTACGAGATTCCGTGCACGGTGTCGGGCACCGTCACCGTCGACGGGCATGAGTTCACGTTCACCGATGTGCCCGGCCAGCGTGACCATTCCTGGGGGGTGCGCGACTGGTGGGCGATGGACTGGGTGTGGAGCGCGTTGCACCTGGACGACGGCACCCACCTGCACGGAGTGGATATCCGCATACCCGGCGCACCGCCGCTCGGTATCGGTTATGTGCAGTCGCCCGGCGAACCGCTGATCGAGCTGCAGGCCGTCACGGCACGAGAGGCATTCGCAGACAATGGTTTACCGGTGCGGACGACGTTGACCATGGCCCCCGGTGACATCACCGCGACGGCTGAGGTACGGGGCCACGCGCCGGTCCTGTTGACGTCATCCGACGGCAGGGTCAGTCACTTCCCGCGCGCTTGGGCGACCGTGACGACGGCCGACGGTCGCAAGGGCGTGGGCTGGTTGGAGTGGAACCGCAACCAACCGTAGTCTTTTGCGCGAGCGTGCGTGTCCCCGCGCTGCGCGGTGGGCCCAGCGCACGACACGCCGCGCAATTACAGCGCGTCGCGCACGCTCGCAGCGCACTGAGCGTGCGTCACCGCGGTGCGTACATGATCAGCCCGACGCCGGTAAGACAAATCAGTGCGCCCGTGACGTCCCAGCGGTCCGGCCGGAAGCCGTCGGCAACCATGCCCCAGGCGAGTGACCCGGCGATGAAGCCCCCGCCGTACGCCGCCAACACCCGGCCGAAATGGGCGTCGGGCTGGAACGCGGCGACGAAACCGTAAGCGCCGAGCGCCATCGCGCCCGCACCGATCCACCACCAACCGCGGTGCTCGCGCACGCCTTGCCACACCAGCCACGCGCCGCCGATCTCGAGCACCGCCGCGAGGACGAACAGCATCACCGACTTGAGCACCATCACGACACCCAGCGTGCCGCGAGCGTGCGCAAAATGCTGTCAGACCGCGGCGTGTCGTGAACAGACGCGCACGCTCGCGCAAGGAAACCTAAGTGAGGTGGGCGCTGTCGTCGTCGAGGTCGTTGCGGCTCAGGCCCATCGGCGTCGCGGCCGGCAGGTCGCCGCCGGCGACCACCTTGCGGGCGATCGGGGTCAGTGCGCGAAACAGAGCCTCGACCTCGTGATCGTCCAACGCGTCGAGGACAGGCAGCGCGAGCGTGTCGGTACCGTCCTCGATCTGCTGCTTGAGTTCGCGGCCGGCGTCGGTGAGACCGTCACCCTCGAGCAGGCCGCGACCGACAAGCCGGTCCCGGTACGTTCGCCACTGTTCGTCATCGTAGTCGCGGCTGCGCATGATCATCTCCCTGCGCACCCGGCCCGCCGCGGCGTGCAGGACGTTGCTCTCGCGCCCCGATATCCCGTGCCCGACGAGCAACGTGACATGGCTGTCGCCGCGCTGTTCGCGCAGCAGAGTGGTGGCGTGCCACAGTTTGGCCAGCGGTTCGTCCGGCCACGGCAGTGCAGCGTTGGCCGCGAACAAGACGCGGCCCTCCATCGCGGCGGTGCGGGCGGCCTTGGCGAGCAAGTCCGCTGCGATCGCCACGTCATCGCCGTGCCCGACGCCGTACCGCTCGAGCGCGGCCACCGCGGATTCCAGTCGAGCGCGCAGTGAGTCGGCCGGGGGAGCGACATCCCATGCCGCGGGCAGGGCCTTCGCGACGCGCTGCGGCGCGAAGTTGTAGAACGCGGCCGTCACCACTTCGGCTGGCACCGCACCGAGCGGTGCCGATCTGGCGGCGAAGTACCCCATCCAAAAGCCCTTGTAGCCAAGGCCGTCGAGCGCCGCACGAGCCTCAGGGGCGAAGTAGGTGACGGCGTGCACGGGTTCGATTCGATCGAAGAGTCGGCGCGCCAGCACAGGTTGCCTGTCCACGCCGGCAGTTAACCATTTGTCTCGACGCCCGGTTGCCGCGGTCCTGCCGCACCGAGACGTCTAGCTCTGCTCTGCAGACTCCTCGGAAAGAGCCGAACTCGCCTCGTCGATGATCGCGCGCATCGCCTGCTCGGCAGCGGCTTCGTCGCGCATCCTGATCGCCCGCGCGACCTCGTCGTGCAGATCGATCGCCGCTGGGTTCGGCGTCGCGGGCATGATGCCGTGGTGGGTTCGGCCGGTGAGCAACTCGGCGACCACGCCGTCGAGCGCACGGAACATCTCGTTGCCGCTGGCCTCGAGCAGGGTCCGGTGGAACAGCTTGTCGGCCTCCAGATACGCCTCGAGATCACCGGCGCGTCCGTGCATCACCATGTCGGAGACGGTGGCCGCCATGATGCGGCATTGATCCGGATCGGCTCGCCGCGCGGCCAGAGCCGCTGCCGCGGGTTCGAAGCCCCGGCGCAGCTCGGAGAGCGACACAAGTTGGGCGGCACGATCACCGGCGCTCAACCGCCAGCGAATCAGCCTGGGGTCGAACACATTCCACTTGTCTGCCGATTGAACAGTGATGCCGACCCGGCGCCGAGACTCCACCATGCCCATCGACTCGAGAACCCGGATCACCTCGCGCACGACGCTGCGTGACAACGCATGCCGCGCGCTCAGCCCGTCGAGGGTCAGCACTTGGCCGGCCGGGTGCTCGCCGGAGACGATCGCCGTGCCCAATGCGGTGAGCAAGCTGTCGTGCAACGCGCCGACGACTGGTTCAGACGCCACAAATATATCTTTTCATATGTCTGCTGTAGTAGATAACGACATATTAATCTACGATGACTCGGGAATAGTATGTTTTACCGCAGTGCTGTGTGATGTCAAACACAACCGGGTAGGTGGATGAAATGCCGTCACCGATCGTCGTCATGGGTGTCTCGGGCTCCGGCAAATCGACCGTCGGCGCCGCGCTTGCGCAACACCTGCGCGTCCCGTTCGCCGACGCGGACGATTTCCATCCGCAGGCCAACATCGCGAAGATGACCGCCGGTGAGGCGCTCGATGACGACGACCGCTATCCGTGGTTGGAAGCGATCGGCGAATGGTTGGGCGAGCACTGCGCGACGGGCGGGGTGATGAGTTGTTCGGCGCTCAAGCGCAAGTACCGAGATCAACTGCGTCGGCACTGTCCCGATGTAGGACTACTGCACCTGGTCGGCACGCCCGAGGTCATCGGCAAGCGGCAGGCCAGCCGCCCCGGCCATTTCATGCCCGCTTCACTGTTGGCCTCTCAATTCGACACGCTCGAACCGCTGGAGCCCGACGAACACGGCGTCGACATCGATGTCGACCAGAGCATCGACGCCATCGTCGATAGTTACGTTTTCTCAACCGCTGTGCGCCCGACCGAACAGGAGAACCGATGAACGCGGCGATCACCGTGCTGGCGGCCGACACCGAGCTGCCTGAACCGGTCGCGTCGGGATGGCAGTTGATCGCCGCGGCGCTGGCCGGTATCGCGCTCATCGTCGTGCTCATCACGGTCGCCAAACTCAACCCTTTTCTGGCGTTGATATTCGGCGCATTGGCCGTCGGTGTGGTTGCCGGCGTGAACATCGGCGATGTGCTCGAGTCTTTCGGCGACGGCTTCGGTACGACCGCAGCCGGTGTCGGCATCCTGATTGCGCTGGGTGCGATGTTCGCCAAGCTCCTGGCCGACTCCGGTGGGGCCGACGAGATCGTCGACACCATCGTCGGACGCGCCTCGCTCCGGGCTCTGCCATGGGCAATGGCGTTGGTTGGCTCGATCATTGGGCTACCGATGTTCTTCGAGATCGGTGTGGTGCTGCTGATGCCGGTCATCTACCTGGTGGCCAAGCGGTCAGGCCAATCGCTGATCACCATCGGGATACCGGCGCTGGCAGGGCTTTCCGCGATGCACGGGATGGTGCCCCCACATCCGGGTCCGTTGACCGCGATCGACCTGCTGGACGCGGACCTGGGCATCACCCTGGCGCTGGGGGTTGTCGTTGCGATTCCGACCGTCATCGTGGCGGGACCGTTGTTCGGGAAGCTCGCGGGCCGTTGGGTTGTCATCGACATCCCCGACCGGTTCGAGGCCGACGACTTCGGCGGCAACGGCGGCAGCGGTGCGCGAACCGCCCAAGCGCGAACCGCGCAAGCGCAAACCGCGCAGGGCGGCACCGCGACGCAGGCCGCGACGCGTGTCCGGCCCAAGTTCGGCATCACCTTGTTCTCCGTGCTGTTGCCCGTCGGGCTGATGATGGGCAAGGCCCTCGCCGACATCTTCATCGACGATGAAAACAGTCTGGTGCGACAGGCTTTCGACATCCTCGGTCGCCCGCTGATGGCGCTGCTCATTGCCGTCATCGTGGGCGTCTTCACCCTCGGCCGCGGCGCCGCGATGACCCGCGATCAGATCGCCAAGTGCATCGAGTCGTCACTGCCCCCGGTCGCGGGCATCATCTTGATCGTCGCGGCGGGCGGCGGTTTCAAGCAGGTGCTGGTCGACACCGGGATCGGTACACAACTGGCCGAATGGGCCAAGGGCGCCAACGTCTCGGTGATCCTGTTGGCCTGGGTGCTGGCTGTGTTGATCCGGCTTGCAACGGGTTCGGCGACGGTGGCCACGATCACCGCATCCTCGCTGATGCTCGGATTGGTCGAGGGCATGAGCGCGGGACAGGTGTCGTTGGTCGTGCTGGCAGTAGGTGCGGGCTCCCTGTTCTTCTCACACGTCAACGACGCCGGCTTCTGGCTCATCAAGGAGTTCTTCGGCATGACGGTCGGCCAGACCATCAAGTCGTGGTCGATCATGGAGACGGTGCTCTCGGTCGTCGGCCTGATCCTGGTGCTACTGCTCGGGCTCGTCATCTGACGGCCCTGGGTCGCCGTCAGCCTTTGACGACCTGCGTACCGCCCGCGAGTTCGTCGTGCTTGCCCTGCTTGCTCGGGCTGCCGCTGATGGTCACTGCGATGACGATGATCGCGATGATTCCGAGCAACCCGCCGACGAACGGAATGATCGGAAGCAACGTCCACGAGTTGCGAATGGCGGCCTGCGCGACCGTCGGCTTGGGCGCGCCTCCGGGGCCGCGGACGCGCAGACCGAGCAACTTCTTGCCTGGCGTCGATCCCAGGCCGGCCTCGAGCGCGAGGAAGTAGACGAACATCAGGCCGCCGGTGAAAAAGCCGGTGACCATGATGTTGGAGGCGGAGTCGGTGGCGAAGGCCAGCAGCCAACTCACGATTGCGACGAGGATGCCGTCGATGAACCGGGCGAGCCAGCGTAGAAGCAGGCCGCCCGGCTGTCCGCCGCTGGGATACCCGCCGTATTGTCCGCCGCCGCTGGGATACCCGCCGTATTGTCCGCCGCCGCTGGGGTACTGGCCGTACGGCCCGGGCTCTGGTCCGAGATCTCCGCTAGTCATCCGAGTAAATGTACCGGTGACCGCGCTGTTCAGGAGCGCTTTGGTTTGCGCCGCTGCCGATCCTCAGCGCAACTTGCGCTGTTGGCGCTTGGCTTGTTTGCGTGCCTGCTCGGCCTGCTTCCGTGCCGCCTCGGCCAGATCGGTCGCGCGACTGCGCGCTGTCTCGGCCAGTTCGGGAGCGCGGTCGCGGGCCACATCGGCCCACTCGGAGCCACGCTCGCGGGCGACGTCGGCGAGTTCCGCGCCGCGCTTGCGCGCCACGTCGGCGATCTCGGGTCCGCGTTCGCGGGCGACGTCGGCGAGTTCCGCGCCGCGTTTGCGCGCCTTCTCGGCGATCTCGGGTCCGCGCTCGCGGGCGACGTCGGCGAGTTCGGCGCCGCGCTCGCGTGCGACGTGGGCGATTTCGGCGCCGCGTTCGCGAGCGACATGCAGACCGTGGCCGACCTTGTCGGCGAACTCACTGTCGGTGAGCGCGCCGCCTGCGGCCGCGCCCACGGGCAGCGCGGCGGTCACCGCTTCTGACACTTTGTGCGCCGCGCGCCGGCCCCGCCACCCCAGTGAGGGTTTGCCTTCGGTGTCGACCGCAGCGATGATAAGCCCGCCGATCAAGCTCACGTCGGTGATGAACGCACGACGTTCGTCGGCCTTGCGCTGCGGGTCCGTCTCGCTCCAGAACGTATGTCCGCCAAGGCTGCCCGGCACCACGCTGAGTGCGAGCGCCGCTGAGGCCAGCCGGGGCAGTTTGCCGGTGGCCAGCAGCAGCCCACCACCGATCTGGACGGCGGCCGTGGCGCGGGCCACCGTCTCGGCGTTGGAGGGCACGTTGGTGCCGACCGGATCGGGCAGTTTACTGAGCCCCTCCAGTGTCGGGCGTGCAGCGTCGGCGGCAGGTTTCGGGCTGCGTAGTGCCTCCACACCCCTGGCGATGAAGGCTGCTGAGAGCATCGGGCGCGCGATACGTCGAATCAACATGGGCCAGGGGTTCCCAAGCCGATGGAGCCGCAAACGTCAATATGAGGGGTCGCCGGGACTTCGGTGGCGCAGCGGCACGAGGTACCAGAACACGGTGAGCGCGACCAACACGACACCACCGGCGACCCACGCCAGCACCCGGTCGGCGACCGCATCGAAGATGATCGTCGCCACCCCGGCGAGTGCCCCGCCGAGCAACAGCGTGCCGGTGATCGCGAGGGTATGCGCGGTCGAGACCAGGGTCACCATGCGATGCCGGCGGAACAACAGTCGGTGCATGCTGACCGGCGCGATCAGCAATATCGTCGCCCCGATCGAGCACGCCACGGTCACGAGGTACACGGTGCGCATGACTTGGTCCAACTCGGAGAAGCGGTCGGAGAACGGCAAGATCAGCAAGAAGCCGGTGAGCAGCTGCACACCGGTCTCGGCGACGCGCAACTCCTGCAGCAGGCTGGACCAGTTGCGATCCAGCCGTTCGGCTTCGGTCTCGTCGCGGCTGTATTCCGTATCCGCATCCGGGTCGCGGTGATCGAAGTCCACATCTGATTCTGGCAGCCGGCCTCGCGAGCGGTCGACCGGATGGTGGTCCACGATCATCCGCCCGCAACAGGGTGGCGAAAGTGGCGCGTTGGCGGCGATCTCCGTTGAGGCGCCCAGCATGGGATGGCCTGCCTGGACGACGGCGACGTATTGGCCGAAACCCGTGCTGTGGGAACGGTGTTTGTTCAAGCAGACGCGGGTGGTGCTCGACGAGTATCGGGCATGGTGGCCGTTGGCATTGGTTAAGTGACCTGAGCGGATCGCACGAATATGCGTCGCGTTGTGACGTAGGTCATTGTTTGGTTAGCCAAACCTAAGGCATTATCGGGCGCTTGCACTGTAGAACCAGGCAGGGAGCCCCATGGCAGATCTCGAATTCGCGTACGACCTCACGCTGGACGAGGCCAGGCGGCGCGCCGCCGTACTCGAAGCGCTCGGCGACGACTGGGACCCGATCGCCGTGCTCGAGCACGAGCGGTTGGCGCAGAACATCCTGTACCGCGACCTCGACGACGAGCAGCAACGAATCTACGACGACCTGGTGCGCGCGGGCGTTCTACCGGACCACACGCAGACCAATGCTTCCGATTGACCCGACCGCCGACCGGTCCCGACGGGCCTGGCTGCCGTGCCCCTTCTGCAACTGGAGCGCGGGGTGCGCCGACTGTGCGGACCGGCGCAACTGCGCCGACCACTGGCAGTACCTGCTGAGCAACCAGGCCACGGTGGTGCATCTGCAGTGCCCCGGCTGCGGTCACCTGTGGTCCACCGATACGCACAACCGGCGCAGGGGCGGTCGAGCGGCCTGATCGGCTTCACCCCGCATGCGTTATTGCGTGTTCCGCGGGTGGATGAACACGCCGTCGGCCTCGACGGTGACGCCCTCAGGGTCCGCGAGCTGACCGACGGCGAACGTTTTCGCGCCCTCGACCCGCTCGACCCACGCCTCGGCGCGCAGCGCGCGGCCCAGCCGGGTCCCGCGCCGGTATCGCATCGTGAGCGTGCCCGTTACCGCGGGCCTGCCCGGTTTGTGCGCCGTAGCGCCGAGCACGTGGTCGAGCAGCATCGCGCATACCCCGCCGTGGACATGACCCGGCGGGCCCTCGAAGGCCGCGCCCAAGCAGAACTCCGCCCACACGCTGCCGTCCGTCTCGTGGTGAACAATCAGCGGCGGGGCGGCCGGGTTGCGTACCCCGATAACGACATTGCCCCACGCCATCGGCGCGCCGTCGCCCGCATGCTGCAGGCCGAACGAGTCGGGCAGCAGTGATGTGCTGAGTTCGTCGCTGGCGCAATCGATCTTGCTCTTCACCGCCTCGACGGTCGCCGCGTCGGCTCGGGTGCGGATGGTGACGTCGATGAGTCGACGCACCGATTGCGCCAAGGGCTCGTACACCGCGCGCAGATCGTCGAGTTCGGAGCTGGTCATGGTGTTCAGGGTGCGCATACGTCGGCGGTGCCGCAACGCGGCATCCCAGCCAGTGGTGAGTTGAACCAGCGGTGCGATCCTGCGTTGTTAGGCTGAGGAAATGGCGCAAAGCACGTCCGAGGCGAAGCCGAATCTGGCCGCCACCAGTTGGGCGCTGCTGGGCATGCTGTCGTACGAACACGAACTGTCGGGCTACGACATCCGTAAGTGGATCGAGTGGAGCATGCGGTTCTTCTACGGAAGCCCCGCCTATAGCCAGATCTACTCCGAGCTGAAGAAGCTGGAGCGGCTGGGGCTGCTGTCCTCGCGTGTGGAGAACACCGGCGGCACCCGCAACCGCCGGTTGTACAAGATCACCCCGGCCGGCCTCGATGCGGTGCGGCGGTGGGCCAACGAATCGCCGGTGGACCCTCCGGTGCTCAAACACAATCCGTTGCTCCGCGTCACGTTCGGCCACCTCACCGACCCAGCGCGGCTCAAGGAGATCCTGCAAGAGCACATTGCGCATGCCGACGAGATGCAGCGCAATGCCGCCAAGGACGCCAAATGGGCGGGCGTGGAACCGTCGTGGGCCTACGCGAAGGTGGCCTTGCAGTGGGCCGAAAGGTATTACGCCTCCGAACGCGAGCTGGCGTTGAAGATGCTCAAGGAACTTGACGAGGCCGAAGCCGCATTCGCCGACGCGGGCATCGAACGCGGCACGCAGATCCCTTGGCCTACACCGGAATACTGGTATGAGGTCGAGAAGAGAGCCGACGCCGACGACTGATCGGTTACCCGTCGGCGGCGTCGTTGGCGGCGATATAGCCGTAAACCAACCCTTGCGCGATCGTCGCGCCCGCTCCTGGGTAAGAGGTGCCGAACGCGTTGGCGGCGGTGTTGCCGATCGCGTACAACCCGGCGACGGCGCTGCCGTCCTCGCGTAGGACGCGGGCGCGGTCGTCGGCGCGCAGGCCACCGCATGTGCCAAGATCGCTCAACACCATCTTGACGGCGTAGAACGGACCCTGCTCGAGCGGGCGCAGGTTCGGGTTCGGCGTGACCGTGGGGTCGCCGTAGTAACGGTCATAAGCGCTTGCGCCGCGCTGGAAGTCGCTGTCGGTGCCCGCGATGGCGTTTTCGTTGAACCGCTGTACCGTCGACGAGAGCGCGGATTCGCTGACGCCCATCTTCTCGGCGAGTCGGGTGATGGATTGGGTGCGGTGGGCGATTCCGGCGTCGTACCACCTCTGCGGAATCGCCATGCGCGGGAACAGTTCCGCGGCAAAGACATAGCTGTTGCGGTACTTCTGATCGAACACGATCCACATGGTTTCGACCGGATTGCCGGCGCGCTCCCGGTCCAGCACGCGCTGGCCGAACGACATGTAGTCGGTCGCTTCGTTGACGAAGCGGTTGCCGGTCTGGTCCACGATGAGCGAGCCGGGCAGCGACCGCTCGGCCAACATGACCTTCGGGTCGGCACCGGGAAGCGCCGCGACCGCAGGAAACCACCACGCCTGGTCCATGAGATCGGTTGCGGCACCGAGGTCCTGGGCGATCCTGATCGCGTCGCCGGTGTTCGTTTCGGCGCCCAGGCTGGCGTGCTCGCGGAGGGACTCCGACTGGAACTTCCACCGCATGTCCATCTGGTGGTCGAAGCCACCGGCGGCGAGCACGACGCCGCGGCGAGCGGTCACGGTGACGTCGGCGCCGCCGTGGCTGAGCACCGCGCCACCGACGCGGTCGCCGTCGGTGACGAGCCGGCGCAGGGCGGTATCCGTCCAGACGGGGATGCCGGCTCGCAGCACACCGGCGAAGAGTCCGGCGGCCAGCGCCTGACCGCCCGCGACGTACCTCCGTTTGAGCAGCAGCCCGCCGACCCCCTGGCCGAGACGCTTGGCGACGACCGGCAGGCCTTTTCGCGGCACCCGCGACATCAGGTTGAGCCACCGGTAGTCCGCGCCGGTGGTCGGCATCGGGATCTTCGCTTCCATCACGCCGGGTCGCAGGCGCGTCAGGTACTGGCCGAGTACGGCCGAATCCAGGGGGCGGCATTCGCACGTGCGGCCGACGGCCGTGCCGCCGGGAGCCTCGGGGTGGTAGTCGGAGTACTCCTTGGCCCAGAAGAAGCGCATCGGTGTTCTCCGACGGAGCAATTCGACCGTCGCATCGACATTGGCCACGAAGGCGTCGGACCGCTGCGTCGGGGCCGTGCCGTCGACCACCGCGTCGAGGTAGGTCTTCGCGCGCTGCGCGGTGTCGGATCCGCCGTCGTCGTTGATCACGGTGCTCGCCGGTAGCCACAGCGCCCCGCCCGACCGTGCGGTCGAACCGCCGACGTGGGCGGACTTCTCGACGATCAGCACCGAGAGTCCGCGCTCGTGAGCGGCCAGGGCCGCCGCCATCCCGGTGCCGGATCCGACCACCAGAAGATCGACGGTGGTATCGGCGATCGGCAGCCCGTCGGGGATCGTCGCCCCGTGTGTGTTGGTCACAGACGACCAAGTTAGAGGCGAAAACGGTCCGCCGGAACCGCCGTCCTGATGAGCGGAACAAGTCGTGAGCCCGGTCCGGAACTCCTGCTAGAACAGCGGTATGACGTTGGACACCGACATCGAGGTCCGCCAGATCGAGGCCGACGCCGCGCCGTCGCGGTTCGCCCGAGGCTGGCACTGTTTGGGCCTGATCAGAGAGTTCGGCGACGGGAAACCGCACCAGGTCTTCGCGTTCGGCAAGAAGCTGGTGGTGTTCCGCGGCGGCGACGGCCGGATCAACGTTCTGGACGGCTACTGCCGGCACATGGGCGGCGACCTGAGCCAGGGCGAGGTGAAGGGCGACGAGATCGCGTGCCCGTTCCACGACTGGCGCTGGGGCGGCGACGGCCGGTGCAAGAAGGTGCCGTACAGCAAACGCGTGCCCCGCCTGGCCCGCACCGCGGCTTGGACAACCCTGGAGCAGGACGGCATGTTGTTCGTCTGGAACGACCCGGAGGGCAACCCGCCGCCACTGGAGGTCACCATTCCCCGCATCGAGGGCGCGACGAGCGACGAGTGGACCGATTGGCACTGGTACACGACCGTCGTCAACACCAACTGCCGCGAGATCATCGACAACGTCGTCGACATGGCGCACTTCTTCTACATCCACGGCTCGCTGCCCACGAATTTCAAGAACATCTTCGAAGGACATGTCGCCACCCAGTACATGAACAGCGCCGGCCGACCCGACCTCGGTGAGCCCGGTCCGACGCAGATGCTCGGAACCACCTCGGTGGCATCGTATTTCGGGCCGTCGTTCATGATCGACGACCTGACGTACCACTACACCGACGTCGATCACCAGACGGTGTTGATCAACTGTCACTACCCGATCGACCAGAACTCGTTCGTGCTGCAGTACGGGATCATCGTCAAGAAGTCCGCGGCGTTGCCGGAGGACGTCGCGATGCAGACGGCGATCGGCCTGGGCGACTTCGTGAAGATGGGTTTCGAACAGGACGTCGCGATCTGGAAGAACAAGGCGCGCATCGACAACCCGCTGCTCTGCGAGGAAGACGGGCCCGTCTATCAACTGCGACGTTGGTATGAGCAGTTCTATGTAGACGTCGCCGACATCGAACCCGATATGGTGGACCGCTTCGAGTACGAGATCGACACCACCCGGCCGCGGGAGGAATGGATGAAGGTCGTCGAGGGCAACATCGCCCAGCGATCCTCGGTCACGAGCGCGGGATGACGGTGCGGCCGGACAACCGGCTCGCCGATGCGCCGATGGTGTCGGTGACGTGCCGACGCTGCGCCGCAAGCGTTCTGGTGCGCAAGAGTTCTTGGGAACAAACCAGCGTGCAGTGGGACGGCGAGTCTGCCGCGCGCTGTCTTCAGCGCCGGGAATTCGACGCGATTCGACAGGCCGATCGGCCCTTCCTGGTCTGTTCAGAGCTTCGTGACTCGATAGAGGACGCCGCGCGCAGCGGGTCGCTGCGGATCGTCGACGAAGACATGTGATTTCGGTGCGCTAACAATCGCTGAGCGACTGCTAGCGCACCGAAACCGCAGATCAGGTCAGCTGGAAAGCCGAAATCGGAGCTTCCTCGGGATATTCCGCAGGCCCGCCGAGGTCGTACACCGCGTTCAGCGCACCAATGAACTGAGGGTCGTGCAGGGGTTCGCCGGGCACATCGAGCTTGACGCCCTTCTTTCCGGCGTCGTCGACGAGCATGTCGATGGCCTTGTCAATCGTGAGATCGTCGCTGCCGTCCATGTTCTTCCTGAGCTCGTCGAAGTCGGCGAACACCTCGGCCGACCAGTGCACCAGGAACCGCAACTCGTCGGTGCGGTGGCGGGCGATCACGTCGTCGCCGTTCTTCAGCACCCAGCAATCGCGGTCGGCCGGATCACCCGTGAAGACCGTGTCGAACGCGAGGCCGGCGGGTGTCTGATGCTCGACTGGGCCGTTGGCTTCGCCGCGGTGCACCATCATCTCGTTCTGCACGATGACGCCGCGGTTGTACACCGGGGGCACCAGTCGCCGGGGCGGTTTCAACGGGCCGTCGGGCCAGTAGGTGAAGCCACTCGATTCGTCCAGCGAGAACCACGCTATGACCTGGGCCATCTTGATCAGGTAGTCGCGGAACAGTCCCGACTTGCCCATCACGCTCGTCAGCCAGGTCGGCGCGTTCTCATGGCGCACCCCGCGGAAGCTGGGTGAGTCTAGGTGGCCGGGATCGCGGTTGGCGCACGGGCCGTTGATGTTGAACAGCATCATCTCGGGCTTGGCGTACTCGGCGCTCCAGTAGCTCTTGGCGTACTCGACGAACCGCTGGTTGTAGAAGCAGTCGTGCAACTCCGGATAGAGCACCGTGCCGTAATTGGCCAGGTAACCCCGGAAGGTCGGGGTGAGGAACAGGTCGAGTGACGGCTCGAATCCCTCCGGGAACGCACCGCTCATGGTCGCCATCAACTCGTCGGCAGATGCGAAGTGCTGCGCGATGATCAGCTTCCACGGCCCCTGCGTGCGCACCACGTCGAGGAGACGTTCCCGCTGATCGTCGGTGTAGACGTCGTCGACCTCCCTCGGCGGTGCGGCGGGCCGGAGCACATCGGACAGCTCCATGCGCCGATCGTCCGTCAGCGTCATCGTCTCCTCCTCGGTTCACACGGTCGTGTTACCTGGGATTCTGACCGCCCCGCCGCAGCCGTGATGGGCCGATGACCGGTCATCGGGAGGACAATTCATGTTGCTCCTTCGTGACGTCGAGGAGGGGCAGCGAACTTCGCCCGCAATAGTGCCCCGATCTCGGCGATCGCCAACCGGCCGCGTGCGGTGGTATCGGAGCGCATCAGGAAGCCGTGGTAGACACCGGGATAGCGGGTGAGTGTGGTCTGAACGTCCGCGTCCCGAAGCCGGGCTGCGTAACGCTCGCCCCAGTCCCGGATCGGATCGTAGGCAGCGGTGACGACAATGGCTTGCGGCAGGCCGGCCAGGTCGGTCGCCATTGCGGGGAACCGATACTCATCCGGTGGTGCGGTCACCCCTCGGTCGGCGAGTTCGTGCATGAAGTCGATGTCCGCGCGACGCAGCAGCGGAGCGTCCGGCATGCTCTGAATCGACTCACACGTCATGTCGCGGTCCAGACCCGGATACAGCAGCGCCTGACAGCAGATCGATGGACCGCCCCGGTCACGGGCGGCCAGCGCGACCGCGGCCGCGAGCGCGCCACCGGCGCTGTCACCGATGACCGCCAAGCGATGGGCGTCGATCCGAAGGGATCCGGCGTTGGCGGCGACGTAGGTCGTGGCGGCATATGCGTCGTCGAACTGTGCCGGCGGCGGTGCCTCGGGCGCGAGCCGATAGTCGACCGACACGACCGTGGTCTCGCTGACCGCCGCCAACATTCGAGCGAGCGGTTCGAAGGAATGGTTCGACCCCAGAACCATTCCGCCACCGTGGAAATAGACCAGGACGGGAGCGTCGTCGGCGCCCGTCGCGCGGTAGATACGGAGCGGGACATCTCCGCCGGGGCCGGCAGCGACCCGGTCTTCGACCTCGACCATCTCCGGCATGTCGTCGGGGTGGGGCGCCGACTCTATCGCCCGGCGAACTTCGGCCAGGCCCCGTGCACGCATCGGGGCGATGTCCCCGAGCGCCGCAACCCGCGCGGCGGCATCCGGGTCCAAACGGTATTGCGTCATGGTTGATCTCGAGTGTCTTGCCGGCCTGACAGCGACTGCATCGAGGCGGCCGCGTGCGCACCGGCGCGTCGGCCGCCGAAGATGCAGTCCGCGATCGACGACCCGCTGACATAGCTGTTGGAGCAGATGCCGATCGCATTGCGGCCCGCAAGCTGTGTCTGCTCCCTGATCTGGTCCTTGACCTTCCGCCAGGTCCGGGCGTCGTAGATCGCCCAGCCCGTACCGCCGAATTCGCGCATCATCACGTCACCGTGCGTGGCACCGTAGAGGTCTTCGTTGGCGATGCGCCGGCCGTCGCGGCCGACGGTGAGGCCTTCGAGGAATCCGCTCGGGGGAGACAGGAACCGCCACGCCGTGATGTTGCCCATCTTGTCAGTCCTCCCGCCGGCCTCGACTCCGAGGGCGATGCCCGTGCCGTCGTCACCTGGCGTGCCCAGCGGGGAGATCTTCATGAAATCCGGTGCGTGTTCAGTCATCCACTCGCGGTTGTGGATGAAACCGCCGGCCGCCAGGATCACTGCGCCCGCGTACGCTTCACCGTCGCTCGCGGCATCGGCCCACAGTTCTTCGGCGCGGTCCACGGCGCCCTTGACCAGGCCGGGCAGCCAGGTGCCGATCTTCCCGGTGAGCTTGGTCAGGACAGCGTGTTTGCGCGCGTGTGGATGGTCCGGAGCCACGGCGCGATATCGGACGCCGCGGATGCGTCCGCCGTCATCGCGGATGAGTTCGTGAACCCGGGCCAACGGAATGAACTTGACACCTTTGGCTTTCGCCGAACGACAAAGGTGTTCGAACAGCGCTTTGCCCGGACTCATGCCGGGTGCCACCACTCGATGGCCGCGGGGCACGGGCCTCGCGTGCCGCGAGTACGGATGGGCCTTCTCGTTGCCGGAGTAGTAGAGATAGAAATCGTCGGTCGGATACGACGTCTTGTAGGACGACACCGGCCCGCCGCGGAACCGGACCCCCTGGTCCTTGAGCCATTCGATCATGTCCGGGCTCTCCTCGCAGAAGCGCTGAAGGGTCTGGGCGTCGACGGCGTCGCCGATCTCCTGCTTGAGGTAGGCCCGCATGTCCTCGACGGTGTCGTCGTTCCGCCGGCGCGCTGTTCGGCGGTTCCCGCGCCGGCGTAGATGATTCCGCCCGACAGCGCCGTCGCTCCGCCGCCATATCCGCGGTCCAACACGAGTACCCGTGCTCCGCGGTCGGCTGCCTCGATGGCGGCGGCGGCGCCGGCGGCGCCGAACCCCACTACGATGACGTCGTATTCGATGTTTGGTCGCATGTTCATTTCCGCGGTGTCAGAGCACCGATTTGATCTGTTTGGCGACCAGTCGGGTGGCTCGCTTGGCCGAAAAACGCGCCAGAACGTCCAGGGCCAGGGCGTCCGCGCCGACCAGAACCCGGAAGCGGTCAGCTGCGATGCCGTCGACGATCTTCTCGCCGGCGGTCTCGGCGGTGGTGGAACGCACCTTCCGGCCACCGCTGTCGAGCATCGCCACTCCGGAGTTGCCGGTCAGGTTGGTCTCGACATTGCCCGGAAACACCGTTACGACATGGACGTTGGTGTCACACAGTTCGCCGTACAGGCCTTCGCTGAACTGCTTGACCGCCCCCTTGCTCGCGCTGTAGAGGGTCTGGCTCGCGAACGGCAACAGTGCCGAGAGGCTGGACATGTTCGTCAGGTTCGCCTCGGGTCGCGTCAACAGCGTCGGCAGGAAGGCGCGGCACATGTTCACGGTGCCGGTGAAGTTCACCGCCATCACGCGGTCCGTCTCGCGGGCAGCAAGGTCGGTGAACGGTGCGAACCGGTGGATGACACCGGCGATGTTGACCAATCCGTCGATCCGGCCGTGTATTTCCGCCACCTGGTCGGGCAACGCGACGACCGCTGCGGTGTCAGTGATATCGATGACGTGTGTCGATACGGGCGCGCCGGTGGCGCGCAGGAGCCGGGCGGTGGCGGTGAGCCCGGTCTCGTCGAGATCGGCTGCCGCAACGCGTGCGCCGCGACGCGAAAGGCCAAGCGCCACCTGCTGACCCATGCCGTTACCGGCGCCCGTCACTACGAACACGTTGTCGATGATCTGCACGTCGACCTTTCTGCGCCGGATCGGATCAATGTCGTGCGGGGTCGAACCGGGGTTTGGTGCGCAGCACGGGTGCGCGGCGGTCCGCCAGAATCGCGGCCCGCTCGGACATGGCGTTGCCGACGTAGTCCGGCTGAGTGAGCAGGTAGAACTCTCCGCTGGCCGACTGGTCGAACACCACCTGTGCCGCCTCGAGCGGATTCATCGCCTGGGCCTTGATGTCGAGCATCGCGGTGCGCTGTGTCTCGGCGGCCGCAACGTCGCCGTCGTCGACGCCCAGCGCTGCCTCGAAGATGTTGGACTTGACCGTGCCCGGCAGCACCGCCTGCACGTGGATCCGATCGGCGTGCCCCGCCAGCTCGACCTCCAGACGGAGGCACTCGGTCAGCGCCAGCACGGCATGCTTGCTCATGATGTACGGCGCCTGCAGCGGGACGGCGACGACCCCGCCGATGGACGAGAGGTTCCACACCCACGACGGCGTCTGCGTGGCGATCATGCGCGGCAGGAACGCCCGGATTCCGTAGAAGACACCGCTGACGTTGATCGCCACCAACCGGTCCCAATTGGCGACGGGGGTGTCCCACAGGTAGCCGAACTGCTCGACCCCTGCATTGTTGACCAGCAGCCGCACCGGCCCGACTTCGGAGTAGACCTGTGCGGCAACGTTTTCGAGGGCGCCGTGGTCGCGCACATCGCACGCGAGGTCGATGGCGCCGGGTAGTTCCTCGCGGAGCGCCGCGATGGCGGAGGCGTCGATGTCGACCAACACCACGGTCATACCGAGAGCGGCGGCGTGGCGTGCCAGCCCGGCTCCGATCCCGTTGCCGGCACCGGTGATGACCGCGACACCGCCGCCGAAAGTCGCGCGGGCGTCCACGCGTTACGACCCGGCCGGGGCCGTCGCTGCGGTCTTGGCGGCGTGCTCGGCGAACGGAATCGAGTCCTCGGCGTCGAGGACCACGGTCATCGAGGTGAAGACCAGACCGTGCTGCGAACGCCGGATTCCCACGTCGACCACCCCGCTGGACACGTCGAACGGGACGTTGTTGGTCACCTGGTTGACGTACAGGTAGAAGCGGGCGGTGGTGACGGCCCCGTCGGTGCCGGTGCGGAAGATGTTGGTCGCGTGATGGCGCAGCGGGTAGGGATTCTCGTTGCGGTGCTGGGTGAGCCAGGCGAGCGTTTCGTCACGGCCGTGCAGTTCGGCGGCGAGCAGATCCTCGAACGGGCAGTTACCCGAATCGGATCGGCTCAGGTACTCCATCTCGTCGCCGAGCCGCGCCCCGAGTTCGGTGAAATGACCCTGGTCGTAGTGGTACCAGAAGGCGGCGATGAACTCCTGGACCTCGGACAGCGTGATGTCGTTGCTCATGGCAGCGAGTCAACCGTCGGCGCCGCCCGCATGGCAGCGCAGTGCCCGGTCAGTGGAACACCGCGAGGTCCGCACAGCAGCTCAGTCGGTGATCAGGCTCCACACATCCGCGCCCGCGGCCAGGGCAGCGTCGGTGACCTGCTCGTCCCAGTAGCGCACCGACCCGAATTCGGACCGCCACGCGAGTGCGGCGCGCGTGTACTCGTGCAACCGGTGTTCGCGGGTGGTGCCGATGGCGCCGTGCACCTGGTGGGCGTTTCGCACCACGACCGAGGCGGCGTGACCCGCGCAAGAGCGGGCCGCGGCGATGCGAAAGTGCAGGTTCGCCGCCGTCCAGTCGCTGGCGACCGCCGTCGTCAAGGCCGATTCGGTCGCCGCGCGCGCCAGCGCTGCCTCCGCCGCCAGGTCTGCAACCTGATGCTGCACCGCCTGAAACCGCGACAACGAACGGCCGAACTGGACACGCGCCCCCGCATGGTAGATCGACAGCGCCACGATCTGGTCGAGCACCGCGCAGACCTGGATCGCTCGAATCAACGCGGCCTTCATCCGGAACCGCGCCACCAGGTCGGCGGCGACGGGTACGCCGTCGACTCCCGTGACATCGGCAGCGACGGTGTCCCTCGGTTCCCCGATCAGATTGGCGCCACGCGTGATCTCCAGCGCCGCGACGTCGACGTCTGCGGCGCGGTGGTTGTCGCCGTCGCGCCACACGACGACGATCCGGTCGCTGCCGGCGGCCCACGGAACACCGCTCGCGGAGCCGTCGTCATCGAGCAGGCACACTGTCCGGACCGCGGTGTCGGCCGGCATCTGATTGGCCTCGAGCAGCCAGCATGCGAGCAGGTCGTGTTCCCCCAACGGAATTCGCACCGCGTGGCGAGCTGCGGCGGCGAGCAGTTCGGCCGCCTCGAACCAGCCCGCGCCGCTGCCGCCGGACTGTTCTGCGCCGGTCAGCCGAACCAGTCCGAGCTCGTCGAGGTGCTGCCACAATCGTGGGTCGCGTTCGACGCGCGTCGTCGCAGGATGGTGGGCCCGGTGGTCGGCGAACACCGCGTTCATCATCTCGACCAGTGCGGGGTCGACGTTCGTCGGGGCGCTGTCGGACATCGTCATCGCAGGCCCAGCCCTCTGGCGATCACACCGCGCAGCACCTCGTTGGTGCCCCCGCGCAGCGTGAAGCCTGGGCGTTGGTCCACTGCGTTGGAAACCAATTGGCCCACAGCCGGATCAGCGGTGCCGTCGGCGAGAGTGTCGGCGAAGTCGGCGATGTCGCCCTCCGTGGTGGTGCCCAGGACCTTTACGACCGCGGCGGGCACATCGGCTGGGGCGTGGCGTTGCAAGGCACCGGCCACCGCGGTCGACATCTGATGCAGGCCGGTGATCCGGGCCACCAGCCGGCCGAGGCCGACATCCCGCGAAAGCCGCTGTGCAGCCATGCTTTCGCTGCACGCGGACAGCAGCACGAACGTGGACAGGAACCGTTCGGGACCGCTGCGCTCGAACGCCAGCTCCGAGGTGACCTGAGCCCAGCCCGACCCGATCTCACCGAACACCATGGTGTCCGGTACGAAAGCGTCGTCGAGGATCACCTCGTTGAAGTGGTGCGCGCCGTTCATCGAGATGATGGGGCGGATGTCGACCCCGTCGCCGCGCAGATCGACGATGAACTGGCTCAGCCCGGCGTGCCGGTTCTGCGGATCCGCCGGTGAGGTGCGGGCCAGCGCGATGAACGCATGAGACAGGTGCGCCCCGGAGGTCCACACTTTCGTGCCGGACAACGACCAGCCACCGTCGGCGCGCGTCGCCCTGGTGCGCACGCTGGCCAGGTCGGAACCGGAGTCGGGTTCGCTCATGCCGATTCCGAAGAAACATTCGCCGCGAACGATCCGCGGCAGGAACTCCCGCTTCTGCAGTTCCGTCCCGTACTTGAGCAGCGACGGCACGATCTGACGGTCGGCGATCCAGTGCGCCGCGACGGGAGCGCCCGCCGCCAGAAGTTCCTCGGTGACCAGGAATCGTTCGACGAACGACCGGCCGTGGCCGCCGTACTCGGTGGGCACCGTCATACCCAGATAGCCCTGCTGTGCAAGCGCTTTGGTGAAATCCTCCTCCCAGCCGGTCAGCCAGGCGTCGACCGAGGGGGTGAACGCCCCCGCGGCACGTTGCTCGGCGAGGAATCGGCGTACCTCGGCCCGCAGCGCCGTTGTGGACGCGGCGTCCACGGTCGCCGGGGGCACCAGCCGGGGAGGCGTCATAAATTCGCGATCATCTGTTCGGCCAGCGCGAGCGCATGCGGGCGCAGATCTTTGTGCGGCATCACGCGATCGACCATGCCCCACTCTAAGGCCGCCCGGTTATCCACGTAATCACCAAGTCATGCCGGGACGATGCTGGCGCGGACATCGCGTTTGCCCTCGGCGGCGGCGAAGGCCTCGTTGATGCTCTCCAGCGGATACTGCGCCGCGGCCAGTCGGTGCAGCGGCAAGGTGTCCCGGTGCTGTTCGAGGAAGTTCAGCGCCCGCGACAGCACCGACGGCTCGTACAGCGATACGCCGACCATCGTCTTGTTGGCGAAGACGAAGCGCGACGGGTCGAACTCGAAGGTCTTGCCGATGTTGATGTTGCCGATTTCGGCGTAGCGGCCGAACTGGCCCAACATCTTGAGGCCCTCGTCGATGGCCGCCGGGGCCCCGACGACCTCCACCACCACGTCGGCGCCATGGCCGTCGGTCAGCCCGCGGATCAGCTTCACCCGGTCCTTCACCGTCGCGGCCTCGTTGATGTCGATCACCGAGTCGGCACCGAAAGCCGTTGCCAACTCGAGTCGTTCGGGCACCCCGTCGATCGCGATCACGCGGGCGGCGCCGCGCGCCTTGGCGACCGCAACGGCATACAGGCCCAGCGCGCCGGCGCCCTGGACGACGACCGTCTCGCCGAGTTGCTGGTCGACGCGCTCCAGGCCGTACATCACCTGGGACAGCGCGCAATTGGCGCCCGAGGCGACGTCGTCGCTGACGTTGTCGGGTACGGTGTAGACCACCGCGCCCGCGGGCAGCAGGAAGTAATCGCCGTAACCCCCGACGAAGTGCGGCGGTTCGTCGGCGCGGCCGAGCATCGCCATTTTGAGGTGCAGACAGGCGTTGCGCCTGCCCGCCAGGCAGTTTCGGCACCGGTGGCAGCAGAAGAAGTACGGAAACACCACCCGGCTGCCCTTCTTCAGGCCGACACCGTTGGAGTCCGCGGTAACACCCTCGCCGAGTTTCTCGACGGCGCCGACCATCTCGTGGCCCAGCACGGTGGGGAGTTGTCCGCCCAGCCCACCGGTGGCGAATGTGCCGTGCCAGGCGTGCAGGTCGGAGCCGCAGATGTTGGTCCGGGCGACCTTGATCAGAATCTCGCCGGGTCCCACGTCGGCCAGGTTGACCGTTTCGATCTCGAAGGGCTTGCCGGGTGCGTCGAACCGCGCGATACGTCCTGTGAACACGCTGACTTCCCTCAGCGGCTCGGCGCTTGCGCCATAAAGCGTTCGCGGAGGTGACGTTTGAGTAGTTTGCCGCTTGGATTCTTCGGCAGGGTGTCGACAAAGAAGACGGTCTTGGGCGTCTTGAACCCGGCAAGGTGTTCCCGGCAGTGGGCGATCACGTCGTCCTCGGTCAGGCCGACGCCCGCACGGGGGACGACCGCCGCGACCACAGCCTCGACCCACGTCGGGTGCGGGAGCCCGAACACCGCGACTTCTTCGATTCCGCTGTGCCGGTACATGACCTCTTCGACCTCGCGGCTGGCGACGTTCTCACCACCGGTCTTGATCATGTCCTTCTTGCGGTCGACGACGTGCAGCAGCCCGTGCTCGTCGTAGTAGCCGAGATCGCCGGAGTGGAACCAGCCGCCGCGGAACGCTTCGGCGGTCTTGTCCGGGTCGTCGAGGTAGCCGAGCATCAGATGTGGGCTGCGGTGAGCGATCTCACCCACCACGCCCGGCGCGACGGGTGTGTCGTGTTCGTCCAGGATCGTGGTTTCCACGTTGACGACCGGGCGCCCCGCCGAACCGGGATGCGCGTCCTGCTCGTCGGGTCCCAGCGCCGATGCCAGTGGAGCCATCTCCGTCTGGCCGTAGAAGTTCCACAACCTCAGATTGGGTAGCCGGTCCCGGATTTCGCCGAGGATCTCGGTCGGCATCGCCGACGCACCGTAGTAGCCCTTGCGCAGGCTGGACAGATCCACCTCGTCGAAGACGGGGCAGCGCAGCAGGCTGATCCACACCGTCGGCGGCGCGAAGTAGTTCGTCACCCCGTAGCGCGCGATCGTGCGCAGCACCGTCTCGGGTTCGGGTGCGGGCAGGATGATGCTCGTCGCACCGAGATAGATGTCGGTGATCAGGAAGTTGTCCAGCTGTGCGCAGTGGTAGAGCGGCAGCGAGTGGATCTCGACGTCGTCGCGGGCCATCGAACCGGCGACGATGGTGCTGACGTACTGCCACAGCAGGCTGCGACTGGTGTGCATCACCGCCTTTGGCCGCGACTCGGTACCGCTGGTGTACATCAACCGCAGCAACTGATCGTCGCCGATGGCCGGTGTGGGGGCGGGTGCGGTCGTGGTAAGCCACCGGGCGAAGTCGTCCCAGCCCGCGGGGGCGCTCACGTTCGGCGGCATGATCGCTGCCTTGGTCCGTACGGCGCCGTCGATGCGCATCGCGGCGTCGGCGGTCGCCGTCAAGCCGGCTTCGACGATGAACCCGCCGACCTTGCTGTGGCCGAGGATGTAGGCGATCTCCTCGGCGGTCAGCATGAAGTTGATCGGGACCAGGACCACGGCCGCGCGGGCGGTGGCGAATGCCAGCGCGGCGTACTGCCAGCAGTTGTGCGCCAGCAGCGCCACCCTGTCGCCTGGCCGGAAGCCGTTGTCCCGCAACGCGGCGGCCGCCCGGTCCACCAGCGCGTCGAACTCGGCGAACGTCAGTGTCACGTCGCCGTCGATGATCGCGGTCTTGTCGGGCTGCTTGCGGGCTGACCGGCGGGGGATGTCGCCGAGCGTGTGACGGCGCGCCTGGCCGACCACAGCGTCCAGTTGCATGGCGCCACGGTAAGCGCGCACGCGCGGCGGAGGTGACGGGTGTCCCGCTCAGTAGGCAGGGCAGTGCCCGTCCGGCCGTCTCGCGCCGATACTCGAGGCGTGACTGCTGACGCTCGAGCCATTCCGACGCCACGCACCGCGCCGGTCGACCGCGACGAACTGAGGAGCCACCTGGTCGCGGCCGATCCCGGTGTGCTGGTCGCGGTGCTGGCACAGATGACGGGCGATCCGTCGGTGGTCGAGCGGTTCGGGCCCAAGATCTCCCACGTCCCCGATCCGCCGGAGCGCGCCGGGGTCACCGACGGCGATACCATGGCGGCGCTGGTCGAGGAGATCATCGCCGCGTTGAGCACCCCTCGAGTCGACGATGTGGATCCGGAGTTGTTCACCCGCGTCCTGCCCGTGGCGGTCGGCTCCGACGTCGAGGACGAATTCGTCGCGCTGCTGCTCGAACAGGGCGGTTTCCAGCTTTCACAGCCGACGCTGCCACGCACGGTGCCCATTCCGGAAACCACCACGCTGGCCATCATCGGCGCCGGTATCGCGGGCATCATCACCGCGCTGGCGGCCGCGGACGCGGGGGTGAACTACCAGCTCTTCGACCGCAACGACGAGGTCGGCGGCACGTGGCTGACCACGACGTATCCCGGAATCGGCGTCGACACACCGTCGGCGTACTACTCGCTGTCGCGAGAGGTGAACCCGGACTGGTCGAGTTACTACCCGCAAGGTGCGGAGTACCAGGACTATCTCGTGGGGCTGGCCGACAAGTACGGACTGCGCGAGCACACCCGGTTCGGCACCGAGGTGGAAGCGCTGTGGTGGGACGACGAGCGGAAGCAATGGCAGATTCACGCGGTCGACCGCGACGGTAACCGCGACGTCAGCTACGCCAGGGTGGTGGTCACCGCCGCCGGCTACCTCAACCGTCCGCGCTGGCCGGACGTCCCGGGCCGGGAGTCGTTCGAGGGCACCAGCATTCACTCCGCGATGTGGGACCCGTCGCTGAGCCTGGCGGGCAAGCGGGTGGCCGTCATCGGCGCCGGATGCACCGCTGTGCAGATCGTCGACGCCTGCGTGGACGAGGTGTCGCACCTGACCGTGTTCCAGCGTCAACCGCACTGGGTCGCGCCGCGCAAGCGGCCCTCCGACGATGTGCCGGAATTTCGTCGCTACCTCGGCAGGCACCTGCCCTACTACGCGAACTGGCACCGGGTGAAGTCCTACTGGGCGACGGCCGACAACAACTATCCCGTCATCTTGCGCGACCCCGAGTGGGCCAAGGATCACCTGTCGATCTCTCAGGCCAACGACGTGCTGCTGCAGATGTGCCTGGACTACATCAACCAGACATTCGGCGAGGGTTCGGAATTGGCGCAGAAGGTCACGCCGGACTTCGCGCCGTACGGCAAACGGATCATCCGCGACCCCGGCGGCTATTACGCGGCGCTGACCCGCGAGCATGTCGACGTGGAGGCCAGCGAACCGGCGGCGGTGAACGCCAACGGAATTGTCACGCAGGACGGCAGGCAGATCGATCTCGACGTGATCGTCTACGCCACCGGTTATCACCTGGACTTCCTGTCGACCCTCGACATCCGGGGCCGCGACGGTGCGGCACTGCGCGACGAGTGGGGCGACAGCCCACGTGCGTACCGCGGCGGAACGGTGCCAGGATTCCCGAACCTGTTCATCAACTCCGCGCCGAACTACAGCCCCGGCCACGGTGCGGGCGCGAACTTCTCGATGGAAGTGATGGCGCACTACATCATCGAGTCCCTGCAACTCATGGCGTTGCGTGACGCGACCACGATGGAGGTGACGCGGGAGGCCTACGACGAGTACGTCGCGCAGATCGACGATGCGATGTCGCGGACGGTGTGGTGTCACACGCCGAACGCGCACACCTACTACCGCTCCCGCTCGGGTCGCGTCGTGGTCGCCACCCCGTATCGGCTGGTCGACATATGGCATCAGCATCGCGCGCCGATCGAAGAACACTTCGTGATCCGATGAGCGGGGTTCTCGACGGTAAGACGGCACTGGTCACCGGAAGCAGCCGCGGTATCGGGCGTGCTGTGGCGCAACGCCTCTCGGCTGAAGGAGCCACCGTGGTCGTCACCGCGAGGTCGTTTGAGCCGTCGGCGTCGGTCCGAGGGGGCGCGGCCACAGCGTTGCCGGGCACGATCGCCGAGACGATCGATCTGATCGAGCAGTCCGGTGGTAAGGCCATCGGCATCGCGGCCGACCTCGACGATGCCGACCAGCGCTGCCGGCTGGTCGACGAGGTCATAGAGCGCACCGGGGGTCTCGACATCCTGGTCAACAACGCCGGTTTCGCCGATTACGCCTGTGTCGAAGAGATGAGCCTAGACACGTTCGACCGCACGGTCGAGCACTATCTGCGGACCCCGTTCGTGCTGACCAAGGCGGCCGTGCCGCACATGCGCCAACGGGGGGCGGGCTGGATCGTCAACATCGGCTCGGTCACCGGTGTCGCACCCGTGCGGCCGTACCGCGAATACAACAAGACGTCCGGTGACGTGGTCTACGCGTCCTGCAAGGCCGCGCTCCATCGTTTCACCCAGGGGGTCGCCGCGGAGTTGCTCGACGCGAACATCGCGGTGAACTGTGTCGGTCCCTCCAGCGCGATCCGGACGCCCGGCGCGTCGCAACTCATTCCGGACACCTTCCCGACCGAGCCGGTGGAGTACTTGGCCGAGACCGTGCTGGCGATGTGTCACCTGCCGGCGCAGGAGCGGACCGGGCTGGTGGCGTTCAGCCTGCACTATCCATGGTCACAGGGTTTGACCGTGCACAGCCTCGACGGCGCCACCGAGTTACCGCCGCTGGAGCCGCCGGCGACCGCCAACCCGAACATCAAACCCGCCGGCCTTTAGCGGTTTCGGTGCGCTACTGATCGCGCAGCGACGGTTAGCGCACCGAAATCACCCGTTGGCGCAGAAGCTGTGGCACACGCGGTCGCGGACGATGACCTCGGGGCATTCCGGGTCGAACCAGCGGTCCACGTACGCCCAGTGAATCGGATGCATCAGATACGGCCCGGTCAAACCGTCGAGATCGCGGAACTCCTGCTCGAACACATGGGTCCATGCCGAGGTGCCCACCGCCGAGTCGACAGGGCTCAGCTGCCATGTCGCGATCGAGGTGACGTAGCGGGGGAGTAGGCGTAAATCGTCCTCGAACCGCGCGACGGTCGCGTCGGCGGTGTCGGGCTGCACCCGAAGCAGCAGTGTCCGGTAAACGGTGGCGGGAATGTCTCTGGCGCTGACGGGTCCGCCGGCGTATGCGGCACCGTTGATGCGGGTGACCTCTGGAGCGTCCAGCAGCGAATCGAAAGCGGTTGCTGCCGAGCACCATTGGTCAGCAGTGTCGAACCGCAGGTGCATCAGGATGTCTCCACCGTTGCGCACACCGGGTAGCGTGGGTTGCACCAGCGAACGCACAGCGCAGCTGTCGGCCGCCGTAGCCCGCAGGTCCTCGAGCAGGCGGCCCCGCTGGGCCCCCTCGGCGACGTCGATCAAGCGGATGACGTTAAACATCGCAGAGTCCGTCCACGTCGGTGGCCGCCGCCGCGACGCTGCGTGAGCGCTCCACGACGAGTTCGGCGATGCCCTCCCACCACTGCCCGAGCGTGGCATCTGGTCTGGCCTGCCACGTCATCTCCCACCAGGCTTGCGGTGAGCGCAGCACCCATGTCACGGTCACCACGTTGGGCTGGTCGTCGAACCAGACCGGCGGGCTGACGAGCACATCGCGAAGAGTCATCCCGCGCTCGCGTGCGCCCGGTGCGTACTCGGCGAGATAGGCATCGACGAATCGCCTGGCACACCCCGGCCGGGTGGTGACCCGGTCGATGACGAACACCTCACCGTCGGCCATCGTCCGAGCGTACGGCCGTCGCGGCGACGACCGGCACGACACTCCCGGCCATCGGGAGGGCACCGTTGACCGCAGCCACACCCGGGAGGACCGTGGTCGGATGAGCGTTGAGACGATGTCGGATCCGTTCGAGCCTGCCCGGCTCGGCCCGGTGCGGCTGCGCAACCGGGTGATCAAGGCCGCCACGTCGGAAGGTCGGTCGCCCGACGGGCTGGTCACCGACGACCTGATCGACTTCCATGTCGCCTTCGCCAAGGGCGGTGTCGGGATGACGACGGTCGCCTACTGCTGCGTGTCCCGCGAGGGCGCCAGCGCACCGGGCCAGATCGTGATGAGCAAGGCGGCGTTGCCCGGGCTCCGCAGGCTCACCGACGCCGTGCACGGCGCCGGCGCTGCCGTCTCCGCCCAACTCGGCCACGCCGGGATCGTCGCACCCAAGAAGCTCACCGGTGCCACACCGGTCGCGCCCAGCCGGTTCGTCAACCCGACATCGTTTGCCTACTGCCGCGAGATCGCCCGCGACGAGATCCGAGCCGTCATCGAACAATTCGCCGTGGCCGCCCAGGTGGCGGTCGACGCCGACTTCGACGCCGTGGAACTGCACTTCGGCCATCTCTACCTGCCGAGCTCCTTCCTGAGCGCACGCATCAACCGTCGAAAGGACGGCTACGGCGGTTCGATCGACAACCGGTCCCGGCTCGTCCGGGAAATCGCGGCGCGCGTCCGGGAAGTCGTGGGCGACCGGATTGCGGTCATCGCCAAACTGGATATGGACGACGGGCTGCCCGGCAGCATCTGGATCGACGAGGCTCTGCGGACCGCGCAGCTGCTCGACGCCGATGCCACGTTGGACGCCATCGAGCTCACCCAGGGGTCATCGGTTTACAAGCCGATGTACCTCTTCCGCGGCGATGTGCCGGTCAAGGAGTTCGCCGAGGTGATGCCGCCGGCGCTGCGCCCCGGTGTCCGGTTGGCGGGCAAGCGGATCATGGGCAGCTACCCGTACCGGAATCTGTACATGCTCGATGCGGCAAGGCAATTCGTGCCCGTAGTCCGCAATACCAAGCTGATCCTGCTAGGCGGTATCACCAACCGCGACCATATCGAGACGGGTCTGCGCGAGGGATTCGACTTCATCGCCATGGGGCGGGCGCTGCTGCGCGAGCCGGACCTGGTCAACACGATGATCACCGATCCGACGGCCCGTAGCCGCTGCAACCACAACAACAAGTGCATGGTCACCGTCTTCGGCCGCACCCACTGCGTGCTCGATCCCGAGCAGCGCTACGGCGACATCCCGAAGGTGTGAGCGCGCGACGTCAGAGCAGAGCGGCCAATTCGGCGGCGGCCGAACGCCGTGCCACGTGCGCGATGTCGAGCATCGGCATCGTCATGAAGCCGTGGATCCCGCCGTCGAACGGACACCGCACCACCTTGACGCCCGCGGTCTCCAACGCGTCGGCATATGCGATGCCCTCGTCGCGCACCGGGTCGTGGCCCGCGGTCACCACCACCGCCGGCGGCAGCACGTCCAGGCGTGCGTGCAGCGGTGAGGCATACGGATGGGCGCGGTCGGCGGGGGAGGGGACATACTGGTCCCAGTACCACTGCAGTGCCGAGCGGGGGTTGTAGAAACCCTTGCCGTACAACCGATACGACTCGGTGTCGAAATTCGCTGCGATCATCGGGTACAGCATCAGCTGCGCGGTCAGGGGCGGTCCACCGCGGTCGCGTGCCATCACCGCGGTGACGGCGGCGAGGTTGCCGCCGGCGCTGTCACCGCCGACGGCGATTCGGTCCGGGTCGCCGCCGAGATCGGCCGCGTGGTCGGCCACCCATCGCGTCGCGGCGTACATGTCCTCTGCCGCGGCCGGCCACCGAGCCTCGGGCGCCAGCCGGTAATCCACCGAGACGACAACGGCCGGAACGAGGTTCGCGAGACTCCGGCACAGCGCGTCGTGGCTGTCGAGGTCGCAGAACACGAATCCGCCGCCGTGCGCGTACACCAGGACGGGCAATCGCTCTGCCGACCTGGGCCGGTAGACCCGGACTGGAATTGACGCGTCGTCACCGGGGACGGTGAGTTCGCGGATTTCTCCAATCGCTTCGGGCTCGGTGGGGGCGACGAAGCGCGAGCGGATCGTCGCCCGTGCCTGCGCGCCGGTCATGGTGTGCACCGGAGGGAAGCCGGCATCCAGCGACTCGATCACGTCGGCGATCTGAGGATCGAGAGTCATCGTCTACGCGTATTGCAGCGTCGGCTCACGGGTCGGAACCGGTCGCAGGGCGGGACCCCCCCGCAGCGGGCGCACCTGCTGCAGGGTGGGAGCGACCCACTGCGGGCCGTCCTCGGCGTTGCGCCAGATTCCCATGGCGGTCATCCGCACCGGCGCGACGAGGCGCTGGTCGAACATCATCCGGTTCATCGGCCCACACACCGACACTGCCGCGACCGCCTCGCCCTCGCCTCCGATAGGCGCTGCGACACAACCGAATCCGGTCAGCGCCTCCTCACGATCGAACGCGATGCCGTGGGTATGCACCTTGGTCAGCTCGCTGCGCAGCTGAGCGGGCGAGCCAATCGAGTACTTGGTGCGGCGGCTGCCGAAATCGACTGCCTCACAATCGAGGCCTTCGGCGTAGGCGAGCATCGCCTTTCCGACCGCCGAACAGTGGGCGGGGTGACGCGCGCCGACGCGGCTGGGAACCGCCGCGGCCATCCGGTCACCGATCTTCTCCAGGTACACGACGTCCGTGCCGTCGAGGACGGCGAGATGGACGACGAGACCGGTGGCGCGATGCAGGTCGTGCAGCAGAGGTACCGCCGCCCGGTGCAGCCGATCCTGGTGCACGGCGAGCGAGCCCAACTCGACGAGCCGCATGCCCAGTTCGTAGTCGCGGCCGTTGCGCCGCAGCCAGCGCAGTTGCACGAGACGTTCGAGCATGCGGTGCGCAGACGACCGGGGAAGGCCGGTGCGGCGCACGATCTGTGCCAACGTCAACCGGCCCGGTCCGTCGAATGCGTCTAGGACCAGCGCTACCCGGTCGAGGACGGCACTGGGAGTTTCGACAGTCGATGTCATGGGGCACCTCCGGACAAAAGCGTTACCAGACATATTTCTATTAGGAATATGCCTATTTGTAGCACACCACTGTGCGGGCTGTCACACGAATACGGCGATTTGCTTTCGGTCACCTAAACGCCTTCGTCCACGCATCGACCGGGCCTCTATCGGGTTGATCGCACGCACCCGTTGCGTGCGATCACCCGGCTAAGGCACGGCTAAGGCGAGACGGCGTTGCTCTGCGGGTCGATGAGCACCTTGGCGTGAGCTTCGGCGGTGCCGAGCACCTCGAACGCGCGGGCGACACCATCGAGGCCGACCGTGCCGGTCACAAGCGACGATGCGTCGACCTCGCCGTCGGCGAGCATGTGCAGTGAGTCGCGAAATTCCAGTGGGGTGTAACCGAACACGAAGCGCATGTCGATCTCTTTGCCGATGGCCATGGCCGGCCGCAGCTGGTCGGTGCCCATGCAGACGCCGGCGACGATGACGCGCGACTGCAGGGGTGCGGCGCCGACGATTCCGTCGATGATCCCGGGCACGCCGACGCACTCGAAGATCACCGGACGCTTGGGCGCCGTCGCACCGATGGTGTCGGCGATCCGATACAGATGTGACCAACCGGGCAGGCGGCGCAGCTTTTCCATCGCGCCGACGCCGAGCTCGAACAACTGGGGAGCCTCGACGATGGCGCCCGACTGACCGGCGACCGCATATGGAGATTCGTCGGCGGGGTCTACCACGATGTCCGCTCCACATCGGGACGCCATGTCGCGGCGCGTCACCGAGAAGTCGCTCGCGACGATCGTGTGTACGCCGAGCGCCTTCAGGTGGCAGATCACCGCGAGCCCGACCGGTCCGCATCCGATCACGATCGCGACATCGCGTTTGCGAATCTCGCTGCGGCGCACGGCATGCAGGGCGACCGCCATGGGTTCGGTGAGCGCCGCGGTGTCCAGGCTCAGACCGTTCGGGATGACAAAGCTCAGCGCCCCTTCGGCGAGCACATGCTCGGCGTAGGCACCGGGTGCCAACGGCGACAATCCGGTCATGTGCACCCCGCCCGAGGCGCGCAGCAACGGAAAGGAGACCACCGGTGTGCCGACCCTGAACTGCCTGCTCGTCCCGCGGCCTCGCTCGAGGACTTCTCCGCAGAACTCGTGGCCGAACACGACGGGGGTGTCCTGGCGCATGAAGTCTCGGTAACCCATCTCGTCCATCACGCCGGTCAGTTCGCCGGCGTGGTCTTTGGCGTGCAGGTCGGATCCGCAGATGCCGCACCGCCGCACCTCGAGCAGTAGTTGTCCGCGCGCCGGTACCGGCGTCGGCAGGTCGACGACCGACAGATTCCCTTGCTCACAGCTGACCGCTTTCATCCACCCATCCTGTCCCATAGGAACGGCGGACACGGCAGTTCCTGCAGGACTACCCGTCGGCTGCGTTCAGCCCGGCGCGGCGGCCGTAGAAACTGCCGTCGCCGAGCGAGATACCGCTGGCGTAGCCCCAGGCCGCAAGGCCCGCGGTGCACCGCCCCGCGGCGAACAGGCCGGGGATGGGTTGGCCGCTAACGTGCAGCACCTCGGACCCCAGCGATGTCAGCAGCCCGCCCAGCGTGAATCCGCCCGTGCTCTCGCGCAAGTCGATCGCGCCGACCGGGGTGCCGATCGGCCGCACCCACTGGGGCTTCTTGCGAAGAAGCAGATCTTCGCCCGCCGCCGCGCCGGCGTTGTACGCCGACACCGTCGCCTGAAGAGCCCCCGGCGGCAGCCCGATCTCGGCCTCGAGTTCGGCGACTGTCTCGCACACCCAGTTGGCCGGACGCATCATCAGTTGTGGTGACAGCGACGCCATCGCCTCTTCCTGGGCATCACCGTCGATGATCAGGTAAGCGGTGTTGTCCTGGTGGTAAAGCGTGAGTTGACCGACCCGGCCGGGGTAGGTGTCCTCGGCGACGTAGCGCTGCCCGCGAACGTTGACCAGGATTCCGCGGACCAACTGCTGCGGATCGATGAAGATCGCGACCTCGGTCGCGTCCATGTGGGCGAGGTCGGCGCCCAGTGCCTGCGCCATGCGGATGGCCTGACCGTCATGCTGTTCGATCGAGGCGGCGGGGCGCCCGGCGATGCGTGGGGCGTACTGCGCGACCATCGCCTCGTTGTAGGCGAAACTGCCCATGGCCAGCACCACGCCGCGGCGCGCCCGCACGGCGATCTGGTCGCCGTATCGACGCGCGCACACGCCAACCACCCGGCCGTCGGCCTCGACGATCAACCGCTGTACGCGAACGTCGTAGATCGCTCGCGCCCCCGCCGCTTCGGCCGTTTCCACCAGCGGTTTCATCAGCATGTAGCCGGCGCTGGCCTCGCCCTGCTTCTTGTTCGACATCTGCGGGACATGTCCGCGTGGGGCCGGCGTGGCGATGGTGTTGAAGGGATGGGAGTTCTCCCCGCCGCTGTACATCAGTCCCTGGTCACCCATGGGCTCCCAGCCGGGTTCGCCGAAGAACTCCGGTTTGAATCGCACGCCGCAGCCGACGAGCCAGTCGAAATGCTCGAGGCTGCCGTCGCAGTAGTCGGCGATGCGTTTCTCGTCGGCACCGGGCCCCATCGCCACGTTGAGGAAGGCGGCCATATTGGCAGCGGAATCCTCGAAACCACAGACCTTTTGAATCGGTGTGCCACCGCCGAGATAGATGAAACCGCCCGCCATCGATGCCGCGCCGCCCCACGAGCCGGTGCGTTCGAGCACCAGGACATCGGCGCCGGCACGAGCCGCTTCCACCGCGGCGGCCGCGCCGGCCACACCGAACCCGGCTATGACGACGTCCGCCTCCTCATCCCACCGCGAGACATCCGACGCCGGCACCGGAGTGGGGTCGCCGCTCACGGGCGCATCGCGGCCGGCAGGTCGGACACCCACTCGTGGCCCCAGTAACTGTCGGCGGTTATTTCCTCAGCCGTGTAATAGGTTTCGTCGACCCGCATCCCGTCCGTGCCGAACTCGATGTCCCAGTCGCCGGGTGCGCGCACGTAGAACGACACCATCTTGTCGTTGGTGTGTCTGCCCAGTGTCGAGGACAACTGGAACCCGTCCTTGTTCACGCGGTCGAGCGCCTGTCCGACCGCATCGAGGCTGTCGACCTCCACCATCAGGTGGATCAGGCCCGGGTCGCGCAGCGTCATCGCCGGACAGATCGCCAGGCTGTGGTGGCGTTCGTTGATACCGAGGAAGCGGACACGCAGCGGCCCGAACTCCGGCGGAGTGGGCACCCGATACGCCCCGCGGGACTTGAATCCCAGGACCTCGGTGTAGAACTGGAAGAGCCCGGGCACGTCGAGGGCCGGTAGTACGACGTGGCCGAGTCCCTGGTCGCCGGTGACGAACCGCGCGCCGAACGGCGTCACCACAGGGCTGTGGTCGAGTACGGCGCCGTGGAAGACCTCGGTGGAGGTGCCGGCCGGGTCGTCGAACGCGATCACCTCCTCGACGCGGCGGGCGTCGGCCTCCGCCGGTGATAGTTCCTTCACCGGTACGCCTGCGTCCTCGAGAGCCGCCGTGACCCGGGTCAGCGCCGCCTGGTCACGGACTTCCCAACCGACGGTGACGATCTTGTCGACGTCGCCGGGCACCACGACGATGCGAGCGGCGCGCTCGTCCATGCGCAGATACAGCGCATCGCCGTCCGGGCCGGAGCCCTCGGCGAAGCCGAGCACCCCAAACGCGAAGTGGCGCCAGCGTTCGATGTCGGCGGCTTGGATTTTGACGTACCCGAGACTTTTCAGATCGCTCATCAGATCATCGCCCGCAGCGGACCCTGCGGGTCCACACCCAAAGCGCTCAGCGCCGAGGCGTGAAACACCGTGCCGGGGACGTGAATGGCGTGCAGTTGGCCGACGTGCACATCTCGCCAGTACCGCTGCAACGGCTTGTCCATGCGTGCGGCGTTACCCCCAGAACGCGCGAAGATCTCGTCCACCGCCGATACGGCGCGCCACACCGCCCGTATCTGCGTGCGGCGGCCGGCGGCGCGGTCCTCGAAGCTGACCTCCTTGCCCGCGGCGACCATGTCGTAGATGCGGTCGGCGTTGGCCAGCAGCTCCTGGCGCGCGGCGTTGATGTCGGCGGCGGCCTCGCCGATGGCGTACATGACGTACGGGTCGTCTTTGATCGCCGTCCCGGTAGCGCCCACCCGCTCGCGTTGGTAGTCCAGGTGTGCGGCCAGCGCGCCCTCGGCGATGCCGATCGTCGCGGCCGAGATGCCGAGCGGGAACATCGTCGACCACGGCATCAGGTACAGCGGTTCGGTCATGCCGGCTTCGCGCTGGGCGGTTCCGTCCATCACCTTCGTCGCGTCCATCGTCCGGTACGCCGGAACGAACGCGTCTTTGACGATGACGTCTTTGGAACCGGTGCCGCGCAACCCGACCACGTCCCAGGAGTCCTCGACGATCTGGTAGTCCGATCGGGGCAGGATCATGTGCAGCATCTGCGGTGGCATCAACGGTTTGCCGTCGGCATCCCCGAGCATCGCGCCCAGGATGATCCAGTCGCACGCATCGGTACCGGAACTGAACTGCCACCGGCCGGTGAACATGTAGCCGCCGTCGACCGGCGTGGCCACGCCTTGCGGCGCGTACGGCGACGCCATCCACGTGTCGATGTCGTCGGCCCAGACTTCCTGCCCGACCCGCGGATCGGCGTAGGCGAGCTGATAGGGGTGCACGCCCACCACCCCGTTGATCCAGCCGGCTGCCGGATCCAGGGCCGCCGTGGCCATCACGGTCTCGGCGAACTCGCGGGGGTGCGCCTCGTAGCCGCCGTGCTTCTTGGGCTGCAGGAGGCGAATGGAGCCGATGGCCTTCATGCTCTTGACCGTTGCGTCGGGCAGCTTGCCGATCTTCTCGGCTTCGGCGGCCTGCTCCTTGAACTGGTCGGCCAGTTCCATCACCCGGTCGAGTACGCGCTCGCTCATGCTGGTGTCCTTACTGTGTGGCTGCACTTGATGGTCTACCGCAACCGGCGCGCGAACGGGACGGAATCCCGGTCAGCGGGCTGCGTTTCCCGGACGGCCTCGCAGTTGTCCGGTCACCGGGAGATCGACCGCCGACCGATGTTCGACGGCTTAACGTGGCGCTGTGAGTATCTCCGAGGAACGCTCCGTGGACGCCGTCGTGGTCGGCGCGGGATTCGCCGGCCTGTACGCCCTGCACAAGCTGCGGTCGCAGGGCCTGTCAGTGCGGGTGTTCGAGGCGGCACCGGAGATCGGTGGGACGTGGTACTACAACCGCTATCCCGGGGCGCGCTGCGACGTGGAGAGCGTCGACTACTGCTACTCGTTTTCGACCGAACTCGAGCAGCAATGGGATTGGTCGGAGAAGTACGCCACGCAGGGTGAGATCCTGCGCTATCTGAACTGGGTTGCCGACAAACTGGACCTGCGGGACGGCATCACGTTCAATACGAGAGTCACCTCGGCGGTTCTCGACGAGGACGGCCTCCGCTGGACAGTGACGACCGATGCCGACGAGGTCCTCAGCGCGCGGTTCTGTGTGATGGCCACGGGCCCGCTGTCGGCGGCGTTGACGCCCGACTTTGCCGGCCTGGACAGCTATGCGGGCAAGCTGTACCACACCGCCCAGTGGCCGCACGAACCCGTGGACTTCACCGGTAAAAGCGTTGCGGTGATCGGTACCGGATCGTCGGGCATACAGTCGATTCCGCTGATCGCCGAGCAGGCCGAAAAGCTCTATGTCTTCCAGCGGACGCCGAATTACAGTGTGCCGGCCGGGAACCGGCCACTGACCGATGAGGATCGCGCGCAGATCAAGGCGACATACGCCGAACGCCGACGGCTGTCGTGGCGCAGCGGCGGTGGTTCACCGCACACCGCCCACCCGAAGCGCACGATGGAAGTCACGCCCGAGGAACGCTGGTCCGCGTTCGAGAAGCGCTGGCAGCTCGGTGGTGTGCTGTTCTCGAAGACGTTCAGCGACCAGATGATCGATATGGCTGCCAATGAGGAGGCCCGAAAGTTCTACGAGCAGAAGGTGCGTGCGGTAATCGACGACCCCGAGGTCGCCGAACGCCTCATCCCAAATGACCATCCCATCGGCACCAAGCGGATCTGTACCGACACCAACTACTTTCAGACATTCAACGCGCCGCATGTGAAGTTGGTGAGCGTGCGGCAGACGCCCATCGTGTCCATCGACACTGACGGCATCAATACCACCGACGCGCATTACGACGTGGACGCCGTCGTTCTCGCCACCGGCTTCGACGCGCTGACCGGTGCACTGGCGAAGATCGACATCGTCGGCCGCGGCGGCGAAAAGCTGCGTGACGACTGGGCCGACGGACCGCGCACCTATCTCGGGCTCGGCGTGGACGGCTTCCCGAACCTGTTCCTGGTTTCGGGTCCCGGCGCGCCCGCCGTGCTCGCGAACATGGTGCTGCACGCCGAGGCCCACGTGAACTGGATCGCCGACGCCATCGGCTATCTCGACGACCACGGCTATAACGCGATCGAGGCGACTGCCGATGCCGTCGACAACTGGGCTGCCGAGCTCGACCAGCGTGCGGAGGCAACGCTTTTCCCGAAGGCCGATTCCTGGTACATGGGTGCCAACGTGCCCGGAAAACCACGCGGATTCATGTTGTTCATCGGGGGTTTCGCCGCCTACCTCGATATCTGCGCCGAGGTCGCAGCTGCCGGCTACAAGGGTTTTGCTCTGCTGAAATCGTAGGCGCACTCACTCACGAGCCAAAAATGCCAGCACGGCGCTCTCGAACGCCGCCTTGGCCTCGATCATCGCCCAGTGCCCGCAGTTGGGGAACACGTGCAGTTCGGCGTTGGGGATGGTGCGCATCGGAATCAACGCCATATCAAGCGGACTGACCCGGTCGTCGCGCCCCCACGTCAGCAGCGTGGGCGCGGCGACTTTGTGCATCTGCGCCCACGGCAGCGGCGCGTCACTGCTGCGCATGAACGCCATCATCTGCGCGAAAGCCGCCTTGCCGTACATGCGCCGGGCGGCCGTCAACGTCTCCGGATCGGTTGCCAGGCGCCAGCGTTCGTCGATCAACTCCTCGGTGACCAGCGACTGGTCGTAGACCATCGAGTTCAGCCAGTCGACCAGCCGTTGGCGGGTGGGCTCTTCGGTGAACTCCTGCAGCAGTCGGATTCCCTCGCTGGGGCCGGGGCTGAAGATGTTGGTGCCGATCCCGCCGATCGTGACCAGCCGTGCGATGCGGTCAGGGTTGTTGATCGCGAAGTTGATCCCGACGCCGCCACCCATGGAGTTGCCGACGATGTCGACGCGGTCGACCCCGAGCGCGTCGAGGAACGGTACGACCGCGCCCTGCGCCGTGATCATCGGGTGGCCACCGAAATCATCGCTGACCCCGAAGCCGGGGAACTCCAGGATCAGGCAGCGGTATCGCTCGGCGAACGCCGGTAGCACGCCACGGAAGTTGCGCCACCCGGTGACACCGGGACCGGAGCCGTGGAGAAACAGCAGCGCGGGGCCGTCACCGACGTCGTAGTACCGCAGCACCCCTGCGGGCGTTGTCTGTTCGCGAAGGTTGGTCTCGGCGTGGGCGATGGAAGCGGCGGGTTCGGTCACGGTGTCAGCCTGCCACGGACGGCCACTGCACCGACACCCCGTTCCGCTCATCGGTCGTCCCGGTAAGCGGGACGCTCACCGCAGCACTCGGTGATTCACTGCGACGCTTGGCCGTCGAGACATCGGCCGGCGCCGGCCGATGCGTACTAGGAGACCCGATGATGCGCCATGGCGATTGAGGCACCGGAGCGGTGGTCTGCGGGTCTGCCGCCGTTGCGGAATTTGGCGGGTCCGATGCAGGCCGTCGGGGCGTTGTTCGCGATGTCGGCGGATGCGGTGCGGTTTGTGTTTCGTCGGCCGTTTCAGTGGCGTGAGTTTTTGGAGCAGTGCTGGTTCATTGCGCGGGTGTCGTTGGCGCCGACATTGTTGGTCGCGATTCCGTTCACGGTGTTGGTCAGTTTCACGCTCAACATCTTGTTGCGGGAGTTGGGGGCTGCCGATCTGAGCGGTGCGGGTGCGGCGTTCGGTGCGGTGACGCAGGTGGGTCCGATCGTGACGGTGTTGATCGTGGCCGGGGCGGGGGCCACGGCGATGTGTGCTGATCTGGGGTCGCGCACGATCCGCGAGGAGATCGACGCGATGGAGGTGCTGGGCATCAACCCGGTGCAGCGGTTGGTGACACCTCGGATGCTGGCCTCAGGGCTGGTGGCGTTGTTGCTCAACAGCTTGGTGGTGATCATCGGGATCCTGGGTGGTTACACGTTTTCGGTGTTCATTCAGGATGTGAACCCGGGCGCGTTCGCGGCGGGGATCACGCTGTTGACGGGGGTGCCCGAGGTGATCATCTCGTGCGTGAAGGCGGCGCTGTTCGGGTTGATCGCCGGGCTGGTGGCCTGTTTTCGGGGGTTGACGATCACCGGGGGTGGAGCCAAGGCGGTGGGTAACGCGGTCAACGAGACGGTGGTCTATGCGTTCATGGCGTTGTTCGTGATCAACGTGGTCGTCACGGCCATCGGTATCCGGATGACGACGGGCTAGCGGGGCTTCGATGGGCACCACAACGATTCTGCGCACGACGTATCCGCGGTTCAGCCGTCAGGCTCGGCGCCCGATTGATCTGCTCTCACGTCTTGGCGACCACATCCTGTTCTACGGACGCGCCTTGGCTGGTGTGCCGCATGCCGCCATGCACTTCCGTAAAGAAGTCGTGCGGTTGATCGCCGAGATCTCCATGGGGGCGGGCACGCTGGCGATGATCGGCGGCACGGTGGCGATCGTCGGTTTCTTGACGCTGGCCGCTGGTGGCACGTTGGCGGTGCAGGGGTATTCGTCGTTGGGCGATATCGGTATCGAGGCGTTGACGGGGTTTTTGGCGGCGTTCATCAATGTGCGCATCGCCGCACCGGTGGTGGCCGGGATCGGGTTGGCGGCCACGTTTGGCGCCGGGGTGACCGCGCAGTTGGGTGCGATGCGGATCAACGAGGAGATCGATGCGTTGGAGTCGATGGCGATTCGGCCGGTGGAGTATCTGGTCTCCACGCGCATCGTGGCGGGCATGGTGGCGATCACGCCGTTGTATTCGATCGCGGTGATCTTGTCGTTTGTGGCCAGCCAGTTCACCACGGTGGTGTTGTTCGGTCAGTCCGGGGGGCTGTATGACCATTACTTCGACACCTTCTTGAATCCGATCGATTTGTTGTGGTCGTTTCTGCAGGCGGTGCTGATGGCGATCACAATCTTGTTGATCCACACCTACTTCGGCTACTTCGCCTCCGGCGGGCCCTCCGGTGTGGGTGTGGCGGTCGGCAACGCGGTGCGCACCTCACTGGTGGTCGTCGTCTCGGTCACCCTGCTGGTATCGCTGTCCGTCTACGGTTCCAACGGCAACTTCAACCTGTCCGGTTAGGGAAGAGGTTGACGATGAATGAACGAGCGCCACAGGGTGATCCGGCTGCCCGCGATTATGGCCGGCCCTTGGCTGGACTCGCCGCGATCCTGGCAGTCGGGGCGCTCGTCGCCCTTACGGTGGCGCTGTTTCGGGGGAGCCTGACCGACACCGAGCCGGTCACCGTGATCGCCGACCGCGCCGGCTTGGTGATGAACCCGGATGCCCGGGTGAAGTTGCACGGCGCACAGGTGGGCACGGTGCAGGCTGTCGAATCGCTGCCCGACGGCAAGGCCGCGCTGCACCTCGCCATGGAACCGTCGGCAATGGAACTGATCCCGGCAAATGTGCGCGCCGATATCTCGTCGTCGACGGTCTTCGGTGCGAAGTTCGTCGCGCTGATCGCGCCGGAGGACCCGTCGCCACAGTCGCTGCGCGCCGGCCAGATCCTCGATGCCGAGCATGTCACCGTCGAGATCAACACGATCTTCGAGCAACTCGTCGCCATGCTGTCCAAGATCGAACCGGCCAAGCTGAACGAGACATTGGGCGCATTCGCCTCGGCGGTCAACGGCCGCGGAGAGAAGTTCGGCCAGATGTTGTCGGATATGGAGGCGATGCTGGCCAAGCTCAACCCGAGCCTGGACAACCTGAGTGCCGACATCGCGCTGGCGCCGCGCGTGCTCAACGCCTACGCCGATGCAGCACCCGATCTGGTCACCATCGCCGACAGCGCCAGCCGGCTCAGCGACACCATTGTCGAAAGACAGCGGGACTTGGACGTCTTACTGTTGAGCACCATCGGGTTCGCTGAAATCGGAAACGAGGTGATCGCCGGGAACCGACAGCAGATCACCGATGTCATGCGTCTGCTGGTGCCTACCACCGACCTGACCAACGAATACAATGCGGCACTGAACTGCGCTCTGGCCGGTATGGTCCCGCTGGCGACCGCACCGCCGTCGCCGGTTCCCGGTGTGATGCTGCTCGACTCGTTCGTGCTCGGCTCCGAACGCTATCGGTACCCGGGAAACCTGCCGAAGGTTGCAGCGACCGGCGGGCCCCAGTGCGGCGGGTTGCCCGACATCGGATACGAGACCCGTGCGCCGTACGTCGTCACCGACATCGACGCCAATCGCGCGCAGTACGGAAACCAAGGCATTCTGCTCAATTCCGATGCCTTGAAGCAGGCTCTCTTCGGACCGATTGACGGCCCGCCCCGCAACACCGCACAGACGGGTATGCCGGGATGAGGGATGTGGGGACCGCCCTGAAGCTGGGCACTTTCGTAGTCGTGATGCTGGTCCTGACCGCCGCCCTGTTCGTCATCTTCGGGCAGTACCGTAGCGGGCCCTCCCACGGCTACTCCGCTGAGTTCACTGATGTGTCCAGCCTGAAGCGCGGTGACTCGGTGCGGGTTTCGGGGATCAGGGTCGGAACCGTCAACGAAGTCGCACTGCAACCGGACAATACGGTGGTAGTCGAATTCGACGCCTCGCCCGACGTCGTGCTCACGACTGGCATCAAGGCGGCGGTCCGCTACCTCAACCTGGTGGGGGACAGGTACCTGGAACTCCTCGACGGGCCCGGCTCGACCAAGATTCAGCCGCCGGGAACGCGGATTCCGCGCGAGCGCACCGAACCCGCGCTGGATCTCGACCTGCTGCTCGGCGGGCTGAAACCCGTTATCCGGGGCCTGAATCCGCAGGATGTCAACGCGTTGACGAACTCGCTGATCCAGATCCTGCAAGGGCAGAGCGGCAACGTGGAGGCTCTGTTCGCCAAGACGTCGTCGTTCACCAACGCGATCGCCGACAACGGCCAGACGGTCCGGCAGTTGATCGACAATCTCAACGCGGTGATGGCGACCATCGCCAAGGACGGCGACAAGTTCTCCGGCGCAGTCGACCGCTTGGAGCAGCTGATCTCCGGACTGGCGGCCGACCGCGACCCGATCGGCGAGGCGATCACAGCCCTTGACAACGGCGCTGCGTCGCTCGCGGACCTCCTCTCCCAGGCGCGCCCGCCGCTGGCCGGCGGCGTCGATCAGCTCAGCCGGGTCGCTCCGCTGCTAGAGAAAGACAAACCGCTGCTGGACATTTCCCTGCAGAAGGCGCCGCAGAACTACAAGAAGCTGGTCCGGCTCGGCGCCTACGGCAGCTTCCTGAACCAATACCTATGCGGCTTGTCGGTGCGGGTGACCGATCTGCAGGGCCGCACCGCCTACTTCCCGTGGATCATCCAGAACACCGGAAGGTGTGGGGAGCCCTGATGCTCAAATATCGTGGATCGTCGCTTGCCCGGGCCGGTTTCATCGGCGTGGTGCTCATTGTCCTCGTCATCGCCATCGGGCTGCAGCCCGAACGGTTGTGGTCGCTGGCCACTTCGATCAAGTATCAGGCGCTGTTCGTCGAGGCGGGCGGGCTGACGTCTGCCAACGACGTGAAAGTGTCCGGCATGAAAGTGGGTTCGGTAACCGACGTCGCGTTGAGCAAGGGTAAAGCGCTGATCACCTTCAATATCGACAGCGGGGTGCGACTTGGCTCGCAAACCACCGCCCACATCCGCACCGGGACGTTGCTCGGCGAGCGGATGCTGACCCTGGAGCCCGCCGGAGATGGCCGGATGGACCCCTCGGACGTGATACCGCTGTCGCGGACGGCGTCGCCGTACACGTTGGCCGACGCAGTCAGCGAGTTCACGAACAACACCGCCGCGACGGACACCGTGTCGCTGAACCACTCGCTGGACACGCTGTCGGAGACGATCGATCGGATCGCCCCTCAACTGGGACCGACCTTCGACGGCTTGAGCCGGTTGTCCCACTCGCTGAACGGGCGTGACCGAACACTGGGCAAGCTTCTCGACAGCGCCGCCGATGTCACAGCTGTGCTGTCCGAACGCAGTGAGCAACTCAACACCTTGATACTCAATGCCAACGACTTCATGGGGGTTCTAAAGGCGCGTCGGTACGCGATCGTCACGCTGCTGGCCAACACCTCGGCGGTCGCCCAACACTTGACCGGCATGGTGCACGACAACGAGCAGGAACTCGCACCGACCCTGGAGAAGCTGAACTCCGTCTACGAGATGCTGGAACGCAACCGCGACAACATCGTCAAGGCGCTCGACGGTCTGGCCAAATACCAGGTCACCCAGGGGGAAGCGGTCAACAACGGTTTCTACTACAACGCGTTCGTCGGAAACCTGCTGCCCGGTCAGGCGCTGCAACCGTTCCTGGACTACATCTGGGGCTATCGGCGCGGTGTCAATGCTGGTCAGCCGCCGGACAACGCCGGACCGCGTGCCGAATTCCCGTTCCCCAACAACGGTATTCCGGGAGGGTCGCGATGACCGGCCGTAGACGGCTGAAGGCTGTACTGCTGGTGGCGCTGGCCGGCCTCTTGGTCGCGGGTTCGGCGTTGGTGGTGCACCACGTCTTCTTCGCGCCGAGGACCATCACGGCATACTTCACCTCGGCGACCGCGATCTATCCCGGCGACGAGGTGCGGGTCGCCGGCGTCGAAGTGGGCAGGATCGAATCCATCGAACCGGACGGGGCGCAGGCCCGGATGCGGCTCTCGGTCGACCGCGACGTCCCGATCCCCGCCGACGCCAAGGCGGTCATCGTGGCCCAGAACCTGGTTTCGGCGCGGTACGTACAACTTGCGCCCGCCTATGAGACCAGCGGGCCGACCATGCCCGACGGCGCTGTGATCGGCGTCGACCGCACCGCGGTGCCTGTGGAATGGGATGAGGTCAAGGACCAACTCACGCGGCTGGCAACGGAACTGGGTCCTCAAGCGGGTGTGTCCGGCACATCTGTCTCGCGGTTCATCGACAGCGCCGCCAACGCGATGGACGGCAATGGGGACAGATTGCGTGAGACCATCCGGCAGCTGTCGCAAGTCGGCCGGATCCTGGCCGACGGCAGCGGGAACATCGTCGACATCATCAAGCACCTTGAAACGTTCGTGACGGCGTTGCGCGACAGCAACACTGAGATTGTGCAGTTCCAGGACCGGCTGGCCACGGTCGCCAGCGTGGTGGACGCCAGCAGGTCGGACCTCGACGCTGCGCTGACCAACCTGTCGGAGGCGGTCGGTGAGGTGAAGCGGTTCATCGAAGGCAGCCGGAATCAGACCGCCGAACAGATCCAGCGGTTGGCCGCCGTCACCCAGAACCTCGCGGACAACCGACTGACATTGGAAAACCTGCTGCACGTTGCGCCTAACGCGATCGGCAACGGCTACAACATCTACAACCCCGACACCGGGACCATGATCGGCGCCTTTGCGATGTCGAACTTCTCCAACCCCGTGCAGCTCATCTGCTCGTCGATCGCGGCCGTGAAGAACGCCACCGCACCGGAATCCGCCAAGCTCTGCGCCCAGTACCTGGGGCCGGCGCTGCGCCTGCTCAACTTCAACTACCTTCCGATGCCGGTCAACGCCTACCTGCAAAAGTCGCCGAGCCCAGACAATCTCGTGTACTCCGACCCGGACCTGGCGCCGGGTGGCGCCGGCGGCGCACCGCTGCCGCCCGAGATCTCGCCGGTGGTGTCGGCCTACACCGGCGCCGGCGACGTGCCACCCCCGGCAGGCTGGGGGACACCGCCCGGTCCGTCCGGGGCCTACGTTCCGAACGGACTGCCCGCCTCGCCGCAACCGGCGTTGTTCCCGGGTGCGCCGATTCCACCCGGACCGCCGCCCGCAGCGCGCGCTTCGGAACCAAAGAGTCTGCAGGACATGCTGTTACCGGCCGAGACGTCGGCAATGCCGCCAGGCCCACCGCCGGCGGTAGGGGAGCCGTCGTGAACGCGTGGAAACCGCTGCGTCGTCTGGTGCTGACCGCGGCTTGTATCGCCCTGACGGCGACCGGATGCTCGTTTGACGGGCTGAACTCGCTGCCGCTGCCGGGCACCGTGGGCCGCGGCCCGGACGCCGTCGTCTACCACATCACGCTGGCCAATGTCGGTACGCTCGAGCCGAACTCACCGGTCATGATCGGTGACGTCGTCGTCGGTTCGGTCAGCGGAATGCGGGTCCGCAACTTCACCGCCGATGTCGAGGTGTCGGTACGCCCCGACGCCGTCATTCCGGCGAACGCGGTGGCCACGGTCGGACAGACGAGCCTGCTCGGCTCGATGCACCTGGCGTTGAACCCGCCACCGGGTCAGGCGCCGACCGGCAGGCTGGAGCGGGGTGCGACCCTCGGGCTGAACCAGTCGTCGACTTACCCGTCGACCGAGCAGACGTTGTCGTCGCTGTCAGTCGTGGTCAACGGTGGGGGACTCGGGCAGGTTGGCGACATCGTCCGAGAGTTCAACGCTGCGCTCAACGGACGCGAGAGCGAGATCAGGAGTCTGTTGATCCGGCTCAACGACTTCGTCGGCATGCTCGACACCCAGCGCAACGACATCAACGCGTCGATCTCGGCGATGAACCGGATGTCTTCGACGTTCGCCGACCAGCGCGATGTGATCAGCTCTGCACTGCAACGGATTCCGCCCGCCCTGGACACCCTGATCAGGGAGCGGCCGCGAATCACCGAGGCGTTGGACAAACTACGACGGTTCAGCGACACCGCCACCGGGCTGATCAACGACTCGCAGGCCGACATCGTGCGCAATCTGGAGAATCTCGAGCCGACGTTGCGTGCGCTCGCCGATGTAGGGCCGAATCTGGGCACCGTGCTGTCGTATGCGCCGACTTTTCCCTACACGCAGAGCTTCATCGACCGTGCTATTCGCGGCGACTACATGAACCAGTTCATCGTCTTCGACTTCACCATCCCACGGCTCAAGCGGGGCCTGTTCCTTGGCACGCGATGGGGGCAGGAGGGCGCGCCGATGGTCCCCGCGCCGGGCGACCCCTGGTATCTGACCTACACCCTCGACCCGTTGAACGCGCCGATCACACCCGCGCCAACAGAGGTGGCCGATATTCCACCTCTGCTGGAAGCACCGCAGCCGGGGAAAGATTCAGAGCTGACGGAACACGCGGCGGGTGCCGCCCCCGGGCCCGTACCGGACCACAACGTGCTGCCGGCACCAGCGTCGCCAGGACCCGTGCCCGGTGAGGGAGGCAACTGATGCTCACCCGCTTCGTGAGGAACCAGCTGATCATCTTCACCATCGCGTCGGTGGTCGGCATGGCGGTGATGGTGTTCAGCTACATGCAAGTCCCGACCTTGCTTGGAGTCGGGCGGATCACGGTGAAGCTCGAATTGCCCGCCACCGGAGGGTTGTACCGGTTTTCCAACGTGACCTATCGCGGCGTTCAGGTCGGAAAGGTTCTCGAAGTGCGGCCCACCCGGGATGGCGCCGTCGCCACGCTCTCGCTCGCGACGTCGCCGAAAATCCCGGCGGATACCCGAGCGGATGTGCGCAGCGTCTCGGCAGTCGGCGAGCAATACGTCGACCTGAATCCTGACGACGCGAGCGGTCCCTACCTCCAGGACGGTTCCGTCATTCCGAAGCAGCACACGACGATTCCGCAGGCGGTCGGCCCGATGCTCGATCAGGCCAGCGCGCTGATCGACAGCATTCCCAAGGACCGGATCAGTGATCTGCTTGACGAGTCCTTCAAGGGCCTCAACGGTGCCGGCTACGACTTCGGCTCACTAGTGGACTCGTCGGCCACGGTCGTCGCTGACACGAACGCGGTCGCCGACCGTACCCGGGCGTTGATCGACGACAGTCGGCCGCTACTGGAAGGCCAAGCGCAGTCCGCGGACGCCATCAGGACCTGGGCGCGCAGCGTCGCAGGAATCACCGCGCAACTCGAGGCCAACGACCCACAGCTACGGACCATTCTCGACATCGGACCAGGTGCGGCGGATGAGGCGTCACGGTTGTTCAACGACGTGAAAGCCACCCTGCCGGTCCTGCTGGCGAACCTCACCGCGATCGGGGAGGTGGGCGTGACCTACAACGCCTCGCTCGAGCAACTTCTCGTGCTGTTCCCGCCGTATGTCGCTGCGACCCAGACGGTCGGCGTCTCCCGGAACAATCCGACGGGTATGGCGTTGGGCGACTTCACGGCGGTGATGAACGACCCACCCGCATGCACGGTTGGCTTCCTGCCGCCAAACATGTGGCGATCGCCGGAGGACGAGACGATCGTCGACACCCCGGAGGGCCTGTACTGCAAGCTGCCGCAGGATTCGCCGATCGGTGTCCGTGGCGCCAGAAATTACCCTTGCATGGGACAGCCCGGGAAGCGCGCGGCGACCGTCGAGCAATGCAAGAGCGACAAGCCCTTCGAACCACTCGCGATGCGCCAGCACGTGCTTGGTCCCTACCCGGTCGACCCCAATCTGATCGCCCAGGGCATCCTGCCAGAAGATCGGGTGGACTTCGGTGAGCGTATTCACGCGCCGGTGGAGGGCACGCCGATGCCACCTGCTGCCCCGCCGAGACCGGCACCCGCGCCGATTTCTCCACCCGCCGTTGCCCCGAGTGCGTTCGGGCCGACTGCAGCTGACCGCCCGGCGGTGGCGTTCGCCACGTATGACCCTCAAACGGGTCAGTACGCCACCCCGGAGGGAAAGGTGTTCCGCCAGGCAGACCTCGCGGCGACCGCCGGTCCGCGGTCGTGGCGGGACTTTTATGTGACATCGAGGTGAGGATCAGGCGTCGGTCTTGACGAGCTTGAACGGCATGTTGATGAACACCGCCTTGCTCACGCCGCACGCGCCGCTCGGTCCGGTCGTCTGATCCTCGCCCGCCAGCGTCGTCGACGTGGGATCGGTCATGCTGCCGTCTTCGACGACCGGCACGAACCGGAACACCTGCAATCCCGGTGCTGTCGTGCCATCGGGGCAGGGCACCCAGTCCGGGACGGTGTGTTTGACGTACCACATGCCGCCCGTCTTGTAGATCGGTGCTGTCCAACCGAAATCGCTGGAAACAGTGCCGGTGCATTCTGTGGGATAGCTGCATTCCGTCGAGATGGTCCATACGCTTCGTAGGCTCGCCTGTTCGCGGAACACCTCGTTTGTTCTGGACCACTCGCCGTTCGACGTGGCGATGTAGGTGCCGTTGAGACCCCACTCCTCATTGGAGGCGTAGGTGGGGGGCGCGGATATGAGCGCCATGGCGCCCATGACCGACGCCACGGCCGCCCCCGCTGCTCCGGAGATCCGCATGCCTGCTCCTCACCTGGTAGCCGCCGACAGCTCAAAGTATGGCCGGAATGGGCAGCTACTTGACGAGCCGCCCGCTCAGCGGGAAACGACTCGGTCCGTTCGAGAATCACTGACACGGTGTGGCGGTGAGATTCGCGGTCACCGCCGGGATCGCTGTCTTGCTGGCGGTCGGCTGCGTCACCGCATCCGATGCTATCGCCGAACCAGCTGGCTGTAACGAGGTTTCATGCGTCCCGGGGTTCAGAACCGAGCAGGAGACCGAAGGACACGTTCTAGCGACGCTCGATACGGAGTGCGACCGGGTCAAGGAGTTGTTCCGTCCACCGGGATAGCCCTGCGGCACGGGCGGCGACATCGCCGACGATGGTTATGCCCGTGACCCTGCCCGACCGCTCGGAGGTGCCGTGAGAGCCGCACTGTTGGGCGTCGTCCTGACTGTCGCGGCCCTGGTGACCCCCGGCGCTGCGCAGGCCGACACTTCCTACGGCAATTTCCATTTGGTGATCCAGGGGCGGTACGACTTCCACACGTGGCTATGGGCCATCTCCCGCTGCCCGGGTGAGTGCCTACACATTCAAGCCATCCCGCAACCCATCGCGAAGGCGTTCCCGTACAGCGGCGATGCTCGGTTGGCCGATGGGCGGTACACGCTCACGGTGGACGTGCCGGACGGTCTGCGATGCGGGAACGTCTACTACGGCCCCGTGATACCGACGCGCGACGTCTATGTCTGGGATGCGACCACGCGTTCGGGCGTTCTCGAGTCGTCGTTCGCGACCGGCTGCGACGGTGTGCCGGGTGGAACCTTCACCTACCCCTTCAGCCTGGCTCGCCTGTAGGCGCCACCGATTCGGGTGAAATCCCGTGGACCTGACGGGCCGAGATCCCGTTCAATGCAGGCATGGTGAGCCAGGTTGGGCGACGCACAAGGGCTTGAACGAGAACGGCGCGATCACGAAGATCGGAAGGAACAGGTATCAGCAGCACCAGCCCAGCGACGACCCGCAGCAGCCAATCGCCTCGTCGACAACAGCCGGCCGTCCTCGGGCAGTAGGCCGATCGCGCCGAGCGCGTCGACCACCCAACCGTTATCGGCCAGAATGGTTTTCCACGCGGTGGTGCGGATCAGGAACGTCACGAAGAACGGCAGAAGCACCAGGCCGAGGAGGAGGTTCTTGAACCTGCCTGCCTTGAAAGCGATCACATACGCCAACGGAAACGACAGCAGGATGCACAAGACAGTCGCGGTGAGGGCGTAGCCGAACGACCGCAGGATCTGCTCCTGATACTTGCCGAACGCCTCGACGTAGTTCCCGAAGTCCCACCAGAACGTCAGCGGCGGAAGGAAAATCGATCCGCTCGCCTTCGACAGCGACATCCGCGCCAGGGAGACGAACGGGATGACGAAGAAGACCGCGAGGTACACCACCGTGGGCAGGATCATCAGATACGGTGCGATCCTGCTGCGGTGCAGTCCGCTGCCGGCGACGCCCGCCACCGATCAACCGCCGGTGACTTCTGCGTACATCGCGGCGTACTGCTGCTTCTGCTCATCCTCGAGCGGCGCCCAGGCCTTGATCCGGTCAAGCGTCGACTGCGGCGGATTGATCAGTTCGTTCCTGGCGAGGTTGGGGTCGACCCGGTCGAGGTCCGCGGTCATGTCCGAGAGCACCGGCACGAATTGCGTGAAGGCGATCAGCTTCGCGTAATTGGCCCGGTCGTAGACGAAGTCGATCCACGCTTCGGCGGCCTTCTGGTTCTGTGTCGTGTAGGGGATCACCATCGTGTCGAGGAAGTCGGTGCCACCGGATTCCGGGACCACGAACTGCAGATCGGGATTGTCGGCCTGCAACTGCACGACGTCACTCGAATAGGCCTGCGCGATCACGACATTGCCGGCGGCCAGGTCTTCGACGTAGTCGTTTCCGGTGAACCGGCGGATCTGCCCTTTGTCGTTCTCCGCTCGGACGAGGTCCACCGCCTTCTGCACCGACTCGGTGCTGGGCGATGCCGGGTCGCCGCCTTGGGACTGCATGATCATGCCCAGGCCGTCCTGGAAATCCGAGAGCATGCTGACACGGCCCTTGTAGGCCGGATCCCACAGGTCGTCGATCTTCGTGAGGTCGCGGCCGGTCGCGGCCCGGTTGTAGGCGAGGCCGACCATGCCGCTCATGTAGGGTGCGCTCCACCTGCGGCCCGGGTCCATCTGGGCATCGAGCAGATCGAGCCTCAGGTTCTTCTTGTTCGGGATACCGTCAGCGCTGAATTCGTTGACCCAGTTGAGATTGCGGATCTGTGTGGCCATGAAGGCGGTCGGTACGACGAGGTCGGTGCCGATGTCTTGCTTGCGCGACAACGGTTCCTTGACCTTGGCGAACCATTCTTCGTTGTCGTTGAAGTCTTGCTTGTAGTCGACGGTGATGCCCGAAGCGTGCTGGAATGCTTCGATGAAGCCGTCGGCCATGTACAGCGGCCAGTTCGAAATCCGCAGTGTGCCACTGGCCGGTCCGCCGTCTTGGGTAGTGGTGCCCGTGGTGCCGCTGTCGGACCCACACGCCGCGAGGAACGACGGGCCCAAGGCCAGAGCTGCTGCCGCGGCGGCGCTCCCGCCGATGAAGCGGCGACGCGTCGTGCGGTTGGGGACGAAACGGGCGAGGCGCGGATCCGTCTCATAGGGCATGGCGACTGGGCCTTTCGTGGGAAGGGGAGGGGAGGGCGCCGACAGCTCAGGAGTCGTCGAGCATCTCCTCGAGATCCTCGGCGGTGGGAATGTCGGCCGCCGGCAGACGCGTCGGGTGCCCAGCACACGTGCACCTCGTCCCCGGGGCGAAGCAGCGGCAGATCTTCCTGCGGACCGATGTGGGCGATGATCTGCGACGCGTCCGGCGCGGCCAGCGGCAGTCCATCAAGGTCGCGTGCCCGCCCGGTTCGATCGTGGTGTCGCCCGGGCGTGCTTTCAGCGTCGAGCCCAGCACCTCGATCTCGACGTAGTCCCGATTGACCCGGCCGGTCTGTCTACCCGCCCACAGATTCGCCTGCCCGATGAAGCCGGCGACGAAAACCGTCGAGGGCTCGTAAATCTCGGTGGGAGTCCCGATCTGGTCGACGTTGCCGGCGTTCATGACCGCAATGCGGTCACTCATCGTCAGCGCTTCCTGCTGGTCGTGGGTCACATAGACGAACGTGATCCCGACTTCGCGCTGGATGCGCTTGAGTTCGAACTGCATCACCTGGCGCAGCTTCAGGTCGAGGGCGCCAAGCGGTTCGTCGAGCAGCAGTGCGCTGGGGTAGTTCACCAGCGCACGGGCCAGCGCCACCCGTTGTTGTTGCCCACCGGAGAGCTGGGCGGGGTGCCGCTCGGCGAAGTCGGTCAGCCGGACGATCCCGAGCAGTTCGTCGACCCGCTTGCGGATCTCACCCTTGGCCAGCTTCTTGCTGCGCGGCCCGTAGGCGACGTTGTCCCACACCGACATGTGCGGGAACAGCGCATAGTGCTGGAACACGGTGTTGACGTTGCGCTTGTGGGGCGGCACTTTCGAGACGTCGGCGCCCTCGAGCCGGATCGCACCGACGGTCGGGCTCTCGAATCCTGCGATCATCCGCAGCGTCGTCGTCTTGCCGCAGCCCGAGGGGCCCAGCATCGAGAAGAACTCACCCGACGCGATGGAGAAGTCCGCGTCGGCCACGGCGGTGTAGTCGCCGAAGCGTTTGGTCACGTGGTCGATCTCGATGACCGGGGCACCTTTACGGCGGGTCGCCTCGTCATGCTCCGATGGGTGGTCGACGGCGGTGGTGTGTGTCCCGGTCAGCGCGGATCCTCCTACGAGCAGTCCCCCAGCTGTGGATAAACAATCGCGGATCAAATGGTCCTTCGCAGGCGATTCCGCAACGAATTCATACAGGCACAATGGAATCGTTCGGCTGCTATGGGACCAGGCACCAGATTCGCTGTTCATCACGCATGCCTCGAGCCGCCCGACTGACCGCAGCCGGCACCGACGGGTCGCCTTGTTCGAGGTGGTCTCGCAGCCATTGTGTCCGTGGTCGGTCGAAACCCGTTTACCTGCCCCACTCCGCGGGGTACGGCACTAGGCATGGCAGCAGTGGACGTTTCGGTGTCGTCGGATCTCAGCCCGCACGATGCGTGGGCGCTGGCCTCGGACCTGAGCCGGTTCGACGAGTGGCTGACGATCTTCGGCGGGTGGCGTGGCGAGGTTCCCGCGGACATCGAGGTGGGCACCTGCGTGTCGTCGCTGATCAAGGTCAAGGGATTCCGCAACACCATCCACTGGCACGTCACCCGCTACGACGATCCGAAGGTGATCGAGTTGGTCGGGCGGGGCCGGCCGGGCATCCGTATCTGCCTGACGCTGTGTGTCCGCGACGAAAAACGGGGTTCGACGTTTCAGGTGGTCGCCGATCTCTCGGGTGGGTTGCTGAACACGCGCATCGGCAACTTGGTCGCCAAGGTGATCGAGTCCGACGTGCACAAGTCGGTCGCCAACCTGGCCGCCTTGCGCTGACAGCGGATCGGTCCGGTCAGCCCCACTCGTGGCTCATGGCGCGCGCTTCGTAGCGCGCCTCCGCGGAATCCGGCCGCGACGACGGGCGGGAGACGGCGATCAACACCAGCGCGAGAGTCGACGTCACCGCCCCGCCTAGGAAGATCGCGAAAAAGCTGCTCTCCATCGGCACGCCCGTACCGGGCACCGACCGACTGAGCAGCATGGCGACGACGGCGGCCGCGAGCGAGCTGCCGATCGTGCGCGCGATCGCGTTCATGCTCGTGGCAACCCCGGTTTCGGAGGCATCGACCTCGCTGACCACCAGCGCGGGCAGCGCGCCGTAGCCGAGGCTGATGTACGCGTTGGCCAGAATGCTGGCCACGATGATCTGCCAGGTGTGCGAGTGGGCGAACGTGATGAACAGGAACCCGGCGATACCTGCGGTCGCCGCCACCAGCAGCACCGGCCGTGCGCCGTGACGATCGATGAACCTCCCGCTGACCAGCGCGACGAGAAAGCCGGTGAACGCGCCGGGCAGCAGATACACCACGCTCGCCTCCAACACCGTCGCGCCGAAGCCGTAACCCGCAGGCTCACGGGGGATTTGGACGAACAGCGTCAGCCCGAGAAACGCGAAATACAGCCCCATGCCGACGAAGATCGTGGCAAGGTTGGTGAACATGATCGGTCGCCGGGTGAGCATCGCCGTCGACACCAGCGGTCGACTGATGCGTCGCTCCCACCACCACCAACCGGCCAGCACGGCCACACCGCCAAGGGTGCAGCCGAACGTGACCGGTGAGGCCCACCCCCAACTCTGTCCCTGGGTGATCGCCAGCAGCAGCGCCGACAAACCCACCGCCAACCCGGCCGCGCCCAGCCAGTCGATCGACCCGGCGACATGGCGCGGTCGTCGGGGCACCACGACCAGCACGATCGCGATGACCAGCACGGTGAACGCCGTCGTCAACCAGAACACCCGGTGATAGTCGGCGTCACCGCTCATCAACAATCCGACCACGACCAGACCGGTTCCGCCGCCGAAGCCCAAGGTGCCGGACAGCACCGCCATCGCCGACATCATGCGCCCGGAGGACAGCTCTTCGCGGAGGATCGCGATGCTGATCGGATAGAGGGAATAAGAGGCGGCCTGAAGCACGCGGGCGACGATGAGCAGTCGGAGCGACGACGTGGTGGCGGCGAGCAGTGATCCGGCGAGGACGACGACGAGGACGCCGAGCAGCACCCGGTGTTTACTGTGCAGGTCGGCGAGCCGGCCGAGCAGCGGGGTGGCCGCGACGGCGGCGAGCAGGTTGGCGGTGACCGCCCAGCTGACGCCGACGATGGACGCGTTCAGTTGCTCGGCGATGATGCCGAGCACCGGAACGACGGCCGTCTGCAGGACCGCGACGGTGAGCACGACGACAGACAGCCCGGCGATCAGCAGGCCCGGGGAGCGCTGGATGGTCGGCGACCCTGGCGCACCGATCTCGACCACACCCGCTCCGATCCTTAGCCAACCTTTCCTTTTGTCGATTATGTCCGGGCGGCACGGAGGCGGTCGTACCGGGAGGTGCGAAGCGTGCCGTCGCGTATCGCCATCGCCGTCTTGACTTCGGGCCCAGGGCAAGCGGCAAGCTCGTAAGCATGAGTGAACCGAAGGAACTGCCGGTCAACCACCACGCGGACCATCCCGGGTTCGCCGGCCCGATGGGCGTGTGCGTCGGAGTGGCCCTGCTGGCCATGGGCGGGGCCACTGCGCGCCTTGCCGCCGACCTCACCGCGGTGCGCGCCGGCGACACGGTCGTCGACATCGGCTGCGGTCCGGGCGGGGCCGCACGAGAGGCGGCGCGTCGAGGAGCGGCGGTCGTCGGGATCGATCCGGCGCCCGTGATGCTCCGGCTTGCCCGCTTATTCACTCGTCGCGAGGACATCGCCTGGATGAGGGGCACCGCCGAGCGCGTGCCGCTGCCGGACGGAGCGGCCACGGTGGCGTGGTCGCTGGCGACGGTGCACCACTGGCAGGACGTCGATGCGGGGCTGGCGGAGATGCACCGGCTCCTGGCGCCGCGGGGACGGCTCCTCGCGGTCGAACGGCAGGTCGACCGTGACGCGACCGGCTTCGCCAGCCATGGCTGGACCCGCGAACAGGCCGAAACCTTTGCGGCACTGTGCCGTTCGGTCGGCTTTCGCGACGTCATCGTCGGTCGGCACGCGGCAGGTCGGCGTGACGTCTGGTCAGTGCAAGCCGTCCGCGCCTGACGCCGAACGTCGACTTGTGCGGCGAGAAATCACGACCGTTCGGCGCCCCGGGCTGCGGTTAGGACCCGCCGGACTCAGCTTTACGATCGGCTAGTAGGCTCCTAGCCGATCGTAAAGGAGCGAAGGTGGCGACCGTGGACGACGAGTCGAGCGGCACTCGACAACGCCTCATCGACGTCGCGGTCGCGCTGTTCACCAAGCACAGCTATGCCGGCACGTCGCTGCAGATGATCGCCGACGAACTGGGCTTCACGAAAGCCGCTATCTATCACCACTTCCGGACACGCGAACAACTGCTGGCCGCCGTGCTCGAGCCGATGTTCGCGCAGTTGCGCGGCATCGTCGAAGCCGCCGAGTCGCAGCGGACCGCTCGGGGCAGAGCGGAATACATGCTCAGCGGCTACGCCGACCTCGCCGTGCGCAATCGCGGTCTCGCCGCTGTCCTGGCCGCGGACCCGAGCGTGGCCACCGCGCTCCAGCAGCACCAGGACTGGAGCGACCTGATCGCCCGTCAACTGCGGCTCCTCGCCGACGTCGAGCCGGGCCCGGCGGGCGAGATCCAGGCGGCCATGGTCTTCGCGGGCATGGCCGGTGCGGTGGGGCCGATGAGGGTGCGACTCGATGACGACGCGCTGGCCACGCATCTGATGGCTGCGGGTAGGCGCACACTAGGGCTGCGAACGCCACGTCGGCCCACGGAACACATTCTCCGGCAACCTATTAGCGAAAGGACAACGCAATGAAGACAGCGGTCGTCACCGGTGGCGGTTCAGGGATCGGACGCGCGGTCGTGGACCGGTTACGTGCCGACGGTCACCACGTCGCCATAGTCGACTTGACGCCCAACGACGACGAGTTCGCCTTCACTGCCGATGTGACCGACCGCGCACAGGTCGACGCCGCGCTTTCGGCCATCCGGGCCCGGCTTGGGCCGGTGACGATCTTGGTCAACGCCGCCGGCTTGGACGGGTTCTCGCGGTTCAGCGACATCACGTTCGACCAGTGGAAACGCGTCATCGACGTCAACCTCAACGGCGTATTCCACTGCATCCAGGCCGTACTGCCGGACATGGTCGAGGCGGGCTGGGGCCGGACCGTCAACATCTCGTCGTCGAGCACTCACTCCGGGGCGCCGTACATGGCGCACTACGTGGCGGCGAAATCGGCGGTCAACGGGCTGACCAAGACGCTGGCGCTGGAGTACGGACCGGCCGGCATCACGGTGAACGCCGTACCACCGGGCTTCATCGACACCCCGATGCTGCGCGCGGCCGAGGGGAGGGGGTACCTCGGCGATATCCAGGCGACCATCGACGCGACACCCGTACGCCGAATGGGCAAGCCGGAGGACATCGCGGCGGCATGCGCATTTCTCATCTCCGAAGAGGCCGGCTACATCACCGGGCAGATCCTCGGCGTCAACGGCGGCCGCAACACCTAACTGCAAGTGCATGCATGCGCTTGTGCGAAGATCCGCGGATGAGCACCGATCCGGCGTATTTCACACCGACGGCGGATGGCGCCTTCATGCCGACCGCATTCGCCCAGAGCCACTGGGGCGACGATCACCTCAACGGTCCGGCGATCGTAGGGCTGGCTGCGCGGACGCTCGAGAGGGATTGCGGCTCAGATGACTTCATGCCGACACGGATCACGGTCGACATCTTTCGCGCAGCGCGGAATCGTCCGACGACGTTGAGGTCCGGGTGGTCCGTGACGGCCACCGGGTGCGCAACGCCGAATGCGACGTGATGCAAGACGGCCGGGCGGTCGCGCGTGCCAGCCTGACCCAGTACAGGAGCTCGTCCGCTCCGCCCGGCCAGGAGTGGGTCGCACCGGTCAGCGCGCCGGAGTTACCGACTCCCGACGACGCGCTGGTGCCGTTCATCGGCAGCGACGACGGTGGATGGACACGCTCGCCGCGGCGCATCAGAACACGTCGCGCAAGCGCTTCTACTTTTCTTGCGCAGACATCGTTGCGGGAGAAGCGGTCTCGCCGTTTGTTCGGGCGGTGACGGTCGGGGAGTCCACTAGCCTGGTGACCAACCTCGGCAGCGATGGCATCGGCTACATCAACGGTGACCTGACGGTGGCGTTATCGCGTTTGCCGCTCGACGACTGGGTTCTGGTGCAGGGAGACTCGCACTGGGCGGCGGACGGTATCTCCGTGGGCACGGCGACGTTGTTCGACCGACAGGGTGCGTTCGGATCCGGCATGGTGACCGCGGTAGCGAACCCGGCGGCGCAAATCGACTTCAGCACACGCCCCTTCCCAAGGGACGAGGTCAACTACGAGTGATCACGGCGCCCCGGCGTCCCGATCATGACTTCTTGCGCGTGGTCCGGCCACCCGAGGACTTCTTGTCCTGCTGGCTCGAACTTCGGGACGCAAACCGGCCTACGGTGGCAACGCCTGGGATTCGCCCCACGGCGCTGTACACGTCATTGCCGGTGGCGACGAGCGCCTCGAGCTGGGGCAGGATCGCATCCATGGTTCGGATCATCGGATCGGCCAGTGCGAGATAGCGTTCCGCTCGATCGATTGCCGCGTTGAGGCGCTCTGTCGCCGCGGCCAGGTTCTCGATGAGATCCGGCACTTGGCTCATCATGTGGAGCGATGCCGGTGGAATGCGCATCGCTTCGCTGGCCACCGTCTGTGCTGTCTCGGCGGCCGCCTGGGCGGCTTCTTTGATCTCTTTCGGGGTGGGAACCTTGGGGCTCATGTGACAACGATGCCGCACAGCGACCGGGTTGTCCGGTATTTGCCGTGAACCATTCGCGCGTCGGGGACAAGGGGTGGCGATCGCGGGGTCCTTCCACGGCCGCGCCCGGAGGACCCGAATGTCGCTGTCTGTCATCGCAGTCTGCTTCCTGCTCGATCCTCGGCGATCTGTCGCTCCGCGTGTCTGGCGTGCGACACGCTCGCCCGGCCAAGACCTATGACGTGCGGCACATAACAGCCCGGTGGTAGGCGCGGCCCGGGACCAAAGTAACTGAAACTAGAGTCACAGGTACCTTTGCGACGGTCCCATGCCGAGCTTCACTGGACACATGCCTCTTAGAGATTTCACAGAATCTGCTGGCGCAGGCGCCGCGTCCCAGATCGCTGATTATCTGGACACCGAGGGCCACATCGCCATTCCCGACGGCGCGACGCTGACGTCGTACCTCGATCACAACGTAGCCCAGCTCGGTGATGCCGTGGCCTACCGGTTTCTGGACTACAGCGAGGATGCCGACGGGCGACCGGTCGATCTGACCTGGCACGACCTCGGAACCCGCCTGCGCGCGGTGGGGGCACGGTTACAGCAGGTGACTGCGCCGGGGGACCGGGTGGCCATTCTCGCGCCGCAGGGTCTGGAGTACGTCGTGGGCTTTTTCGCGGCGATCGCAACCGGCAACATCGCGGTGCCGCTGTTCGTGCCAGAGCTTCCCGGACAGGCCGAACGCCTGGAGGCGGTGCTCGACGACGCCGAACCATCGGTGGTACTGACGACCAGCCAAGCTGCAGAAAGCGTGCAGGCGGTCCTGCGTAATCGGACGCGCCGGCGTCGGCCGCGCCCCGTCGCGATCGACGCGATACCGGCAGCCGTGGGATCCACCTTCGTACCTGCGGCACTGGAGACCGACGACATCGCCTACCTGCAGTACACCTCTGGTTCCACGCGGGCACCTGCCGGCGTCGAGATCACCCATCGCGAGGTGTGCACCAACGTCGTGCAGATGATTCTCTCGCTGGGGCTGGATTGGAACGTGCGTGGTGTCAGCTGGTTGCCGCTGTTCCACGACATGGGCCTGCTCATGATCATGTTCCCCGCTCTGTGCAGCGGACAGATGACGATGATGTCCCCGATGGCCTTCGTGCGGCGGCCGCACCGGTGGATCCAGGCGCTGGCCGACGAATCTCGCTTTGGCCGAACGTTTTCGGCCGCCCCGAACTTCGCTTTCGACGTCGCTGTACAGCGCGGGCTGCCCAGGGCGGGAAAGGATCTCGACCTGAGCAACGTGGCCGGCTTGATCAACGGTTCCGAACCGGTCAGCATGGCCTCGATCGAGCGATTCAACAACACCTTTGGGCCGTACGGTCTGCCGACGACGGCCGTCAAACCGTCGTATGGCATGGCGGAGGCGACGTTGTTCGTCTCGACGACCGATCCCGGATCTGCGGCCGGGGTGGCGTATCTCGACCGCGAGCAATTGGGGGCGGGACACGCGGTGCGGGTCGATCCGAGCGCGCCCGACGCCGTCAGGCAGGTGTCGTGTGGCCGGGTCGCCCGCAGTCTGTGGGCGGTGATCGTCGACGCCTCCACCGACGCCGAACTACCCGACGGCGAAGTGGGCGAGATCTGGCTGCATGGCGACAATATCGGCAGCGGCTACTGGCGGCGCGAAGAGGAAACCGAGCTGGCGTTCCGCAACAAACTCCAATCGCGACTGCACGGCGGCAGCCACGCCGATGGCGCGGCGGAAGGCGGAACCTGGTTCAAGACAGGTGATCTCGGCGTGTACCTCGACGGGGAGCTCTACATCATCGGACGCATCAAGGATCTGGTGATCATCGACGGCCGCAACCACTATCCGCAAGACATCGAGGCCACGGTCGCGCAGGCATCGGCAGCGGTGCGAGCGGGTTATGCGGCCGCGTTCTCAGTTCCGTCGAATGCGCCGGACGCGCCCGGCGAACGTCTGGTGATCGTCGCCGAGCGTGCGCCAGGCGCGGGAACGGTGGCTCCGCAGCCAGTCGTCGACGAGATCCGCGCGGCTGTATCGCGCAGGCACGCTCTGTCGGTCGCTGACGTGCGACTGGTTCCTGCGGGGACCATTCCGCGCACCACGAGCGGGAAACTGGCCCACGCTGCGTGCCGCGCCAAGTACCTCGCCGGCGTTCTCGACGCCCGCTGACGCAGCGCCTGCCCGTCACTTCGCGTCAGCCGGCGGCCCACTGCTTAGCCTGTTCGAGTTCATCGAACCCGAAGATCTTCAGTTCGCCGGGCACCATCCAGGCGAAGGCGTGCAAGGTGTGTCCGACCCATTCCTTGTCCGATACGACCGCTATCCGCTGGAACTTTGAATGGTGCTTGATCAGCGCCCCGAAGCCGACCTTGAGATCGGCGGCCAGACCTCCGGGTCCGAAGCCCTGATAGTCGGGGTCGATGATCTCGACGACCCTGATCTCACCAGTCGACGCAATCGACTCCAGGGCGGGCTTGAACTGCTCCAGATCGTCACCGGTCAGTCGCCCTGACACGCGGATACCGGTGACGCCCTCGGGCATGTCGTGAAGTAACTCGATCATTGGTCCTCGCTTCGCTGTTCACCATCGGGTCGTCTAGGCGCGGCACAAGTGGTCGACGAACCAGTCGCGCGCCAGGTCGGCGACTTCCTCGAGCGTTCCGGGTTCTTCGAAAAGGTGTGTCGCGCCGGGGATCACCGTGAGTTCGCACCCGCCAGGTATCGCTGCCTGTGCTCGCCGGTTCAGGTCAAGGACCACGTCGTCCCGTCCTCCCACGATCAGCAGGGTCGGTGCTCCGACCTTCGTCAGCGACCGACCCGCGAGATCTGGTCTGCCCCCGCGGGACACGACCGCTCCCACCTTCACCCGCGGATCGGCCGCCGCGACCAGCGCGGCACCGGCGCCGGTGCTCGCGCCGAAGTACCCGACCGGCAGCGACGCGGCATCGGGCTGCGTGGCCAGCCATCCGGTCACGTCGACGAGCCGGGACGCCAACAACTCGATGTCGAACACGTTGGCGCGGTTGCGCTCTTCGGCCGGCGTGAGCAAGTCGAACAGCAGCGTGCCAAGGCCGGCCCCGTGCAATACCTCCGCGACGTAGCGATTGCGGGGACTGTGCCTGCTGCTTCCGCTGCCGTGCGCGAAGACCACTATGCCGCGGGGGTTCTCGGGGATGGTGAGGTGGCCGGCGACCGTCACCGGGCCGGCAGCGACTTGGACCTCCTCGTCACGCAGTGGTGGGTCTGCGGTGGTCTCCGCGGCTTTGTCGGCGGAGTCATCCCGGGCGCGATCGAGCAGCATGACGACTTCGTCGTCGGAAGTCTGACTGAAGTTGTCGTAGCCTTGCCCGACGGCGAAGAACGCCGCCGGTGTATGCAGGCACACCACCTCATCGGCAAATCCTGCGAACCGTTCGACGATGTCGTCGGGGCCGATGGGCACCGCCAGCACCACCCGACTCGCGCCGTGCGCGCGGGCAACCTGGCATGCCGCCTTGGCCGTCGCCCCGGTCGCAATGCCGTCGTCGACGATCAGCGCGGTCCGACCCCTCAACGAGACCCGGTCACGCCCGCGCCGGAAGCGTTCCGCACGGCGCTGCAGCTCGATCCGTTGTTTGTGTTCGACCCGGTCCATGTCGTCGCCGTCGAGGTGCGCCGCGCGCACGACATCGTCGTTGAGCACCCGCACCTTGTCCTCGCCGATGGCACCGAAGGCCAGTTCCGGCTGGAACGGAACACCGAGCTTGCGCACGACGAGAACGTCGAGCGGCGCCCCCAGCGCTTCAGCCACCTCGAAGGCCACCGGCACCCCACCGCGCGGCAGGCCGAGGACCACGAGGTCCTGGTCGTGCAGATGGTCCAGACGCTGCGCCAACTGATGTCCAGCGTCGACACGGTCGGTGAAGATCTTCATGACGGAAAGGCTACGAGCCTGACGCCGGGCCGATATGGGAAAAGGTCATTCACCGGATTGACGACGGTCCCATCGGTCGCTTTTGCGGCAAGATCGGCAATCAGGGCCGGTGACCCGCTTGCGGCGACGCGAGCCGGTACACGTCTATCAATCGGCTGAGATCGCTTGCGGTGACGATACCGACGACACGCCCGGCGTCGACGACAAGAGCGCGGTTGGCGCCGACCGATCCCAGGCGCTCCAGCAGTGCGGTAAGCGGCTCATGTGGTGCCGCCACGGGCACCTGAGGTAGAGGTATCGCGGCCTCACGCACCAAGGTGGCGCGGCGCTGGCTGGCTGCTATGCCGCGCAGTTGGGTCAGCGTGATCAACCCGATGATCGACCCGTCGCGGTCGGCGACCGGATACGCCGAGTGGCGGTCGCCCAGCAGATAACGGTGAATGAAATCCTCGATGGTGATGTCGGCGGGAGCGGTGTGAGGCTGGGCGGTCATGACGTCGCCTACGCGGACACCGGCGACGGCCTGCTGCGTCGCAACTTGGATCTCCTCCTCACGGGAAGCGGCGAAGATGAACCACCCGATGAACGCCAGCCACACGCCGCCGACCATGGAGCCCGCCAGGAACTGCACCAACCCGAGGCCGATCAGGATGAACGCGAGGATGCGTCCTGCGCGCGCCGCGCCGACGCCGGCGCGTACGGGATCGCCGTAGCGGCGCCACAGATAAGCCTTCAGGACCCGCCCGCCGTCCAATGGGGCGCCGGGAAGCATGTTGAACAGGCCCAGCAGCAGGTTGACGCCCGCCAGCCACCACGCGACACCGAGCACGATTTGCGCCACCCCGAGTTCGCCGAGTCCATAGGCCGCGAGGCCGAAGACCGCCGCGAGCGCCAAGCTCGTCAGAGGACCCGACACCGCGATCCGAAACGCCTCCCGAGGGGTCCTGGCTTCGCCGCCGAGGCGGGTGACCCCGCCGAACAGCCACAGCGTCACGTCGAACACCTTGACGTCGGCGCGGCGCGCGAGGACCGCGTGGCTCAGTTCGTGGGCCAGCAACGATCCGAGCAATATCAGCGCGCCACAAGCCCCCGCCAGCCAATAGGCCCCCGTTGAGTAACCCGGTACAGCGCCGGGCAACGTGGCGGCCAAGCTCCAGGAGAACAACCAGAGGATGACCAGCACGCTCCAGTTGACGCGGACCGGAAATCCGGCGATCCGTCCTATCGGGATGCTGCCCATGTCGAATATCCTCCAAAAATAATGCTGCACAAGGCATTAGTGCCGACGCTCTACCGCTAGGATACGGCTGCGTGCACCGCGGCGGTACCGACCGAGCCGAGCGGCATGCCGGGTGGACGTCCGGATACCGAATTGACATTCGGCGTTTCGTTCGCCAGCAGGCAAAAGACCTTTCTTGAGGACCTTTGACCACAAAGGGCAGGACCTCCGACTCCGCAGATCGCGCACCGTCGTGCCATAGCCTCGATACGCCCGGTCCTGTTGATTCGGAGGACTACATGAGCCGCACAATCGACCTCGGCCCGACTGAACGCGAAGCTGCCGCCCGAGGTGCGTTCGACGACCTCAGCCGAGAACCGCGACGAGGACGAGCGTTTCGCCGGGGCAGCCTTTCTCAAGTGGCAATGACGCCAACGCGATCGATCGCTGGGGAAGTGGTTCGGAAGTGGTGGATAAGCCTGGTGTAGTGACGGTCCTCGCAGGCGGCGACGTCATGCTCGGCCGCGGCGTCGACCAGATACTGTCGCACCCGGGTAATCCCGAGCTGCGTGAGCCTGTCGTGCTCGACGCGCGTCGTTACGTCGAGCTGGCCGAGCGCACCAACGGGCCGATTCCGCGTCCCGTCGATTGGGGATGGCCATGGGGCGAAGCTCTGCAAATCCTGGACGAGCTTGCACCCGACGTCCGGTTGCTCAATCTGGAAACGACGATCACAACGAATGGGGAATTCGCGGATCGCAAGGCGATCCATTATCGAATGCATCCGGGCAACGTGGCGGCCCTGAGCGTGTTTCGCCCGGATGTGTGTGCCCTGGCCAACAACCACATGCTCGACTTCGGGCACCGAGGTTTGGCCGAGACCTGCGACGTCCTTACCGGGGCCGGGATCAAGGGGGTCGGGGCGGGTGCAAACATCGACGCCGCACAACGCCTGGCAGTGATCACCCTCAGCGGTGATCGGAAAATCATCATCGGCTCGGTGGCGACGCAGTCCAGTGGGGTCCCCGGATCGTGGGCCGCGGATCGGGATCGGCCCGGGGTGTGGTTGATCCGGGATCCGTCCCACCGCGCTGCCGCCGACGATGTCGCCGCGCATGTGTTGGCGCACAAGCGCGCCGGTGACATCGCGATCGTCTCAGTGCATTGGGGTTCCAACTGGGGCTACGGCGTGGGATTGAGTGAGATCCAGTTCGCTCACCGGTTGATCGATGCCGGCATCGACGTCGTGCACGGGCACTCCTCGCATCATCCTCGAGCGATCGAGATATACCGAGGGAAACCGATCCTGTACGGATGCGGCGATGTTATTGACGACTACGAGGGCATCGGCGGACACGAGTCCTTCCGCCCCGAGTTGAGGCTGTTCTATCTGATCTCGTTCGATCCTGAGCGCGACGAACGGGTGTCGCTGCAGATGCTGCCGCTGCGCGTGCGGCAGATGCGCCTCGAACGTGTCTCAAACGCCGATGCCGAATGGCTGCGCACGACCGCGGAGCACACCAGCCGGCGGTTCCATATCGAGGTTGCGGTCGCGCCGGACGGCCTGCTGGCAGTCCGGTCGAGCCGGGCTGGGCCTGGATAACTAGCGGGGATGTCAGGGACATTCCGACTCTCGTGGTCGCTGTAACGTAATGCTTTCGGCGACAGGAGAAGTGGGGGAGAGTCAGTTGGGGCGAGTGAGACCGACGATCCGCAATTGCGACTCGGCCGATATCAGGACAGCAACGAATCGGGAGTTCGGGATCGCACGCCGTCGAACCGGCTGAAATCGCTGTCGTAGGTGACGATTGTCGCCCGGTGCTCCAAGGCGAGCGCTGCGAGGTGGGCGTCGTTGACCAGATTGCCGCCGGTGCCGGTTTGTGCCACGAGGCGGGCCAGAATATCGGCGTGCCTCGGGGTCGGGCTGATCACCTGAGCTGCCGGGGCCGCGCACCAGTCGATCACTTGGCGCGTCGCATCCGGAGCAGGTAGGGGCGCGGGAAAGAGCCCGACTTTCGTCGCCAGGCGCACGAATGCGAGCAGCGGGGTCCACGCCAATCCGACGATGTCGGAACCGGAAAGAGCGTCGTCGAGCCAGCGCCTGCTGGCGTTGTGGTGCTCGCTCGCGGTGTTCACCGCGTACAGCAGCACATTTGCGTCAACGATCTTCACGCGCCACGACGCTGCCGGCGCAGCAATTCGTCATCCTCTAGGTCGCCAGCCAACTGCAATGCGCGGTCGAGATTTACCGTGGGCACACCGAGGTCGGCGGTGCGGGTGGTAAAACGTGTTGGCGCGGGCCGTCTTTCGGCCCCTTCGCGAATAGCGTCGTTTAGCGCCTTCTTGAACGAGATCCCGCGTTCGCGCATCAGGCGCCGGACTATCGCCAGGGTGTCATCGTCTAACGTGACGGTGGTGCGCACCGTGACAGCATAGCATCATTCGCATTGACAGCATGCAATCACGATTGGTGCAAGCAGTCGGCCGTCGACGTGGCCGTCCAACGTGGCGTGCCCGCGCCTGGGCAGGATCTCGATCTCTGAGCAATGTGGCCGGCCTGATCAAACGGGTCCGAACCGGTCAGCGTGGCCTCGATCGAGAGGTTCAATCCTGACCTTCGCGCCGTAGGGAGCTGCAAACTGGCCCACGCCGCCTGCCGCGCGAAATACCTGGCGGGTGCGTTTGACCTTCGCCGCCCGAATGGTAGCTGTGACGTATTACCCTGTGCGTCAACGGAGTCCGGAGACTGTCCGGTCAGGACTTCTTTCACGGAATGCGACTCCGTGGTTGCTGCTTGCGAGTTGTTGGCTCTGCACCGCGGCCGGCAAGCCGGCCCAAAGTGGCGACGCCGGGAACCGCCGACGCGACATTGAACACGTCGTTCCCCGTCGCGGCGAGCGCTTCGAGTTGAGTCAGGATCGCATCCATGGTGCGGATCATCGGATCGGCGACCGCGAGGGTCTCGATGAGATCGGGCGACTGACCGGCCAATTGGATCGAGGCCGGCGATATACGCATCGCGCTGCTCGCGACCGTTTGCGCTGTCTCGGCGGCCTGAAGGTTCCCCAACCCACCGCCGCTGCACGGTCCCGCGTTGGGACTAGCTTGGAGGTAGAACCACTTTCCAACTGAAGGGGACGACATGCGCTCAGCCAATTCGTCGGACAGCTTCGGGACCCGCGATCGACTGATCGTCGATGACACCGCCTACCTGATCTATCGGCTGGACCGCATCGACGGTTCGGCTCGGCTGCCCTTCAGCCTCAAGGTGCTGCTGGAGAACCTCGCTCGCAACGAGGACGGGCGGTTGGTCACCGCCGAACAGGCCAGTGCGCTGGCGGCCTGGGATCCGGCCGCAGAGCACGGGCGGGAGGTGGCCTACACACCGGCGCGGGTACTCATGCAGGACTTCACCGGGGTTCCGTGCGTGGTCGACCTGGTCGCTATGCGCGACGCCATCACCGATCTGGGTGGCGACACCCGGCGGATCAACCCACTGTGCCCGACGGAACTCGTTATCGACCACTCGGTGATCGCCGACGTATTCGGCCGTCCCGACGCCGTGCGCATCAACGCCGAGTTGGAGTTCGAGCGCAACGCCGAGCGCTACCAGCTGCTGCGGTGGGCACAACAAGCCTTCGACGACTTCAGCGTCGTTCCACCCGACACCGGGATCTGTCATCAGGTGAACCTCGAGTACCTCTCGCGGGTCGTGTTCACCTCCGACGGTCAGGGCGGCTCGATGGCCTACCCGGACACCCTGGTCGGCACCGACTCGCACACCCCGATGGTCAACGGACTTGGTGTATTGGGTTGGGGAGTGGGCGGTATCGAGGCCGAGGCGGCGATGCTCGGTCAGCCGATGAGCATGCTGATCCCGCCGGTGCTGGGCCTCAAACTGACCGGTGAGCTGCAGCCCGGCACCACCGCCACCGATCTCGTGCTGACCGTGGCCGAGCTGCTGCGGCGCACCGGGGTGGTCGGCAAGTTCGTCGAGTTGTACGGTCCCGGCGTCGCCAACGTGCCGCTGGCTAACCGCGCGACGATTGGCAACATGAGCCCGGAGTACGGCGCCACGTGCGCGATCTTCCCGATCGATGCGGTCACGCTCGACTATCTGCGGCTCACCGGCCGCTCCGAACATCAGATCAAGTTGGTGGAGGCTTACGCCAAGGAGCAGGGCATGTGGCACGACCCTGGCCACGAGCCCACGTTCTCACAGACCATCGAGCTGGACCTGGGCACCGTCGAACCGTCGATCGCCGGGCCGAAGCGACCACAGGACCGCATCCCGCTGCGCATTGCGCCGCACGCGGTCAGCGCGCTGCTCACCGGTGCCGAAACCACGGAGGACGCGCTAGCCGGTCTGGATAAGGCGTCGGCCCTGTCGTTCCCGGCCAGCGACCCGATAGCGATCGACTTCAACAGGCCGGGCGACAAACCGCGCTCGCCATGTCTGTGCGGCCGCATCCACGACTGGCCGTCGTCACCGGTCGAGGTCGAACTCGATGACGGAACCAATACCGAAGTTGACAACGGCCATGTGGTGATCGCCGCGATCACCTCCTGCACCAACACCTCGAACCCGTCGGTGATGGTGGGCGCCGCGCTGCTGGCGAAGAAGGCGGTCGAGAAGGGGCTGACCCGCAAGCCCTGGGTCAAGACAACGCTGGCGCCGGGCTCGCGGGTTGTCACGGACTACTACGAGAAAGCCGGTCTCACAGAGTATCTGGACACACTGGGATTCAACCTCGTCGGCTACGGCTGCACCACCTGCATCGGCAACTCCGGACCGCTGATCCCTCAGGTGAGTCGGGCGGTGACCGACAACGACCTGACGGTCTGCTCGGTGCTGTCGGGCAACCGCAACTTCGAGGGCCGGATCCATCCGGAGACCCGGATGAACTTCTTGGCCTCACCGCCGCTGGTCGTCGCGTATGCACTCGCCGGCACGCTGCACCTCGACCTTCTCCAGGATCCGCTGGGCACCGGCCATGATGGCGAGCCGGTATACCTGCGCGATATCTGGCCGACGGCCGACGAGATCGCCGAGGTGGTCGACGATCACCTGCAGGCCGAGTTGTTCACCAGGAGCTACGCGGACGTGTTCACCGGTGACGACCGCTGGCGGTCGCTGCCGGTCCCGGAAAGTGACACCTTCGAGTGGGATCCCGACTCGACTTATGTGCGTCGGCCGCCGTACTTCGATGGCATGGGACGCGAACCCGACCCGGTCAACGACATTGCCGGCGCGCGGGTGCTGGCCAAGCTGGGGGACTCGGTCACCACTGATCACATCAGCCCGGCCGGGTCGATCAGCCCGACGTCCCCGGCGGGGCAGTACCTGACCGCGCACGGCGTCGAGCGCAAGAACTTCAACTCCTACGGTTCGCGGCGCGGCAACCACGAGGTGATGATCCGCGGTACCTTCGCCAACATCCGACTGCGCAACCAACTCGCGCCGGACACCGAAGGCGGGTGGACCCGTGACTTCACCCAGCCCGACGGGCCGGTCACGACGATCTACGAGGCTTCGGTGAGCTACGCCGACGCCGGTACGCCGCTGGTGCTCCTCGCCGGCAAGGAGTACGGCTCGGGGTCGTCGCGGGACTGGGCTGCCAAGGGCACGCTCCTGCTCGGAGTGCGCGCGGTGATCGCCGAGTCCTATGAGCGCATCCACCGCTCCAATCTCATCGGCATGGGCGTGCTGCCGCTGCAGTTCGCCGACGGGCAGAGCGCGGAGTCGCTCGGGCTGACGGGCGAGGAGACGTTCGAGATCACCGGCGTGACTGCCCTCAACGACTCGATTCCCGACACCGTGCATGTGAAGGCCGACGGGCTCGATTTCGACGCGGTGGTGCGCATCGACACCCCCGCCGAGGCCGACTACTACCGGCACAGCGGCATCATGCAGTATGTATTGCGCCAATTGCTGGACGGGCGATCCTGACTGCAATCGGTTCAGACGACGACATTTCGCTCATCCCCCGAAAGCCACTGCACTATGTCGTCAAGTGCACGTCGCGGTGTCGGCGGCAAAGGATCGGCGTTGGCCGGCGCCCAGCCGACCCGCAACAGCATCTGCGGAAAGCAGCACGAGCCGAACACGTCGGACCAGACGGCGTCACGTGTTTCCCGGATCTCGAGGGGCTCGGTGATCGGGCAACTGGCCAACCCGGCCGCCGTCGCGGTCAACAGCGCCGCGCTGGCGGCCTCACCCGCATTCAATTGGCTCAGCCGGTCATCGGTATCGGTGCCAAGAGCCAATATCACCGCGTTGTCCTCGGCGGTTGAGCCGTCGGCAGGCTGAGCAAGGGCGGGACCGGCAAACAGGCGGTTGCGTAGCGCCGTATCGTATTTCGGCTCGTTTCGTGCCGGTATGCCGGCCAAGGAGCCGTACCGTCCGCTCCACTGCGTCAGTTCGGCTAGATATTCGTGGTTGGCCGCATGTCTCCAAAATGCTTGCGCCACAATAGTGTACAGGGTGTCGACCTCGTCGATTCGGCGCAGGTTGACCCCGATTTGAGCCGCGCGTTCGCGCATCAAACCGATGTCGTCGTCCGACACCGGCCGCGGACCAAAGTTTCGTCGATCCGTTTGCCGCCGCGGTATCGCGGCCATCAGCATGGCATCGTCGTGGTCGCCCTCGCCGCGATGCAATTCGATCGTCGCGAGATGATTACCGTCACGTGCATCTGGAAGGCGGTGAACCGTGGTTCGCCATCCCATCGCATGGAACGCGATCACGCAGTGATTCAGTGCCGCACCGCAACTCAGCATCAAGTCACGGCCGTCCGGATCGACGTGGGGAAGCCTCAAGCTAGGATCGATGTACAAATGCACGGCTCTGTCGTCGACTCGCCACCGCCATGGCTGCGAGTTGTATATGGAAGGCGCTCGGGTTGCCAACGTGAGTACTGCGCGGGTCGTTTCACTGTCCGGAAAGTGCTCACTCATCAGCACATCGCCTCCTACGGGGAGCCCACTGTTCCCTCCATGATCCCGCACCGCCGCCGCGGTAGCTAGAGCGCCAAGGTCGTGGTGAGCGCGAGTCTGCAAGCGAGCCGACTCGTCGGTCATACCCAGTCACACTGTTCGTGAAGACAGCCGTATCTGTCTCTGACGAGACATTCGACAGCGTCTGCCAAACCGCCTCGGAGCTGGGTATGAGCCGATCCGAGTTCTTCGCCCGCGCGGCGCAGCGCTACCTCGATGAGTCAGACGCCCGATCGTGACAGGCCAGATCGACAAGACGCCAGTCGCCTTGCGACCGTGCTCATTGCGGTGATCCCTTTGAACACAGCCTTTGCGGCGATGCCGGGCAATGTGGTCCTACCTGCTGCAGCGACGGGACTCCCGCGCGATTCAGTCGTAAGCAGGTGCAAGCGACACACACCATCGAAGGTTTTCTTGCGGTGGAAGTAGCCCCTCGGGCGTTCGTGGCAGAGAACGGCCATGTGATGACCCGGCTCTCAGCCACCAAGTGGGGCGGCGGCGAAGGTCTGGAGATCCTCGACTACTCGGGGCCGGGCACCGTCGAGGTCTCCGACGAGAAGCTCGCTGAGGCTCAACGGGCCAGCGAAGTGGAAGCCGAACTGCGTCGCGAGGCCGGAACGGCGTGAGCTGGGGCGGCTCTAGACGCTGGCACAGACTCGCTCCTGAGCGAAAGGCTAAACGCCTGGCCGGCGGATTCCCATTCTTAGGGTCAAGTCGCGCCAGACGTTAGGACGCACCCACTCGGCGCAGATTGAATGAGAAGGACAGGTTCCAACCTCACATCAAATATGTTGTTGCGCAACGCAACTCACTATCACCTGGTAACGGTGCGGTTCACGAGGTGCGAGTTTCCCCGTGACCCGCAGGGGAGTGGCGCCACTTCCCGAAGGATCCAGCGGCCGGACAGTAGGATCATTGGTAGTATGTCTGTATGGCCAAAGAGAAGATTTCCGTGACTGTTGATGCGGCGGTGCTCGCCGACGCTGACGCCGATGCCAAGGCGGCGGGGTTGAATCGGTCGGAGATGATCGAGCGAGCATTGCGCACCGAACATCTTCGTCGTGCGTTGCACACCTACACAACTCGCACTGTGCCGGCGCTGAACATCGACTCCTATGCCGAGCAGGTATATAAGGCCAACCACGCCGCAGCCTTGTGATCGCGCCCGGCGACATCGCACCGCGCCAGGACAGCGGCCGCGAGCTATACGTGGCGGTGCTCTCCAACTCGATCCACCTCGCCGCCAGTACCGGCCGTATCATCACCTGCCCCTTCATCCCCGGCCCAACCCCGGACGGCGCGATGGCCATGGTCGTCCCCATCAATCAGCCCGAAGGCACGCTTCTCCCCGAACTCGTTCAATGGTTACCGAGTTCTGCGCTCGGTGAACCGATCGGCACCGTCGGAGCAGTCGCCATCGGCGAGGCGACAACGATTGTGGCGGCGCTGATCTCGTAGGCGCGCCATCGGAATGCTCCTTCCCGATTTCATCACGTGACGCCCGCACCGCGTCCGCGAACAGGCTGCAGCGCGTGCCTGCTCAACAGCAAGCGTCTTCAGATGCGGCGCCGCGGGCGATGGAGCATCCGCAGCTGAAGGCCTATCTAGTCTTCTCCGAAGCCTTATCGCCGATCTCGCAGACGTCGGCCGACCGCATCGTGGACATCCTAATTCGAATTGTCGGTGTCGAAGGTCCCGTGACCGGTTGGCGAATCCACCAGGTGTACCGAAAATGCGCGACGGTTCGCGAATCGCACGATGATTTCTCTCGTCTGCTCAACCGGGTCATTTCGGCTGCTGAGCGCAAAGGGGCGATCGTCTCGGAGAACCCACTCAATGAGTCCGGCAACAAGCCACGGACCTTTAGGCTGCCGAGTCAGCCGTCGGTCGTCGCACGGGAGCTGGGTACGCGGACTATCGATATCGTCCCCTCGGGCGAGGTGCTTCAGTACTGCCGGAGTGTTTCGGCAGGACAAGGGCTGTCCGAGAACGATCTGATTGAGCGGGTGGGCAAGCTGCTTCGTAACCGGCATTTAGTGAGCGAACTGCGAGAGGCGGTCGCGGCCGCGAAGCGCATTGATGCGAGAATCGCCGCGCCCCCGGCCCGGACGTCAACCGGCCCGATTCCCCGAAGATCGGAAGGCGTCTGTCCGTCGTGCTTCACAATTCACGCCGGCGAGTGCGCATAGTCATCAAAGGAGTTTCGCCACTATTGTCGATGGATTACCAGCTGGCCGAAGCACGTTGCACACCAACTATTTTCGTGACTGGGCGCAGCGACCGCCATCGCAAGTCGGCCGTGCCGTGTCATTGGTCGACGTTATGCTGACCGGATGGCTACGGAAATCACAGTCCGCGGGTCCTCACTTATGCGTGGCCGGGGAGTTGGTGGCCGCTGAGCCGGTCGATGACCGCTGGGTGATCGAAGGCCAGGTATTCGTCTTTCGCTAACACTGCCAGTTCACCGCGGGCACCGGCCTACGCCAGTGGTGGTACGTGAATGTCGAAGTTGCGATGGTGGATCATGGCTTGAGTCGAGCGCTGGCTGACCTGAGGGCGCACACTCGTGTTTGGCAGGGCCGCACGGAATGAGGAGCGAGAAGTGGTCGAATGTCGTAATTGCACAGCAGGTATGTGCAGCCACGGGGCGCAGTGTCCGATGATGATTCGCTGGTACGACGATCCGTGGGACGGCACTTTTTGGCGGCGCTGCGAGTGCACGGCATCGATGCACGCGGCGGGGTATCCCGTGTCGGTCCTGGCGGGTGGCTCCGCGCGACGAGCGGCAGGCAAACCCGAGGTGAGCATGGCGCACCAGGAGCGTCGAGTTCGGAGCACTTGTATCGGCTAGTTTTCTGGCTACTATTAGGCCTGTTCTTCGGCTAAGATGTCGTCATGGCGAAGAATGTTGCGCTGTCGGAGGCCAAGGACAAGCTCTCGGCCTATGTCGATGAGGCGGAGAAAACCCACGAGATCATCCAGATCACCCGCCACGGCCGGGTGGCCGCGGTGATCATGTCCGCTGATGACCTTGAATCTCTGCAAGAGACGCTGCACGCTCTGCGGACACCCGGCGTGGCGAAAGACCTGGCCCAAGCCGAGGCCGATTTTGCGGCGGGCAACACAGTGTCCGCCGAGGAGGTTAGGCGGCGCTACGGTCTGACGTGACCGAGCCCGAAGCCTCGTGGGAGGTTGCGTTTTCTCCAGGCGCAGATCGTGCGCTGCAGCGTCTGCCGCACAAGGTGGCCACGGCGGTGGCCGAGTTCGTTCTGACCACGTTGCCGACCGATCCGTACCGGCTGTCCAAGCCGCTGCGATACGAGTTCGAGCACTGGCGGGTAGCGCGCCGTGGTGCCTACCGCGTGACGTTTCGCATTCACGATGACGTGCGCGTGCTCTATATCGGCCGAATTGAGCACCGTGCCCACGTGTACCGGCGACAGTGAGACTGTTCTTCGTGCGTTACCGGCCGCCAAAAGGCAGCCGCATCTGAGAAATTTCGCTCACCGAGGCGTCCGAATCGCCGTCCCTGACGAGCTTGATTCCCGCCGCGTTATAAGCGCTGATTGCCCCCTCGGCAACAGATGCCAGCGTCGCCACCTCGTGTGGCCGAGCTCCGGGGCGTCCGCTAACGTCTCATTGACCGCGCTGTCAGGCCGCGCGCTGCACATACCGAACCCCCATCGCCTCAACTGCTTGGCGCGCTACTCGATGACCACCCGGTCGGTGGCGCCTCGGCCGAACACTTCGGGCGAGTACATCTCCCCGGCCTTGGGCGGGCCAGCGGTAAAGGTGCCCGGGGTCGTCGCACGGGCGGTGTAGCGATACCGATGCCACGCCGGGGGATTGCGGAAATCGTAGAGATATCCGAAGGTCAGTTTCGTGTTCACGGTTGATCGGAAGCCACACTGTGAGCGGCCGGTTTCCAAGGCTTGAATCGGCCCGTCTCAGGCCAGCCTTCGACCGCCGCCAGGAGCTCGTACATCGTTGCGCCGTCGATGCACTCGCGAATGATGTCGGCGTGTCCGGCGTGCCGGGTGAACTCCTCAATGAGGTGCAACACCACCCAGCGAACCGTGCAATCGGCGGCAACCCCGTAAGCCGCGTAGATATGGTTGGGCACTCTCACCGAGGCGTCGAGGTCAGCGTCGCCGAGAACACCCATGGTCGCGGCGTTCTGGGCCGTCAACCGTTCGAGTAACCCGGCAAGGGTGTCCTTGTCGCGCATCACGAACTGCTCCTCGCGGCGCTCCCACGTCACCATCATCCCTTCCAACGACCACGGGTCTTGCGCCAGGCCTGGTGGGGTAAGCACTTGCTGCGTCCATGCGTACTCCATGGTGGTCATGTGTTTGATCAGGCCGCCGATGCAAAGGCTGCTCGCCGTTGGGGTGCAACGGGCTTGTTCATCGGTCAGACCGTAGGAGGTCACGTCGAATGCCTGGTGTTGATATCTGAGGTATTCCAGCAAGCTGGCGAGTTCACCGGTAGCAGGAGCGGGCATCGCGGGCATGGCTACATCTTCTTCCGCCATCGCCGGCCGCCACAGGCGTTCGCGAGAAGTGGCAGCAAAGCTTGTCCCCGGCGTGTAACGATCCAGTACGTGGCCAACGAGTACGCCTGGGGAAGCACAGACCGGGAACACCGACGGCTTGCAAGTCAAGGTGACGCGCTGCGTCCTGCGACAGAAAGGCTGTTCCGCGCTGCCGGTATCGGACCGGGTATGCGTGTGCTTGATTGTGGGTCGGGCGGCGGCGATGTTTCGGTCATCCGCGGACCTGGTGACCTCATCAGGTCAAGTTGTGGGCATCGACCGCGACGCCGCTCACGTCGACGCCGCGAACCGCCGTGTAAAGGACGACGGCCTTACACATGTTCGGTTCGAAACAGCCGACATTTCGTCGCCGTGAGTGCAACTTCAACTCCTGCGGCAGACCCGCGCGCCGACGAAGTGCCGTGAACGACCGCCCAAGGGCGTTGAGCGTCAACCTGCCACCGCGCTCACTGGGCCACAATGCGGGGGAGCGGTCGGCGGTGGTGAACAGCTCTCGGCCCTCCGCGCACCAGTACTGCAAAAGCTCAACTGCTCATGGGAACTCGGGAACTGTCAGCACCGTTCGCCGGCGGGGGCCGGACCCCTTCGTGCCCTTTGCCCACCGAACGGTCAGTGCGCCGTAGTCGCCGTAGCGCGGCACGTGCGGATTGGGCCCGAAGTCGGTCAGATCCAGTTTGACCAGTTCCTTTCGTCGAAGCCCAATAGGCATAACCGATTTTGAACCCGATCGAGTCAGGAAGCACTGTCATCCAGCGCTTCGATCCGTTGCGGTGCTGCTCATCAACAAAGTCGTCGACGACGTCGAACATGTGCTGCAATTCGGACTTGGTGAACGTCCGCCGGTTCGGTGGGACAGCATCGTCGGTGGTGTGTTGCGGCGTGTTCCACTCGAAACAGATCTGCGACGGAACGTCGCCGAATTGCTTCTCGCAGAACGTAACCCAACCGTAACCATTGTCACTGACGTAAGAGCAAAACATCGAGATCGCGTTGCTATACGAACGTAAGGTGGATAACGCAATCGGCGTCTCTCGCGACCGTAGATCCACGAGAAATCGATCAACATCAAGTGGGCGCCACCGCCATGGACACTCGTTGGTGAACTCGACAAACCGAGACACAACGCCGCACCGGCCCTTGATGGTATCGGTCGCCAGACCACGTGCGAGCATCTGAGCTCGCCATCCATCGACCATCGCGTTGAACACCGTCTCGTCAGCACGAAGCAGCGAAACGTCATCGCGGCGCAGAACCTGCGGAATGAAGCCGGGCAGTTCCTCAACCATGTCGGCGGCCACCCAAAGGCCGGGCCGACCATCAACTCAACATGTCGCTTCAAAGCCCTGCGCCACAAGCCAATTCGTCACAGTGACGTTTCGGTGATGCTGCGGAGTAAGGGAGGAAGGGCCGTCGAATGCCGGCTACACCGCCGGTCGACTGGGGCATTCTCAAAGATTTCACCTAACAGCCGAATCATTCATTAAGTGATTGAACTGTACGGCAACTCGGTACCTGTACAATAGATGCACACAGCCCCGTTCGGACCGGAATTAGTGCCCCGACGTGCTCAGATCGGCCAATCGTTGTCCGATCCGTGAAATCATGAGAGTAGACCAGAGCGATGACCTGGGCACTCTCAATTCGTTCTGGACTGATCTGACAAGAGTTGTCCACGAAGACATGAGAGTGGCGGACAGAATCCGAAAAGACGTGAGAGTGTCGGACACGTGCAGCCGACGACGAGCGGCGTTAGCAACTGTTCGGGTGGCGAAAACTGGCGCGCCGTCGCGTCGAGGGCTTTACGATGCGGTCCAGCGCCCACGGCGCTGAAGGAGGCCCGCCATGACACTGCCCGCTTTGGTCCTGGTGCACGGAGGCGGTTTTGCCGCTGATTGTTGGGAGCCCACCGTAGACGCGATCCACCGCATGGAGCCGAAGCTAAGGGTGCTGGCCGTTGATTTGCCAGGTCGGCGAGACAAGGCCGGTGACCTGATCACGGCTTGTATCGACGACTGGATCGACTCGGTAGTGTCGGACATCGAGAATGCCGTGCTCGACGACCTCGTTATCGTCGGCCATTCGCTGGCGGGGGTGACCGCTCCCGGTGTTGTCACCAAACTCGGCTCGGCGCGGGTGCGGGAGATGATCTTGGCCACCGCGCAAGTACCGACCAACGGCGGCGCCCTGGTGGACACGTTACACGGGGCGCTGAGCTGGTACGCACGTCGCACCGCGAAACGCAAAGTGCAGAAAGGCCGTTCGGTCCGTTCGGGAGGTTTGCCTACTGCGTTGGCGAGGTTTGTATTCTGCAACGGAATGACTCCCGCACAACGCAGGTTCACACTGGCTCGGTCCTGTCAGGAATCAGCCCCCATCATGATAGAAAAAGTTGACCGCAGCGGTATGCCCGACGAGGTGCCACGCACGTGGATACTTACTCGGCGTGATCGCGCCGTCTCGATGAAGATTCAACACGAGTGCATCGCCGCGCTCGGCGGAGTGCAGACGCTCATCGAGATCGACACCTGCCACATGCTGATGGTGAGCGAACCTGAACGGCTGGCAGAGATCCTTGTTGAGCGCTGCCGGTTGTACGCGTAGTGCCAATCGGCAACAGCGCAACCCCGCAGCAGCCGCAGCTGTCCGAGCTCCCTACGAAATCGATCCGGCCGACGCACAGCGGAAGGCGTTGAAAGACATCGCCTTTGAACTCGGCTTCACCAAGAGCGTTGGCGACACGGCGGCGGATGCGATCGATGAGGTCGGCAAATGCGTAGCCGGCAAGAGCGGAGTGCCGTGGGGCCGCGTGCAGACAGCTGCGGCCGGGGTGGCATTGATCGCCGCATGACCTCTTGGCCTTGCTGTCGCGACGCCGGCCGGCGTGTTTGGTGGTGCAGCCATAGTTGGTGGACTGGCTGCCTTCGGTCCCGGCGGAATGGTGGGCGGATTGGCCATGTTCGGGGGGCTTGCCGGCGCCGGCGCAGCAGCTGCTGCCGCTGCCATCGCCGGAGGAGGCGGACCGACGGAATCGATCGGCAACTTCGAAAAGCTGCTGTTGCGCATATCGACTGAGTACGCGCGCCAGAAGCTTGATCTTCCTTTCGACGCCATGCTGTGGTTCCAGGTCACCGATTTCGAGGGACAGATTGCGGCGACACTCAACCGTCTCCAACCTTTCAGCGACGCCAAGTCGCCGATGGTTGTCCAGCTGATCGAGGCACAAACAGCGATCAGGGCGCTCTTGCAGTTCATGATCGAAATGGGGCTCGCACCGGAGGCACTCACCGACGGTGAGCCAGGCGCGTTACAGCGTTTAGAGTGACGATCTTTCTCGTGGCACCCGCGGGAAATGTCACCGGGACGCCATCGCCAACCGACAAAGCTACGAAACTGTCCACACGATAACGACTTTCATGGGCCAGCCACGCGTTGGCAATCCGTCACTGTGACATAATTACAGGTTCCGGGCGGAAGCGGCAAGGGGCCAAACCCGGGGTCATGACTTGGCCGGCAAACAGATACAGGGCTTGAACGAACGCCCGCCAACCACCCGTCGGGCGCTGACACGTGGGACTGGGCCACGCCGCGCAAGTCGCAGACGAAATCCTGGCTGACTCCACAGCGAGCGCGTGCCGGCTGCGAAACAGCCGTCGTAGTCACCATCCAAAACGGCACAGAAGTAGCAGGATCGGTCGGACAGCCGGCCTAGCAGCCAAGACGGGTGTCCGACCGCGATTAGGTGAGAGTGCGGGGGAGTGCTGACCTGCGCACTCTCAAGCGTTTCTGGACGGCATCAGGCCAGGACATCCGCGAAAAATTGAGGGTGCCGGATGAAATCCAGAAAGACCTGAGAGTGCCGGACACAACTTCTGCGGATCCATGGTCGTACGGTTTGGTGGCCTACGGGCGGGACCAATAGGTGTGGATGGCTCGCCCGCGTCGGTCGACCGAGGTGACGCGTCGCGCCTGCGTGGGTTTAGCCGCCGTCTGGACGACAATTGGCACATGGCGAGCAAGACGGACACCGCATACCCGCCGCCCATGTCGGCGGACATGAAAAACTGCCCACAGGCGGACATGAAAGTGCCCATTCACGGCCATTAAGAACTGCCCACTGACGGACACGAATGTGGCCCGTTGGCGGACATGAATCTGCCCAGACCTGTTTGATGCTGCCCGGCGCGTCAGCGCCGTGGCGGCCTCTCCTGCGGTTTCGATGTCGATGCCTAGTCGACCCGACAACCCCAGGAGAGACCTACGTGAAGTCTGACGGAGAACTCATGGAAATACTCAATGCCTACGACCTGACCGGGTCTTATCGCGCCGCCGCCGAGCTGTGCGGGTGCTCGCACCACACCGTGAAGAAAGCGGTCGATGACCGCAACGCCGGGCTGCCGCCAGCGACGCGGCGGGCCCGGATGATCGACGACTGGCGCGGCCTGCTGGAGACCTGGGTCGATGATTCGAAGGGCAAGATCCGCGGCGACAAAGCCCACGACAAGCTGGTGGCGTTGGGCTACGCCGGCACCGACCGCACCACCCGCGGGCGTTAGCGGACAAATCCCAATGGCGACTGGGCAATACACGCGTGCACCGACCGTGGATCACCGAACCCGGCTTGTGGCTGCAGTACGACTTCGCCGACGGCCCTGTGGTGGCCGGGCGCAAGATTGTGCTGTTGGTGGCGTGGCTGGCGTGGAGCCGCTACCGGGTGGTGGTCGCGCTGCGGGATCGCACCGCGCCCAGTGTGTTCGCCGGCCTGGACCGCATCTTCCGCATCGTCGGTGGTGCTCCGACGTATTTGCTGACCGACAACGAGAAGACCGTCACCACCGGACATATCGCCGGGGTGCCGATCCGCAACCGCGCAGCGGTCACTTTCGGCCGTTACTACGGCATCTCGGTACTGACCTGCCAACCGGCCGACCCCGCCTCCAAGGGTGGGGTGGAGAACGCCGTCAAACTCGCCAAAGCCGACATCGTGCCCACCGACACGAACCTGCTGCCCCAGTACGACAGTTTCGCCGATGTCGAAGCCGCGTGCGCCGGGTTCACCGCCGACGTCAATGCCCGGGTAACCGCGCCACGGGTCGCCGGCCGGTGGAGATGCTCACCGCCGAACGCCCGGCCCTGCACGCGATCCCCGATCTGCCCCACACCGCCGCGTTGGGGGTGACCCGCCGGGTTCCTGACAACACTTCCATGGTCACCTTCGAACACGGCCAATACTCGCTTCCGGCAACACTATTGGGCCAGACGGTGTGGATCCGTCACCACGGCGGCACCGACGAAGTAGTGATCTGCGCTCTCGATGACGGCGGGCCGGTCGAGGTGGCGCGGCACCGCCGCGCGACACCGGGCAGCCCCGCCATCAACGACGCTCATTTCCCTGACCACCGCGACAAGGTTCCCGGTGATTACCGGGTGCGGGCCCGCACCGTCAGTGAGCAGACGTTCCTGGCGCTGGGGCCGGGTGCGGCGGTATGGCTCAAGGAAGCCGCCGCCGTCGGTACCGAACGGATCCTGCAGAAAATGGCCCACGCCGTGGAACTGTCCGCGTTGGCCGGCCGTGCCGATGTCGACTGGGCCCTCGGGCATGCCGCCGTGCACGGCCGGTTTGCCACCGGCGACTTGGATTCCATCCTCGCTGCCAAAGGCATGGACCCGACCCGTCGCGGCGCCGACGAGCACACCTCCCTGGCGCAAGGCACCCGCGGATGGAATCTGTTCGGCACTAACATCATCACCACCGGTGAGGCAGGCATCGCATGACTACTACGATTGCTGCCGCGAAGCTGCCGGCCGAGGTGGAGTCGTTGATGCGGGCACTGCGGTTGCCGCACGCCCGGGCGATCGCCGCCGACGTGCTCGCCACCGCCAGAGCTCAACGCTGGGATCCGACCGAGGTCATCAAGGCACTGCTGACCGAGGAAGCCACCGGCCGGGCCCGCTCCATGCTGGCCGCCCGCCGCAAAGCCGCCGGATTCCCCACCGGGAAAACCTTCGATGCGTGGGACCCGGGCGCCTCCTCGATCCCGCTGCCCACCCAACAGGCGCTGCAAACCCTGGAATGGGTGGGCCGTCGGGAGAACCTGGTGGTCTGCGGGCCCGCCGGGACCGGCAAGACGTTCTTCCTCGAAGCGTTGGGGCAGACGGTCATTGAGGCCGGGATGCCGGTGGCGTGGTTCACCCTCGAGCAGATCGGGGTACTCGTGCGGGCCCACCGCGCTGATGACTCCCTGGGCAAGGCTGTGGCCAAGATCGTGCGCACCGAGCTCGTGGTCATCGATGACGTGGGCCTGTTGCCGGTGGGTGCTGACGCCGCCGAAGGGCTCTACCGCATCGTCGAAGCCGCATACGAACGCCGCTCGGTGACGATCTCGTCGAACCTGCACCCGAGTGGCTTCGATGAGCTGATGCCCAAGACGTTGGCCACCGCCACCGTGGACCGGCTGCTGCACCACGCGCACCTGTGCCAAACCAGCGGCGACTCCGTGCGCCTGGCCCAAGCCCTGCACGGGAAAGGAGTCAAACCCCTGACCTGACGGACACAACCGGTGGCGGGCACACCTTCACGGGCAGATTCGTGTCCGCCACTGGGCAGTTCTTATTGGCCACCGATGGGCATTCCTCATGTCCGCCCACGGGCACTTTCAGATGTCCATTGACAACCCCGTCTCGGCGAGCGTGGCCTCGGTCAGCGGCAGTTCGATGGTCGACACTGTGCTGATAACGAACGGGATCGACCGCGAGGGACACCGACCCAATGGCTTCGTGACGGTTGACATACGGACCGCGCGGGTGTCGAGTTCACGCAGCTGTGCCAGCTCAACGTCTCCGAACATGGTCCGGAACTCCTCGACGACTACGGGATGCAGGTCTGCGGGCCGGCCAAGCGCGATCTCGACGCGATGTAACCAATACTTTGTTTCGAAGAAATCGCTGCCGTCCTGGTCTTTCAGCCGGCGCAGGATATTCTCGATCGCAGCCTCGAAGGTACCTAGATGCACGGCCAACGACAGCTTGGTCGCGATGATTCGGTCGCGATCGATCAGGTTCCCGAAACGCTCGGCCGTTTGCATCGCCATGGCCGTGATCTCGTTGGTGTAGGCGTCCAGATCGCGCCAATGCGCATGTCTGCCGCTGTGATACCAGATCAGTCGATTTACGAGTCAGTTTGCAGCGCAAGGTCATTGACGTCGCGCAACGTTGGTGATTGGGCGCTGATGTCGATCGCTGTTCCGCAGGAGCAAATCGAGTGGCTTGCCTGGCCGGTGCACTGTAACTCGAACAGGTCAGCGTCAATCTCGACGCGGCCGTCACATCCTGTGCAGACGAACCAATAGCTGTAGCCGAATCCGGTCAACGGTTGCTCGACGGGGTCAATGCCTGACACGGCGACGAATCCTATCCCCGACATCAGACATGGCCGCCGAAGTGGCACCTATCCGGGGCAGCACATCCTTCCTTAGCCGGTTTGGTGCGGCTGGGAGGCAAGCAACTTGCGCATGGATTGACCGGCGAAATTGATGCGGTTGCTGAGCGAGTTGTCACCAACTGCGACCGCACCATACCGACCATGACACCACACTCGCAGCGTCAAGGTCTCTGAATCTGCGCTGCTGGTTCGGCTCTGATTTCGCCCGAGTCCTGTCGGTGCGCCGCGCTATCTTGACCCGATGCGATGGTTTGCCCGCCCTGATAATCGCTCGCTGGAGCTGAGGGTCGCCCCGCGGCTCGCATCGTGGAACAAGGCTGACGATCCAGATCAGATCCGATTGCAGGAGTACCTCGACGATACGGAGGCTTTGATCGCTGGCGCACGGATCAGCGGCCCGTGGGCGCTGCGCCTCGACGTCGGTTTACCGAGTTCACGAGACCTGCTCGATGCCAGCGACCTGGATAACTACGCGTATCCGCTCGCATCGCGCCTGCGCGATGGCGACTTGGTGTCGGTGTGGTGCACGAAGCGCCATGGTGAACAGTCGTCTGTGCGGATCTGTGCCGCCCGAGAAGTTCCTGCACCCACCGCCGCCGGTGTGGTCGTCGCGACCACTGCGGCATCTTCCTCGAGCGTCGCCTACAAGGAGGCTATCCACGCCGCTGTCTCTGGCGTTGCCGTGCTACCGGATGGACCAGTTCGGCTCGAATTGTCCTTCGTGGTCGGTCCACGTCGCAATTGGCTGAACCTCTGGAAGCAGACGATCGACGCGCTCGACCCACTGCTGGGACGTACCCGGCCAGATCGGGCATGGCATCCCCGCGATGGCCGAATCACCGAGCTCGGCCTGCATTGCACCGTGGACCGGTTCGCCGGCAACAAGGTCGTGGTGGGCATCTACGCATCAGCCGAATCCGCCAGTGTTAGAGAGGACAGCTCGCTCGATGTCTTACAAAGACCGGTTGGCGAGTTTGTCGACGTCGTGCCAGCCGATGCTCTCGCCGGGGTGGATCAACGCAGGCGCGCGCACGAATTTCGGGACAACGACGCTGGCTATCTGGCCTGGCTCGCCGCGAACCCGGAAGGCTTCGTCGTAAACATCCCGCGTAACTACAGCGTGTCTACCGCGCGGGTGCATCGCGCCCGTGCCGCACCATCAGCGGTCAGAATCCGCACAACGGGCCGTGGACTGGTGCGTACGTCAAGGTGTGCGCTATTCAGGCGGCGGACGCCGAAGAGTGGGCCGCAAACACCGTGCGAAGGCCCATCCTGCCGTGCGGAACTTGCCGGCCCTGATGCGTGTGACCGCCGCGGAGCGCACGGGAGCTCATCTGAGCTCGTCGGTCTGGGAAGCAGAACGACCCCGTGCGGCTATTCGCTCGATTTTTGTTATTGCGCAATTGAACTCGGACGCAAGCTGGGCGTAGCCAGCATCCAGGATTTGTCGGTGCATAGCCTCGGCGCCCACCCGAAGCAGAATTCGCAGTACAGCGGAATCCGAGCTGATGTGGCCCGAGGCATAGTCATTGTGGTGTGCCCACTGTCGCAGAACCTCGAAAGCTGGCGATCCCCGATGGAGGAAGGGAGCGATCATCGCCTCGTCTGCGTCGCGGAGAATCAGGCTCACTCGCTTACTCATTGCGGGGCCTTCCTTAGTCGTTGGGGCAAGTCGATCGCTTCGTTTCAGCTCGTCCCATCTTCCTCCCGTTGTTCGGGCAGTAGTGAGTAGAGCTGATTTTGCGCTGCCGCACTTCGTGTTTCAATCCCCGCCGCAGTAACGTAACGCTGCGATGTCGTCATCGACTCATGTCCGAGGAGCTTCATCAGCGTGTAGACGCTGACATTCGAGGTCGCGAGCTCAGTTGCATAGGTGTGGCGAAGGCCGTGCACCAGGGCGCCGGGTACGGGGCGCGCTTCAGGCCCTGCGCGTTTGAACGCGCGCTTGATACGTGACTGTAGAGTGCCACGCGTCATCCGCTCACCGTCCCGACCGACGAATAGCGGGGCGGAAGGTGGCCAGCCCGACAATGGCGTGCTCTTCGGTGACGATGTGCGCTTCTTGCCCTGAGGAAACCGTCCGGCACGACTATCCATATACGTACCGATCACCTCCAGCAGGGCTGCCTCGATGGGGACATTGCGTTCTTTCCCGCCTTTGCCTTTTACGTTGATCACTGCGGAGCCGTCGTCGAGCGTGCGCATGTCGCCAACATCGATCAGGCGGAGTTCTTCAGCCCGCAGCCCCGCGAGGAGTGCAGTGAGAATGAGCGCGAGATCCCTTTCTTTCCAATCTGTTCGGCGAGCATCGGACTCCTGCGTGACAGCAGAGAGCAATGCTTCCACAGCGGTTCGGGGGAGCGCTTTCGGCAGCCGCTTCTTCAACTTCGGTCGTCCAACGAGCTGCATGGGGTTGGCTGCCAACAGTTCGTTCGTATATAGGAAGGTGCACAACACATTCCACGTTGACCAGCAGCGTCGGATGGATGCCGCCTCATGGTCGGCTGCAAATGCCGCGAACGCTGTACGCATCGAATCGCGAGTTATGTCAGCTGGACTGAGACGGACCGGCTCACCACCGGTAAGCAGATTCGCAATGGCGACGAAGTCGCGGCGATAGGCCTTCATCGTGTGCGCCGAGGGTTTACTTGCCTGCCGGTGATCCAAGAACTGCTGGAACCACTCGGGGATCTCATCGACGGCCGGCACGACGGTAGCAGCTTCAACAACGCCTTCGGTGACGGAGTAGCCGGGATCGGTCTCGTGCGGCACACGGTCAGCCTCGCAGATAAAAGGTGGATAATCAACGTTATCCATATTATTGGGTTTTGCGCGGCTCCAGCCTCCGCGAACAGGGGACGCTGCATCAGCGACATAACGTCACAGTGACGAATTGAACGGTTCACCGCTGGACCTCGAGGGCGCGGAGTGTCCGCCGCTGTCAGGTAGTTCTGGACTATCGATCGTCCCGTCCGGCGCTGTCAGATAGTGGTGGATTCAACTCGGCGCCATGATGGCGCCGGCCGGAAATGCGCAGGTGCATGTGCACCGACCTGGGCGGGGGGCACTGTCAGATAGTCTGGAACGGAGGGCGAGAAGTCGGATAGCTCTCAGGTTTTCCCGGATTACTCTCAACTAGTTCCGGATCGGACAATCGTCAAGGGGTGCGAGCACTTTCATCTAGTGCAACTCGCACTGGTTAAATGCCGATAAGCCACATTATGTCAAGTTAACTACGCCGTTTTCATCAGATGAATCATGCGGCACCCGAAGTGCCCTCGCCTGCCGCGTCGGATCGATATGGCCAAAGCGCCTCGACACCAACGGCTTACGGCAGGTCCAGGAAATTCGTGCGCCTCCGTTCCGGTACGACTGCCGCGACACGCGTCGACGAAGCTTCGTTTCACGATGGACCTACCAGTGCCGATGTGGTAATGATTCCATCGCAGCTGGAAATACGACGGAATGAAATATGGCGGGTTATCAGTAGAGTACGTCCTATTGCGCTGCGCCTCAACTGTTTTCATCCGACGACGGCGATCTACGCCGAGAGCTGGGCACTACAGATCTAGGACGAAGCGCAGCGCTTGGTCAACGGCTTGCATCTGTTCTGGACTAATCATTCCCTGGCGAGATGACAGTCGTTCGACGGAGACCACTCGCAGTTGGTCGCAGCATGCGTAGGAAACATGGTCCAGCCCGCTGCTGGCTGGCTCAAGTTCGACGTGGCTTCGCAGACCGTAACCAGCGGTCGTGATCGGGACGACGACCACCAGACCGCCCGGTCCGTTGTTGAGAATGTCGACCGACACCACCACCGCCGGGCGACGAAAGGCCGGCTCGTGTCCGACTGGCTGGCCGAGATCGACGTGGTAGACCTCCCCTCGCCAGATCAAGCCAGTGCATCCCACTCGTGACGCTCGGCCAGGTATTGCTCCCACAGTTCGGGGTCGTTGCGCAGGCGCTGGTAGTCCCCGTTGAGCCCTCGCAAGAATTCCTGCCTTTCCAAGGCGTCGATGGCTGCGTGTACGACGTCGACGACAGCGGTTTGACGGGCCTTGGCTAGAGATTGCAGCCGCTCAGAATCGGGACGGCGGACTCGGACAGTTGTGGTTTCTGCTGCCATAGAGCCAGTGTAGACGAATTGTAGACACAGGGCGAACCGCTCCACGTGTTCAGCAAACGAACGCCGAGCGCACTTCGAGCGCCGCCAGACCCTTGCCCTCCTGCCTTGGGCAGGTCGACTCCCAGGTTATACATCTAGGCGTCGGTGGCGATCCGCCGGCCTGCCCCGGCAAGGAATACGGCGGAATCGAATATGGCGGGTTACCAGTAAAGTACTGCAAATTGAGTTGTGGCGCAGCATGTTTCAGTGGGGCTCTTCTGTCCGCTCTCAGTGCGTCTGGCGAAACTTCCAATACCGACAGCACGGTGTCGGATTGCCTCCGCTGTCCGGCATCTCGACTGGTGTGCTGCTGGGGATCGGGAGGAATGCGGCGGAATCGAATATGCGGGTAACCAGTAAAGTACGCCGCTTACATTGCTGCACAAGGGTTTCATTCATCTAGCAAGGCCGAGGAATGCCATCATCGCTCGCTCGACCTCGATGACTTGCTCCGCCGTCAGCCGACCGACTCGGGCGTGGACGTTCGACCTTTTGACGGTAGTGAGCTTGTCGATCATCACGTCACTGTCGTGAACAAGTCCTGATAACCGGCCGTCTCCGCCGACTATCCGAATGCGCATCAACGGCGCATCTAACAGCGTGCTGGACATGGGAGCAACAGTTACTGAACTCGTGGCGTCGAAGAGGTCATCCTGAACAATGACCGCCGGATGCGGTTTGATCGCGTAGACGCCCCCGGCTACGGTCCAAATCTCCCCTCTGTTCACTCCTCATCCCATGGCGTCGAAATGGCCTCGATGAAGTCCTGGTCATCGGCGCTTACGTCTGCTCGCGCGACCAACGAAGCCTGGCGGTGCGCCTCGGCGGCAAAACTCTCAGTGCGAACGTCAGGCACCCAGACCTGCAGCGGTCGCAGGCCCCGCTCCCGCATCCGACGTCGGTATTCTCTGACCCTTTCTCGCACTGCCATGCCCCTATGTTACATGTAACAGAAAATCTGGCCGGCCAGGTAACAGATCGACTCGGTCGCCAACCAACAAACACCTGGCGCGCGCGATCAGACGACGCTGCGGCTTGCTCCAATGCAATGCGAACGGTCTCCGACGGCTTGATGGCTTGAAGGTACGCACGGCCAAGTACTGGCGCGCTTCGGAATGTCGCCGGTGCCGCGATCTCCCTGTTACAGCTGTGGCTTTTTTTAGAATTTGAATGGCGGCCGCAAATCCTTGAACATCGGAAAATGCTTCACGTTGAGCGTCGCGGGCTCATAGCCCTTGATGTCGGCTGTCGCAGCGATCAGATAGTCAACCAGACCGATACCGGAATGACTCCGCCGGTACTGGCGCATGAAGTCGCCAGCCCGCCGCGCGATGATCTCGGTGACCGGTTCGGCGCGAAACGACGCAAGCAGCTGCCATACCTCGCGTCGCTCCGCGCTGCGCATCCCGCCGACCAGTTCGGTAAGCGACACCACGCTGATCGCTAACGGGCCTTCTCCCCGAGCGTCGCGGAGCCAATCACGCGCCGCGGCTACGCCACGAAGGTGAGCGATGAGGATGTCTGAGTCGACCAGCATCATGATGTGCAGCGCCACATCCGCTGAAGGTGCTCCTCGCGGCTTCCGGGTCGACGATCGGGCACCTCGACATCACGCAGAACGCCGAACGAATCGTCGATCGCCTTGAGGTCCGCAGGAAGGTCGTCGTCTGCGTTGTTGAGAGCACGATCCAGCAGCTGGCGGATGAGCTCTGCGCGAGACGTACCCTGCTGCTCGGCCAGCCTGTCGAGGCTGGCCGTCTGTTCCTCGTCGAGGTAAATGTTAGTACGTTTCATACACCATAACATACACCATCATTAACACCATCGCCGATTGCAGATAGTTGCTCTAGCCGTGGCGTAGTGCAGCCCCAGACGTCAGGCGCGCCGCAACTGCACGTGGACGACGCCTTCGCCAACAACGGGCAAATGTGCATCTCCCTCGAACGCCGAATCCGTACGGAGGTGTCATGTCGACTGGACTATCAAGCGAAATGCGATCCAATTATTGTTGGCGCACACCTAGTTCGGGCGTGAAAGCCAAGACAGCCATACTCGAGTCTCGCTCTGCGCGACCGTGTTTCGTCAGCATCCGCGTGGTGCTTGGCCAGCTGATGAATCGACCTACCGAGGGAAAGGCTCGGTGGTCAGCTCGGTGGATGCCGATCCGCGGATTGCTCGGCGCTGTTGGTCAGCCCGTCCAACAGGTGGCGTCGCTACGACAGGGTCCGCCTGCCCGGCGGATTCATCGTTGTCGGCTACGCCTTCTGTAGCTTCAATCCAATCTATGGACAGGGCATGACGGTGGCCGCGCTGCAGGCGTTGGCGCTGCGCGGATGCCTGTCCAACGGCCAGCAGGACCTACAGCGACGGTTCTTCCGGGCGGCCGCGAAGCCCACCCGGCTGGCCTGTCAGATGGCAGTCGGCGGCGGTGCCCTGCCAGTCAACAAAACGGCCCGACGCTACCGGCAGCACTGCGACCTGTTCGAGACCTGGACGATCCCTGTGATTTTCCCGTCCAGCTTTGCGACACTGGCGACCCGATTAGGTCGGTGTCACCGAAAGGTTTCGCACAGGAAGAGAACTCGCCTTCTCGACGTGAAACCGACGAGCAGACATAGCGGTTGAAGAGCCGGGTCGAAAGCGATGGCGTGCCACGACGTTCACGAACTGCTCGAAAGCGGCCACGTCGTGTTCTGCGGCGGTCAGTACGCGGTCGACAGTCACCTTGTGCGGCATCGCTGCCAGCAGTCGCACAAACGCTGATCTCGCGATCTCGGGCTGCGGCGACAATGTGAGCGCTCGATTCCACACCTGATTATCTTCGTGGCTGCGGCGACCGATCGTACGATTGGTCAATGACAACCGGTTCCATCGGTGGCCAAGGTTGGCGGGCCACTCACGACGACGTTGAGCTTGAGCAAATCGTCCTCGACGGGTTGCCGCAGTTGGGTCTTGTCGGTGAGCGACTGGCCGGCATCCTGGGAACAGGTTGGCGCGGTGTGGAGGCAGACGCGCAGATCGCATTGGCATTGCAACTGCTGGGCGTCACCATGTCTGCGCTGCTGGCCGCCGGCAACATCAAGTGTGACCTCGATCCGTCGATAGCACCGACCGAGATCGACGTGAGACCACGGGGCGCCAACAACAGCTTGATTTTCAGGTGTCGCCACAATCCGCCGCATTGTTGGGATGCCGGCGGCTCATCGATCGCGTGTCCCTGACGCCGTGGAGGGCGCCGCGAGCAGGGTTGTGTGGCTGCTGTTGGCTGTGGTGGCTGCCCCCTTCGTCTATGTGATCGGTGTGATCGATCATCGCTGTTGGCCGTTCGTCGTCCTCGGCGCTATGTTCCTCGTGGGGCTCGCGTTTCTTGTCGCGGGCCGGTGCGCCATGGGTGGTTATCCGGTGCAAGCGGTGTTCGCCATCCAGTTTTCAGCCTTGGCGACGGTAGCGGTCACCACCGCAGTCATCGTGCTGGGTCTGTGGGGCGAGGAAGTGGCGCGCCGCCACTTCGAATTCCTGCCTGCTGCACAGCAAGAGCCCCTCGACATGGTGATCGGTACCGCGATCGCGGCGGTCATCGCGTTCCTCCTCATCAATAGGTTCGATGAGCAACTGAACGCTCTCGTTCCTGCGGGACAGACACGCCGCGGGTTCGAGAAGGCGTTCTCGAAGAAGCTGACGGTGGGAAGTCAGGAATATCAGGCGGTGTTCGAGGACCATGTCACCGGCGTTTCGCACAGCCACGGCTGGGCTCTGCGCGCCAGGGTCGAGCGTGCCAAGGTGTTGGCACGGCTCACAACTCCTCCACCGCCCCCGGCGCCTCCCGCTCCGGAACCGCCCGAGCAGACGCAGAACTGAAGCCGCCGGTTCCGTTAGGCCGTCGTTCGCGATTCGAGTCGTCGCGTGTCGTGTGGTGCCCTTGGTGTATAGGCGATTTTCGTGTGTAGGGCTCCTCCGGATGGCCGGATCCTCTGAGGATGAACGTGCGGTCGCTGCGATTGGCCAGCGCGATGGTCGCCAACCAGGTCCCGACGGTGCTTAAGCGGTTGCGTACGCTGGTGAGAAATGCGATGTGGATCAGGCCCCAGCCGAGCCATACGCCGGTGAGTTTGACCGGCCCGGCTTGCAGCAGTGCATGCCAGCGGATGTGCCGGATCGCCGATGACGAACAGCTCGGGATGGTGCGTTGCGCCAACGTCGGCGCGAAGCTCTTCAGCACCGCCAGCTTCCAGAGCTATTCAGCTAATTCGACGCCGGTAGGGCCCGCGCCGACGACGATCATGGTGAGCCAGTGATCGCGCTGCGGTCCGGGCGGCAGTGTTTCGGCGATCTGGAAGGCGGCGAACACTCGGCGAGGGATGCTCTGCCGCCTAACGCCGTCAGACGTGACGTGTTCAAGAAAGTCAGCTTCAGCTCGCCGGATAAATCCCTACGCCGCCGCGCGTTCCACGAGGAAGACAGGTCATCTGCCATGTCTTCGGGTACGGCGCTCTGAAGGAGACGAACATGAGCTTGGATAGCTATACACGCTTGGGTACAACGGGGCTCGACGAGTTGGTCCCGTCGCGTTACGCGGTGCAAGTCGGCGACATCGACGTGCTGATAATCAGCGACGGCGTCCTACCGTTGCCGGCTGCGACAATGGCCACCAACGCCGAGCCCGCCGATTTGGCGGGCTGGCTGGACGACAACTTCCTTCCGCCTGACTTGCTCGACTGGCCACTGAATGTTGTCGTGGTGCGCAGCGGTGACCGAACCGTTCTCGTCGACGCCGGACTCGGCGTGGAGTTCCCGGACTTTCCGCGAGCGGGGCAGACTGCCCACCGACTGGAAGCCGCCGGCATCGAGCCCGCATCGGTGACTGATGTCGTGCTCACCCACTTGCACATGGACCACGTCGGCGGGCTGCTCACCGAAGGACTGAAAGCTCGCCTGCGCTCGGATCTGCGGGTCCACCTGGCGGCCCGCGAGGCCGAGTTCTGGGCGGCGCCCGATTTCTCCCACACCGCGATGCCGGCGCCGGTCCCGGACGTGCTCCGGCGGGTCGCATCGCAATTTCTGGACGAATACCACGGTCAGCTAAGACCATTCGAGACCGAGTACGAGGTAGCGCCGGGAGTGCTCGTCACCCGCACGGGTGGTCACACCCCCGGTCACAGCGTCGTCCGCCTGGCATCCCGTGGGGACGCATTGACCTTTGTCGGTGACGCTGTGTTCGCGCCCGGGTTCGACAATCCGGAGTGGCACAACGGCTTTGAGCACGATCCCGAGGAGTCGGCACGCGTCCGGATCGCTCTGTTGCGGGAGTTGGCGGCGACCGGCGAGTCGTTGGTGGCCACTCACCTACCGTTCCCTTCGGCGTGCCGAGTGGCCGTCGCCGGCGACGCCTTTCGGTGCGCACCGGTCTTCTGGGACTACTGAACGCTCGACAGATACCGGGCTGGGCGGCCTACAGCAGTCCTTGGATTCGTGCTGCTATCGCGGTTTCACGCAGGGTGGAGTGGGCGCTGTGGTGTGGACGCCAGCCGAACTCGGTGCGCGCCTTGGTCGTATCCAGGATGAGCGGCTTGCGCATTGCGTTGATCCATGCGAGATCCTGGGGCAGGAACCGTTGCAGCCGTTCGATCGCCGCGGCCGCCACCGGCACCGCCCGGCTCGGGATCGGCAGCGGTCGCCACCCGAGTGCGCGCGCAACCTCGCTGAGCGACACCGGATCCGGTGCGGCTAGGTTGTAGACGCCGGGGGTGCCCCTCCCCTCGATCGCCGCGACGAGCGCGTCCGCCACGTCTTCATGATGAACGAGCTGCATCGCCACGCCCGAATCGGGAAGCATCGGGCGCAGCCACGGCAGCGCCTTGACCAATTGACGTTCGACCGGGAACCGCCCACCGAGCTGAAAACTCTTCGCGATGCTGTCGACGAGAAGCAGCGCGTCCGGGCCTGCCACCACGACGGGCCGGAAGATGTAGACATCGACGCCGGCGTCGTCGAGCGTCGCGTGCAGCAGCGCCTCGAGTTCGGCCTTCTGAGCCGAGTAGTAGAACGCCTCGGTTCCGCGCGGGGGCACCGTCTCGTCGACGTGCTCGGGCAGGTCGTCGCTGAAGCCATAGGCGGCGACCGAGGAGGTGTACACGAAGCGTTCGATGGCCGCGGCGGCGGCGGCCTCGAACACGTTGCGCGAACCGTGCAGGTTCACCTCCCGCGTCTCCTCGCGGTCGCCGAAGATCAAGAATGCCAGGTGCACAACCACGTCGGCCTCGGCGACGAGCGCGGCGACGGATTCGCGATCGAGTACGTCGCCTTCGCGGTAGGAAACCTTGCTCCACCCGTGCGCGCCGGGGTCGAACGGTCGGCGCGCCATCCCCAGAACCCGCTTGACCCGGTCGGAGCGTTCGAGCGCCCGCATCAGGGACCGGCCGATGTCACCGGTCGGTCCGGTGACCGCCACGGTCAGGCCGCTGGTGCCGTCGTCAGTCACCTTCTCCCCCACTGCTTGTCTGTGCGGACCGCTGCAACTCCGTCATCGCGTCGTGCACGTGCTTGGCGACTTCATGAACCTCGGACATCGCCTCCCAGTCCCCGATCAGGCAGATGCCGAGTTTGCCGTTGTAGGAAAGGATTCCGAACCCGATGGTGTGGCCCTGTGGCGTTGGCACGATAGGCAGAAAGCTGACGAGTTCGCGTCCGAGCATGTGCAGCGGGAACTGTGGCCCGGGAACGTTGGTGACGATGAGGTTGAACAAGCGGGTGGAGAAGTTCAGCCGCGCCGCCTGGGCCAGCAGCGTCGGTGGCGCGAACTGCTGCACGCCCAGGTACGCCTCGACGCCCAGCACCTGCTTCGAGCTCTTCAGCGCATTCATCGCGGTGATCACCGTCCGCAGTCGCTCGACGGGGTCGGCGACGCCGACCGGCAGCGGCGCGCGCATCGCTGCGACCCGGTTGCCGAATGTGTTGCGCTCCGTCTCGAGCCGGACGGACTTGGGCACCATCGCCTGCAGCGTCAGCCCGTCGACCGGATAGCCCCGATCGAGCATCCAATTTCGCAGGCCACCGGCGACGGCTGCGATCACCACGTCGTTGATGGTTCCGCCGAGCGCGTTCTTGATCTGCTTGATCTCGGACAACTCGACCTCGAACCAGGTCACCCGCCGGTGCGGGCCGTGCGCAACGTTGAACGGAGAGGGCGGGGCGGCGTCGAGCGTGGCGGCGAGGAAGTCCCGAAAGCCTTGCAGGTATCCCCCCGTGACCTGCAGCGCCCGGCGCGGATGGGGCACGGCCCCCAACGCTCTTCGGGCAACGGCCAACTGCCCGCCGAAAAGTTCACGAAGCTCGGCGGAGGCAAGCTGCGCGCCGCTCGGCTCTGAAGCGGGCTCCCATTCCGCGTCAGCGCCGTTTCGGGCAGCGCCGTCGTCCGCGTCGAGCGGGTCCAACAACAGGCTGGCGACGTCCACTCCGGCGATCCCGTCGACGAGCGAGTGGTGGGTCTTGCCGATCAGCGCGAATCGATCGCCCTCGAGCCCGGACACGTACCACATCTCCCACAGCGGTTTCGAGCGGTCGAGTCGCTGCGAGCAGATCCGCCCGACCAGCGTCTCCAGTTCGGCCGTGGATCCGGGGCTGGGAAGTGCGGTGTGGCGTAGGTGGTAGTGGATGTTGAAGCTGGGGTCGTCGATCCAGAGGGGGCGGCTGAGCCGCAGCGGGGAGCCGGTCAGCTTTTGCCGGTAGCGCGGTACCAGATCGAGGCGCGATTCAATCCGCGCCACCACCTGTTCGTAGGGTGGCGGCGGCCCTTCGAAGATCAGGACGCCCGCGACGTGCATGTGTCCACCGGCCTTCTCCAAAGTGAGAAACGAGTTGTCGGTGACGTTCAAGCGCGTTGCCGTCGTACCCATAACGGCAGTGTAGGAGTGTGTAGGGCGACCTGCTGCAAACCTCCTCGACAGCCTTCGGTGATTCGGCTGTAGCGTGGCGGCCGTGAACTTATCTCGTGTGCCTTCTTCCGTGGCGGTCGCGACGGGCGCCGTGTCGTTGGTCATGACGCTCGCCGCATGCGGTTCCGAGACGGAGCCCTCATCGACAAGCACAACATCGTCGACCAGCAGCACCGCCCTCGCCGACGAGTTCATTCCGTCGGTCACCGACACGGGCAACCCCGCCAGTGCGACGTGCCCCACGGCGGTGCCGCAGAGCGGCGGCACGCCCGAGTGGACGTTCAACGGGACGACGGGCAGCGTCGCGGTCACCGGGTCCACGGATACGACGGCGCCGCTGATCAACGTCGAGCCGCCGTTCAGCGTGACCGAGACGCAGGTCCACACCCTGCAGGCCGGTGACGGACCGGTCGTCGCAGACACGGCGACCGTCTTCGTCTGCTACATGGGTGTGAACGGACGTGACGGATCCGTATTCGACAACAGCTACGAGCGCGGCATGCCGGTCGACTTCCCGCTCGACGGAGTCGTGCCGGGCTTCCAGAAGGCCATCGCCGGCCAGAAGGTCGGGTCGACGGTCGCCGTTGCGATGACGTCTGCCGACGGCTACCCGGAAGGTCAGCCGGCCGCTGGGATCCAGCCCGGCGACTCGCTCATCTTCGCGATCAAGATCCTGGACGCCTCAAGCTGATGTGAGACGGTCAGCCGCCGCCGGTAACCGGGTTCTTCGACAGGATGATGAAGCCACCGTTCTTCCACACGCCCCAGCGGCCGCCCCACCCCGAATTCCACACGACGGGCTCGCCGAGCCAGGACTCGGCGGGCTTCGGCGGCGCCCATGATGGAACCGGTTCCCCGAGCGCCGGCCTGGGGGCCGGCGGGGCCATCGGCGCGGGCGCCTCTGCCGGCAGCACCGGCGCCGGGGGCGGCGGGGGCGGCTGTGCGCTTGCCGTCGCGCCCAGGGTGAAGACGGCCGCGGTCAGTCCACCCGCAACTGCCACGGCAGGCAGCGCGGTCTTCAAAGAGGTCATGAGCACGCTTCCAGGGTAGACCGAATCCGATCCTGAGAACTCATAACCCTCAACCGAAGTGGCGAGAGCTCAGGAGCCGTGTCTTGAGCTACTACTTCTCGGAAGCCTCGCCGTCGTCGCCGGATTCTTGCGCCACGCCGTCGGTCGGCGCCGGTTGCAATGCAACGCTTCGCGTCCGCGAGACGATCTCTGTCGGCTGTTCTCCGGTCGGCTGCAGACGCACGACACGGCCGACGGCCCGGCGGAGCCCGGGTGGCCCCTCCTTCCGGACGAAGTCACCGATCCGGCCGGCGCGGAAACGCAGCGGCGAGCCGAGGAATTCGCCGAGCACTACCCCACTGCCGAGGGCAAGCGCGATTGCGATCGCCGACATCATCTGGCGCAAGCCGTTGTCGAAGTTGCCGTCGACGGCGAAGGAGAATACGGCGCGGAAAACCGCCAGGCCCGGAAGCATCGGCATGATGCCCGCGGTGGCCGTCACCAATGCCGGCGCCTGTCGGCGGATCGAGATCAGCGTGGCGACGAGACCCACCCCGACCGCGGCGGCCCCGCTGGCGAGTATCTGACCGAATCCCGCTTTGCCAAGCGCGATCAGCACCGCCTCGGCTAGGCCGGCCACCAGTCCAGCGGTGAGGATGGCCCGCAGGGGTGCGTAGCTCGCGACCGTCAGGCAGGCACCGGCCAGCGCCGCGCCGAACACCGCAACAGAGATCCGCAGCGCTCCGCTCGGTGCGATGAAGGATTCGGTCGCGTCCACGTGCAGCGCGATGGAGATGCCGGCGGTTTGCGCGATCTGCAGGCCCGCGACGATTCCCACGACAATTCCCGAAGTCAGCAGCACCGCTTCCCCGAGCCGGGCGATCGAGGTGAGCATGTAACCGGTCACCGCGTCCTGCATCGCGCCGACCAACGTCAGCCCGGACAACAGCATCACGATGCCGGTGGCGACCATGACCGTCGGACCCACGTCGGCATAGAGGTAGGCGGCCACGGCGACCGAGGTGGCTATCGCTGCTCCGGTCACCTGCTGAAAGAAGAACGGCGTGCCGATGCGGTTCAGCTTCCGGCCCACCTGGTCGATGACCGCGGACGTCGCGGCGGCCAGCAAGCACGTCAGCCAGCCGCCACCGAGCAGCATGGCGATGCCCAGGGCGAAGCCCGCCCACCCCGAGGTTGCCAGCCAGCGTGGATAAGGGTGCGGGCGTTCGGTCAGCTCATCCATGACCTCGTGGGCCTGATCGACGGTCACCCCGCCGGACGTGATCCGTTGGATGAGTTGGTCGAGTTCACCCAGTCGGGTGTAGTCGGTCGATCGGTTGTGTACGGCCCGGACGATGGTGACGGGCGGACTGTCCGCAGTCGGCAATGCCGACACGATGACCGTGGTGACGAAGATGTCGACGACGCAGTCGGTCAGTCGGTAGGCCTGAGCTACGTCTTGGGCGGTCGCGACGACGTCGGCGGTGCCTGACCCCGATGAGAGCATCACCTCGGCGAGGCGGATCGTCAGATCGAGCACCTTGCGGGTGTGCAGGTCGCCCATCCCGTCCGACCGCCGGCTCCGCTGGCCGGCGACGGGTGCCGGATCACGGCTGCCGCGCAGTGCATTTCGCAAACCACGGCGGACTCGACCGCCGGGCGTTCGATCTAGCGCCATTGAGGTGCACGATACTGCCGTTCCGGCAGCATGGCCCACGCGGCCAAGCCCGCTGCGGTGCCCGACAGGACATGCCAGGCCCCGTGGTACTGCCATAGGCTGTCGGGCCGGCACCACGGCGATCCCGAACGTCCTGCCGCGTACGCGGCCAGGCCGAGCGCCAAGACGCCGGCCGCTGCCATCCACACCGACCGCCGCTGCCCTCGCACTCCTCGGACCGCGCCGGCGGCGCACACCGCCGCCAGAGCGACGATGGGCCAGTCGTGGACCGGTCCCGCCCACGGCGGTTGCGGCCCGTGGTAGACGAAGCTGCCGAAACCGACCGCCACCAGCGCGGCTGCCGCGGCCCCTGTCAGCAGGCCCCGGCCACGGATCGCCCCGCACCCGACGGCTATCCCAATGGCCGCGTAAGCCAAGCTGGTGAGTGCCAGGACGGGCTGCGCCAACCCGTCGCCCACCGTGCGCTCGCAGTCCGAAAGACCGAAAGTGGCGGCAGCGGTCAAGCCCTGCATGGCGATCCACCATAAGCGGTATGCGAAGTGCTGGACGCTGCTGAGCCGACTCGATGCCTACGGGCACGGCCCGGGAATGAACAGCGACCAACACCATCCCGGCGGAAGTGGCGGAGTGAATCCAGGTGGTGGGGGCGGCGGGGGCGGTGGCGTTTCACCTTCGAAGATGTTCTGCGCGACGTTGCCCTGCCCGTGGTGGACGTACCAGTAGGTGTGGCACACGGAGTCGTCCCACACCACCGGATTCACCCGGAGATTCCCGGTTTGCACCGGTGGATCACCTGGGCACCATCGACATGGACCCGACGGGTTTTCGTCCGGGCAGCCGGGCCATGCTTGCTCAGGCACCGGCCCGTTGGGCAGGGCTTCGGCGGTTCCCGTCAGCCATCCGGCACCGGCGGCCGCGAGCCCGACCGACGTCAGCGCCGCGCCAAGGATTCGCGTCGGCATATGAGGTGTGTCCATGGTCTGCTCCTGTTGATCATGGTCTGCCGATTTCCGCGTTGTGGTGGCAATTAGTGGAAATCCGTTCGGCTACCAACTCGCTGGTGCGTTTCCCTCGTCGTGGGCTGGGTATCGCTTGGCGATACGACCGACTAGGAGAGAACCGATGAGCTCGCCCGAACCGCCCTCTGACGATACGAACCAGGGTGAGAACGCCGAACAACCGATTCCGCCGACCGCGCCGGCGTATTCGACGCCCCCGCCGGAGGGCGTGCCCTCGGCCGACGACCAGGATGCTTCCCAGTAGCCCGTAGCAGGTCCCAAGCTGTTTCAGCGGCGCTTCGGCACCGCGATGCACATCAGGTCTTCGGCCACGACCACGTCACCGCCGAACTGCTCGACAGCCTCTTCGCGGTGCCGCACCGTATCGGTGTACCGCTGGGAGAAATGGGTCAGGACCAGTCGGCGCACATTGCATTCGGCTGCCACCTGCCCGGCTTGGCGCGCGGTCAGATGTCCGTAGCGATCGGCCAATTCGGCGTCTTCGGTCAAGAAGGTCGCCTCGATCACCAACATGTCCGCGCCGTCGGCGAGCGCGTATACGCCGTCGCACAACCGGGTATCCATGACGAACGCGAACTTCTGGCCCGGCCGGGTCGTGGTGACCTCCGCCAACCCGATTGTGCGGTCTCCCACCCGGATGGAACCGGATCGGTGCAGATCTCCGACCGCCTCGCCCTCAATACCGAAGTGGTCCAACAGTTCTGGGACGAAGTGCAGCCCGTCGGCTTCGGTCAACCGATAGCCGATCGCGTCTACGGCATGGTCAAGGCGCTGGGTCTCGAGCACGCCGAACGACTCTCGGGCGACGGGCCCGTCAGCGGTTACCGGAACTTCGCGCACGTCGGCGCGTTCGTGAAAGATACTGGCATGGCGCAGCCTCGCGAAGTAGTCGCTGCCCGATGCCGGGAAGTAGGCGTGAACGGGGTGTTGTACGTCGTCAAGCGAAAGCCACTGCAGCACACCCGGCACGCCCAGACAGTGGTCGCCGTGAAAGTGCGTCAGGCACAGCCGGGTCAGCCGACTCGATGCGACGCCGGCCAGCCGCAGTTGCCGCTGCGTGCCCTCCCCCGGATCGAAGAGCAGCCCCTCGCCGTCCCAGAGCAGGAGATAGCCGTTGTGGTTGCGACGTCTGGTCGGCACCTGGCTGGCGGTACCGAGGACGATCAACTCACGCATCGACACACAACGAGACTAAGCCGGGTCACGGATACTTACGCAGATCGGCAAGCGAGTTCCGCAAGCCGCCGTCCATGCGGATCTGGATACCGGCCACCGCCAACATCACCGCGGCGGTCACCAGGTGCACCACCGCGTCGGTGATGTTGTTGGGGAACGTGAAAACGTATGCGACCTGGTGCGAGAAGAAGGCCCAGATGCCCGGCAGCGCGCCGGCCACGGCCGCGGCGATCAGATACAGCACCGACCACGACTTGCGCATCGCGAAAACCAGTCCGGGCCCGAACAGGGCCAGCCCGGCGACGGCGTGCCAGCCGTTGTAGTCCATCCCGAATATCTGCGCCGTAGGCGCATCCGGCCCGATCGCGAAACTGGGCTCGACGATGAACCCGACCACCGCCTGAATCACGTGGAAAGCGGAAATCACCAGCAGACCGATCTGGGCGAAGCTCCACTTCACCGGAACGCCTTCCGTCGTGTCAGCGCGGACTGCCGTGAATACTACGCGCAGTAGTAGTTGCTGTTAAGGGGTGAACCCCCGGCTTCTGCCGGAACTCCCGCGCGGGTGTCCGCCGCTACTCTGTCCGGGTGGCGAAAGTGCTGTCGGTGAACGTGGCGCGGGTGCGCGTGAATCCCGATGCGCCGTCCAGGTCGACGGGCATCGACAAGGTCGCCGCGCCAGACCGAGTGGCGGTGCGCGCACCGGGCCCGATGCGGGGTGGTCTGGGCAGCGGACTGGTCGGCGACACCATCGGCCACACGAAGCTGCACGGCGGCGACGATCAAGCGGTGTACGCCTACGCGCGAGAAGACCTCGACGACTGGGAAACCCGACTGTCCCGCTCCCTGACGAACGGCATGTTCGGCGAGAACCTCACCACCACAGATGTCGACGTCACCCAGGCGCGGATCGGCGAACGCTGGCGCGTCGGCGCCGACGGCCTGCTGCTGGAAGTGTCGGCGCCCCGCACACCGTGTCGCACGTTCACGGCTTTCCTGCAGATCGACCGTTGGCTGAAGACCTTCACCGCGGCCGCCAAACCCGGTGCCTACCTTCGGGTCATCTCACCGGGAACGGTAGGCGCAGGGGACGCGATCACCATCGAGCACCGACCCGACCACGATGTCACCATCGAGTTGGCCTTCCGCGCGCGGATGTCCGACCCGTCGCTGCTCCCACAGCTGCTCGCCGCCGACGCTTTGTCGGACGAACTCAAGGCGTATGCGCGGCGCCGTCTGCCCACCAACGGCACTGCCGTGGCGCGCCGCTAGCGCGACGGCTCCGGAGCCCCCGCGACCACCTTCCTGTCTCCCTCGACCGCTCGGCGTACCGGGTCGGAGTCGCTGATGACTGAACGATGACGGCACGGCGCTGGATTCGACGCCACCGTAACGCCGGGGAGGCCGGTGCCGAAAAACAATTCAGTAGCGGCCGTTCGCGGTGGCTGTCGGCGGACATGGCAGGTGAGAAAACCTGATTCGGTAGCCGACCACCGGCGCCGGTCCGCCAAATCCGCGACGACCGCTCGACGGTATATATCAACCAGGAAGTTCACAGCGATGACATTGCTTCACAGTTGGGCGCGCCGCGTGATGGCCGGCGCGCTGGCGGCCCTGCTGATTCCGGGCCTGATCGCGGTGGCGGGTGGATCGTCCACCGCGGCCGCATACTCGCGACCCGGCCTGCCGGTCGAAACACTCATGGTCCCGTCGGCCGCGATGGGCCGCGACATCCCGGTCAAATTCCAGGGCGGCGGCGCCCATGCGGTGTATCTGCTCGACGGGTTGCGCGCCCGCGACGACAACAGCGGCTGGGACATCGAGACCGCCGCGTTCGAAAGCTATTTCGAGTCGGGGCTGTCGGTCGTGATGCCGGTCGGCGGCATGTCCAGCTTCTACACGAACTGGCAGGGTCCCGCGGTCGGCAACGGCGGCACCCACAGCTACCAGTGGGAGACCTTCCTGACCTCCGAACTGCCCGCCTACCTCGCCGCCAACAAGGGCATCTCGCCCAGCGGCAACGCGGTCGTCGGGCTGTCCATGTCGGGCAGTGCGGCGCTGATCCTGGCGGCCTACTACCCGGGTCAATTCCGCTACGCCGCATCGCTGTCGGGCTTTCTCAACCTGTCCGCGGGCGTCTGGCCACTGCTGGTCGGCGTCGCAATGCGCGACGCGGGCGGATTCAGCGCGACCGCGATGTGGGGCCTGCCCGGCGGGCCGGCGTGGAAGCGCAACGACCCGACGGTCAACGTCGGCCGCTTGGTGAGCAACGGCACTCGCATCTGGGTGTACTGCGGCAACGGCATCCCCTCGGAACTCGGCGGCGGCGGCGACATCGCAGGCCAGTTCCTCGAAACGATCACGCTGGACAGCAACAAGGAGTTCCAGCGGGCCTACCAGGCCGCCGGCGGCAGCAACGGCACGTTCAACTTCCCGGCCAACGGCACCCACGGGTGGGGCTACTGGGGCTCGCAGCTGAACGCGATGAAGGGCGACATCCAGCGCACGCTGGGCGCCTGAGGCCGCGACGCGGCTGGGCGACCGCCTCGTGCGGCCGCCCAGCGCGCGTTGGAGACAATCACTGCGTGACGCCGAAGCCGCGACCGACCGTTCCTGCGCTCCTCACGCGCGCTTGCGAGGAGTTCGGTGACCACACCTACCTGATCACCCCGACGGATCGCCTGACCTACCGCGAAGCGGATCAGCGCTCGGCCGGCGTGGCGCGGCGGCTACTGCGTGACGGCATCGGCAAGGGCACCCGCGTCGGACTGTTCTTCCCCAACGGGGTCGACTGGATCATCTGGTGGCTGGCCGTGTCCCGCATCGGCGCGTTGGCCGTCCCCCTCAGCACGCTCTACACCCCCGCGGAGATCGCCAAGGTGGCGCGGCTGGCTGACGTCGCGTTGCTCATCGCGCCGAGCCGGGTGCTGAGTATCGACGTCGCCGAGCGCTTCGAGGCGGCCTGGTCAGACCTGCCGACCCAGCAGGCCGGGCGGCTGGCACTGAATGCCGCGCCATACCTGCGCCGCATCGTGGTCGTCGACGATCCGGTCCCCGGCTGGGCGACCCGATGGGACGGCGACGCGGACGGCGTCGCGCCCGAAGTGCTCGCGGCCGCCGAGGCCGAGGTCTCCCCCGCCGATCTCGCCGTCGTCATCCACACATTTGGTTCGACCGCCGACCCGAAGGGCGTCCTGCACACCCACGGCACGCTGGTGCGTCAGACCTCGACGTGGCCGAGCGCCATCCGTGCGGTGACGAAAAGCGAAGAGGCGCTGCGGATCCTGTGTGCGATGCCGTTCTTCTGGGTTGGCGGGCTGCTCGCCGCCACCGGGGCCCTGCATGAACCGGTCACGGTGCTCGTCCTGCCGCGCCTGGACGCCGCGACCGCGCTGGACCTGATCGAACGCGAACGGGCATGCGGGGTCGTCGGCTGGCCCGCATTCACACAGCGGCTACGCGACCACCCGAGCTTTCCGGACCGCGATCTGAGTTGTGCGCCGATGCTGCGCGACGGGCCGCTCGACATCGCGATGGTTGACGTGCCCGACGGATTTCCCGTCCATCGCACCATGTCTGAGACGGCGGGCGGTTTCGCCTTCACCGACATGTGCATCGTCGACGAGGACGGCAACGCGGTTCCCGACGGCGCGGTGGGTGAATTGCTCGTTCGCGGGATCGGTGTGATGGCGGGCTACAACAAGCGCGAGCGGTGGGAGACCTTCGACGAAGACGGTTGGTACCACACCGGTGACCGTGTCTACCGCAGGACCGGCGACCCGAGGCTGTTCTACGTCGGCCGGAGCACCGATTTGATCAAGGCCGCGGGCGCCAACGTGTCACCGCTCGAGGTCGAGGCGGTCATCGCCGAATTCCCCGGCGTGGCGCAGTGTCTCGTGCTCGGAATCGACGAGTGCACACGCGGCGAGGAGGTCTGCGCGGTCGTCGTGGCGGAGGAAGCGCCGAGCGCCCCAGGCATGGACGTCGACTCGCTGGCCGCTCACACCCGGGGGCACCTGTCTGCCTACAAGGTGCCGACGCGCTGGATTCTGGCCTCGAGTGAGGACATCCCGATCCTGCCCAGCGGCAAGTTCGACCGAAAGGCGCTGCGGGCCATGGTCCTCGACGGCCGCCTCGGTAGGTGACGCGATGGCGGTGCTGAGAACTCCCGACGAGCGCTTCGCGGCGCTGCCGGATTTTCCATTCGAGCCCAGCTACGTCGACGTCCATACGCGTGGAATCGAGCCGCTGCGAATGCATTACGTGGATGCCGGCCCGTCCGAGGCGCCTGTCGTCGTGTTGCTGCACGGACAGCCCACCTGGTCGTATCTCTACCGGCACGTCATGGGCGTGCTGCTCGGCTCGGGCCTTCGGGTGATCGCACCGGACCACATCGGCTACGGGCGATCGGACAAACTGACCGAACCGACGGACTACACCTTCGACCGGCACATCGACTGGATGCACAGCGCAATCACTGCATTGGACCTGTCCGATGTCACGCTTGTCGTGCAGGACTGGGGCGGACCCATCGGGCTGAGCGTGCTCGCACGCGATCCCGACCGATTCGCGCGCGTCGTCGCGACCAACACGATCCTGCACACGTGCGACCCCGACCTCGCCGGCATGCTGGAGTGGCCGCACCACGCGGTCGGTGACGGACAGGTCATCCACCAGGAGACCCTCCTCGACTACGTGGCGTTCTATCAGCGCGCGCCAGAACTCGTTCCCAGTTTCTTCCTCGACGCGGTCGCCGGGCCGTTGAGTCCCGAGGTTCGCGCCGCCTATGACGCGCCGTTTCCCGACCGCAGTTTCACCGCCGGCCTGCGCCAGATGATCGCGTTGATCCCGTTGACACGCAACGATCGCGGGGCCGCCATCGGCCGCGCCACCATGGCCGCACTGCGCGACTGGCGACGGCCGTTTCTGACCGCGTACTCCGACGGCGATCCGGCAACACGCGGTTGGGACAAGGTCTTTGCCGAGCAGGTTCGCGGCGCCCGCAGCCAGCCCCACACAACCGTGACCGGTGCGGGCCACTTCATCCAGGAACAGCGCGGCGCCGAACTCGGTCGCATCGTCGCCGACTTCGTGGCGCGTACCGGCTGACTAAAGCCCGAACTGGTCGTCGAGAATGCCGAGCCAGATCTGGGCGGCATCGATCGCCACCTTCTCGCTGATGAACGCATGCTGGGTGCCGGTGTACATGTCGCGGAACGCGCGCTCCAGGCGGGTGCCCTCGCGAATCGAGCTGGTACCCGCGACCAGATGCGCCCACTCCGCACACTGGCGCGCCACGTCGGTGGCGTACACGGCGGCCACCCGCATGTCCGCGCGTAAGCCCGGGCGCAGGTCCTCACCCGCCCCGACAGCGGCTTCGGCCGCCGTGAATGCGTCGATCACCAGCAGGCGCGCCGCCCGCCACGCGGCGACGTGATGGGCAAGCCCCTTCTGGAAAGTGGGACGACTGGCCAGCGACGCCATGTCACTCATCCGGAACTTCGTGGCCGCGAGCTCTTGGACGTCGTCGAGCATGCTCTTTGCCACCCCCAGCGCCCACGAGGCGTGACCGGCCGCGGTGACCGGCATCAAACCCATGCGGGTCGCGGGCGAGGAACCGCGCAGCGGCTCACGGGTGAACAGCGCGAAGGTACGTTCGGCGGGAACGAAGACGTCCTCGACGCTGTAGTCGTAGGAGCCGGTTCCCTTCAGCCCCTGCACATACCAGCCGTCGTTGAAGCTCACCTGGTCGCGGGGCAGGACGGCGACCTGCATGTCGGGCACGCCTTCGCCGACCCACCGCATCTCTGCACCGTCCATCGGCAGGAAGCCCGCGGCGACATACTGCGAATGCCCGATCCCGGAGCCGAAACTCCACGAACCGGTCAGCCGGTAACCGCCGGATACCGCGGCGCCCTGTCCGTTGGGAAAGAACTGCCCTCCCATCGTCACGCGATTGTCGTGCGCGGTGAAGACCTCGGCGAAACCGGCATCCGGCAGGTAGGTGGCCGCGGCGAACGACGACGGCAGATTGGCGATCCCGACCCACCCGAAAGAGCCGTCTTGCCATGCCATTTCGATCCAGGTTTCGATCATCTCGGCGAACGACGGTTCCATGCCGCCTGCGGGCACCGGGTTGAACGCCGACATCAGCCCGGTGTCCCACATCGCCTCGACGATCGCGGGGCTGAGTGTGCGTAGTCGCTCGGACTCGCCTGCTTCGCCTTGGACGGTCTCGCGCATGGTGCGGACCCTTCCCGCGATGCCTTCGGCAGACTCCAGTGTCGATGTCATCCGTCTTCTCTATCAGCGATATCCGCCGCGCGCATCGACTTCCATGATGCCGAAATCGGCGCAACGGCATCCGCTGCTGGAGCATTCTCCAGGAATGCGCATCGAGATCATCGTGTTCGACGGTTTCGATGCACTCGACGTCGTGGCGCCCTGGGAGGTGTTCGTCCGCGCGGCCACGCTCGATCCGTCCTACCCGATGCCTACCGACGTCTGGCGCTCGGGTCACCTCACTTGATGATGCGGACGAGGTACGGCGCCATGTTGGTGGTCCGCACCGGCGAAACCGTGACGGCCGGTTCGGTGGCCTCCAGCATCTGCCCGTTGCCGAGGAACAGTGCGACGCTCTGATTTCCGTTGGGGCCGTAGAAGATCAGGTCGCCCGGCAACGCCTCCGACGGCAACACCTTCTGGCCGACGGCGTACTGTGCACCCGAGGACCGCGGCAGCTTGACACCGACACCGGCGAATGCGTAGACCATCAGACCCGAGGCATCGAAACCGACCGTGCTGACAGCCGGATTCAAGCCGACGATGCGGCCTTCGGTGTCCAGCCCCGCGACGTTCTCGGCTGTGCCACTGCCCCTGGTCGGCCCATTGGCGTCGCCCCCGCCGTAGGAGAACGGGACGCCGCGCTGCGAGAGTCCGCGCGCGATCACTGTGTCAACCGCCTGCTGGTTGGCCGCCGGCCGCGGGTACGGTGCGGCGGTCGCGACACCAGGAACCGCCACCAGCAGGGCGACACCGATCACCAAGGCGTATATGCGTCTCATGAATGGTTCATCTTTCTCGACTGTGCGCATACCGATGGCGCTGTATCCACTTGTACCGCCTGATTTGCCAGACATGCCAATTCGCGCCTGGCCCAGGGTCAATGAGATGCAGTACCGTAATCGAACAGTGATTACCCACCTCGGTTGCCCGGCCCGGCGATGACGGAACGGCTCGCTGTAATCGGTGGCGGCATCCTCGGAGTCGCGGTGGCCCGCGAGATTCTGCGGCGTCGACCGCACTCCGATGTGACGCTGTTCGAGAAGGAGGGCCGCCTCGCATCGCACCAGACCGGGCACAACAGCGGGGTGGTGCACGCGGGCCTGTACTACGAACCCGGTTCGCAGAAAGCGGTGCTCTGTCGTCGCGGAGTGAAACTCCTCGAAGCGTTCTGCGCCGAGCGTGATATCCGCCGGATCGCCTGCGGCAAGGTCGTGGTCGCGCTGAGCGACGACGACCGGGCCAGGCTCGACGACATCGAGCAGCGGGCCTTGGCCAACGGCGTCCCGGGAGTCCGGATCATCGGGGCGGAGGAATTGCGTGAGCTTGAACCCAATGTTTCAGGGATCGCCGCCCTGCATTCACCGGCGACGTCGATCGTCGACTACGCACAGGTGACAACGGAGCTTGCCGCCGATGCCGTGAGCTCAGGTGCGGAAGTCCTTCTTGAACAAGAGGTGACGGGCCTGCGACCAAGCCGCACCGAAGTGGTGGTCAGCACACGCACCGCAGCGGGTGACGACGAAGCCCGCTTTGACCGGGTCGTCGTATGTGGTGGTCTGCAGAGTGACCGGTTGGCCGAGATGGCCGGTGACGGACCGGATCCGGTGATCATGCCGTTCCGCGGCGAGTACTACGCGTTGAAGCCCCACCGGCGCGACCTTGTCAACGGGTTGGTCTATCCCGTGCCTGACCCCCGGTATCCGTTTCTCGGTGTCCACGTCACCCCTCGGGTGGACGGTGAGGTGATGATCGGGCCCAACGCCGTGCTGGCATTGGCGCGCGAGGGGTATTCCTGGCGCACGATCTCGCTGCACGACCTGGTCGGGATGGCATCGGCGCCGGCCTTCTGGCGGTTTGCCCGGCGGCACTGGCGCACGGGGCTGCGTGAGGTGGCCGGCTCGTTGTCCAGGAGGCGGTTCATCGCGGCCGCCCGGGCCTATGTGCCCGCGTTGCGTGACGACGACGTGGTGCCGGGCGTCGCGGGCGTGCGGGCCCAGGCGCTCGACGCCGACGGCGGACTCGTCGACGACTTCCGGATCAGCATTCGCGACCGCGTCACGCTGCTGCGCAATGCACCCTCACCCGCGGCGACGTCGGCGCTGGCGATCGCCGAGCACGTCGTCGACACCCTCGCCCTGCCATAACGCCCTCACCGCCCAAAGCCGAGTCGTAGGGTGAATCCATGGCCATCATCGAAACGGACGCCGCGCCTCAGACCCCGTTCGAGCAGGAGGCCGCTGCCACGCAGCGGTACTTCGACAGCCCGAGATTCGACGGGATCACCCGCCTCTACTCGGCCCGCCAGGTCGCCGAACAGCGCGGCACGATCCCGTCCGACTACATCGTGGCTCGCGAGGCCGCCACGGCGTTCTACGAGCGCCTCCGCGAACTGTTCGCGAAGAAGAAGAGCATCACCACGTTCGGCCCGTACTCGCCCGGGCAGGCCGTCACGATGAAACGAATGGGCATCGAGGGCATCTACCTCGGTGGCTGGGCGACGTCGGCCAAGGGGTCCACCACCGAAGATCCCGGACCCGACCTGGCCAGTTACCCGCTGAGCCAGGTACCCGAGGAGGCGGCGGGCCTGGTTCGCGCGCTGCTCACCGCGGACCGCAACCAGCAGTACCTGCGGCTGCAGATGTCGGATGAACAGCGCGCCGCGACCCCGGCCGTCGACTTCCGGCCGTTCATCATCGCCGACGCCGACACGGGCCACGGTGGGGATCCGCACGTGCGCAACTTGATTCGCCGGTTCGTGGAGGCCGGGGTACCGGGATATCACATCGAAGACCAGCGCCCGGGCACGAAGAAGTGCGGCCATCAGGGCGGTAAGGTGCTGGTGCCCTCCGACGAGCAGATCAAGCGGCTCAACACCGCCCGCTTCCAGCTCGACATCATGCGGGTGCCCGGCATCATCGTGGCCCGCACGGACGCCGAGGCGGCCAACCTGATCGACAGCCGCGCCGACGAGCGCGACCAGCCCTTCCTGCTCGGCGTGACCAACCTGAAGGTGCCGTCGTACAAGTCGTGCTACCTGGCGATGATGCGCCGCTTCTACGAGGCCGGCGTCACCGAACTCAACGGCCACCTGCTTTACGCGCTGCCCGAAGGTGAGTACGTGACCGCCAACGCCTGGCTGGACCGCCACGGCCTGGGTGATGCGGTCGCCGAGGCCGCGTCGGCGTACCGCGACCGTCCCGACGGCGCGATCGACGAGATCTTCGACGGGGTGGAATCGAAGGTCGTCGACGCCTGGCAGGTCGATGCCGGGCTGATGACCTACGGCGAGGCGGTGGCCGAGCTGCTCGAGTTCCGCGAGAGCGAGGGTGAGCAACTCGACATGAGCGTCACGGAGTGGCGTGAGTTCTCCGAGCGCGCTCCCTTGTACACCGCCCGCGAGAAGGCCGAGGATATCGGCGCGGCCGTCGCCTGGGACTGCGAGCTGGCAAAAACCCCGGAGGGTTACTACCAGGTCCGTGGCGGCATCCCGTACGCGATCGTCAAATCGCTTGCCGCCGCGCCGTTCGCCGACATCCTCTGGATGGAGACGAAGACCGCCGACCTCGCCGACGCACGCGAGTTCGCCGAGGCGATCCACGCCGAGTTCCCCGACCAGATGCTGGCCTATAACCTGTCCCCCTCCTTCAACTGGGACACCACCGGCATGACCGATGACGAGATGCGGGCCTTCCCCGAGGAACTCGGCAAGATGGGGTTCGTCTTCAACTTCATCACCTACGGCGGGCATCAGGTCGACGGCGTCGCCTCCGAGGAGTTCGCCACCTCGCTGAGGCAGGACGGCATGCTTGCGCTGGCTCGTCTGCAGCGCAAGATGCGGCTGGTCGAATCTCCTTACCGCACACCGCAGACGCTCGTCGGTGGACCACGTAGCGACGCCGCCCTGACCGCGTCGTCGGGACGGCTCGCGACCACCAAGGCGATGGGCAAGGGCTCGACCCAGCATCAGCATCTGGTGCAGACCGAGGTTCCGAAGAAGCTGCTCGAGGAGTGGCTGGCGCTGTGGAGCGAGCACTATCAACTCGGCGAGAAGCTGCGGGTGCAGCTGCGCCCGACGCGGCCCGGGTCGGATGTGCTCGAACTAGGAATTTACGGCGAGCGCGACGGCGAGGACGAGAAGCTGGCCAACGTGATCGTCGACCCCATCAAGGACCGGCACGGCCGCAGCATCCTGACGGTGCGCGACCAGAACACGTTCGCCGAGAAGCTGCGCCAGAAGCGGCTGATGAGCGTGGTGCACCTGTGGCTGATCCACCGGTTCAAGCCAGAGATCATGTACTACGTCACGCCAACGGAGGACAACATCTATCAGACCGAGAAGATGAAATCGCACGGCATCTTCACCGACGTGTACCAGGAGGTCGGCGAGATCATCGTGGCCGACATCAACCAGCCCAGGATCGAGGAGCTGCTCAATCCCGATCGCAAGGCGCTGGTCCGGCTGATCCGCAAGGAGGACTGAGCGCTCAGTTGCCCGGCGGTGACCAGTGCACGACCTTCATCGCGGTCATCTCGTCGAGTAGCTCTGGGCCGAAGCCGTAGCCGTTGCCGCTCGCCCGGCGCGGCTGCGAGGCCCCGCCGGGGGCTCCGCCGAAGACGTCGTTGATCTTGACGGTGCCGACGGGCAGTACCCGCCATGCCTCCTGCGCGTGCGCCATGTCCGGGGTCAGCACGGTGGCGGCCAACCCGTAGCGATCGTCGGCCGCTTCGCGCAGGGCGGTGTCGAAGTCCGCCGCTACCCGCACCGGCGCCACCGGGCCGAACGTCTCCTCGCGAAACACCCGCATGTCAAGTGTGCAGTCGGCCAACACGGTCGGCGGGTAGAACGAACCCGGTCCCGGCTGTGGCGCGCCGCCGGCCAACACGCGCGCGCCGTTGGCGACCGCGTCATCGATGTGGTCCTGCACCACGGCACGCTGCCGGCGGTCGACCATCGGCCCGATCCGCTCAGCCCATACCTGCGCTTCCTCGACCAACTCGTCGAGGAAGGCATCGGAAAGCGCCTCGACCACGAAAACCCGTTCCACGGACACGCAGATCTGCCCGGCGTTCGCGAACGCGCCCAACGCAGTCTGCTCGGCCGCCCATCGTGGATCCACGCCGGCGTCGACGATCAGCGCGTCGTTGCCGCCGTTTTCCAGCACGGTCTTGGCGCCCCGTTCCGCGCATGCTCGCGCGATCGCCCGGCCCGCCGCGCTGCTGCCGACATGCGCCACCACGTCGACGTCCGGTGCAGAGGCGAGCTGGGCGCCGACCGATCCGTCGCCGTCGAGGATTTCGAGCACACCGTCGGGAAGCTGACCGGCCAGTAGCTCTGCGAAGCGTCGACCGGTCGCCGGACATCGTTCACTTGGCTTGTGCACCACCGTGTTTCCCGTTACCAGTGCGGCGCCCAGCAGACCCGCCGCCACGGCGACGGGGTCGTTCCACGGGGTCAGCACTGCCACGACACCGCGGGGTTCCGGAATCATCAGATCGGTTGCGCCCCAGGATCCGTGCAGGCTGCGGCCGCGGTGCACGGGACCGAGCTCGGCGTACTGCACCAAGGTGCCCGTGCCGGCGTCGACCCCGCCGGCCGCGTCGTCGCGCAGCTTGCCGGTCTCGCGTTCGTTGAGTTCGGCCAGTTCGTCTGCCGCCGCACGGACCGCTGCGGCGGCTTTCGTCAGCGCCGCCGCACGTTCGGCAGCCGGGGTTCGCGCCCACGCAGGTGCCGCCGCGCGCGCTCGCGCCACGGCTTCGGCGCATGTCGAGGGATCGGTGATCGGAATCCGGCTGACCATGTCGCCGGTGCGAGGGTCGAGAACGGTCAGCTCCATGGTGTGGGACACCCAGGTGTGTTACCCGGTCGATCACCGCTCAATCGCTGCGCTTCACGCCCTTTCCCTCAGGTGTAGAGCTCTTCGAACTTGCGGATGGACCGGTCGATGTCGCCCTTGACCGCACGCGCCGCCGTGGCCCCGATCGGCCCGAACAGCGGGGCTCCCCCGAGATTCATGGTGAGGGTGAACGTGGAGCCGGTTCCGATCGCCGCCACCTTCATCGTGAGTCCGTACCTCGTGCCGCCCACACCCTTGCCCGTCACCTCGATCAGCTTGGGCGGGTCGAACTTCTGGATGGTCCAGGTGACGCGGTTGCGCAGACCTTTGGCGCCGGCGACGCCGACGATCGTGGTGCCGACCGACAGCTCGTCGGGCAACTCGCTGCGCCAACCTTCATGCATGACCAGCCAGTCGCCGAGGGAGCCGAGGTCCGAGACATGCACCCACGCTTCGTCGGGGGTCAACGCCAGCTCGCGCGACAACTCCAGCTTCGCCATCCTGGGATGGTAACCAGATCAGCTCGACGCGGGCAGCCTCAGCTCGGTGCCGGAAGGTTCAGCACGAGTCGGGCGCCGCCGAGCTGGCTGGCTTCGATCGCTGCTGTGCCGCCATGCAATTCCGCTTGCTGTGCCACCAGCGCCAGCCCGAGCCCCGAACCGGACCGTGCCGCGGTGGAACCGCGGGAGAACCGCTCGAACACCGCGGACCGTTCGTCCTCCGGTATTCCCGAGCCGTTGTCCTCGACGGTGATCTGCACGCCTTCGCCGGAGCTGACGGCGCCGAGTTGAATCTCGGTCGCACCGCCGTGCTTGATCGCGTTGGTGATCGCGTTGTCGACGACCAGTCTCAGCCCGGCGGGCAGGCCCAGCATGAGCACCGTCGTCGACGACGCCAGGGACACCCGCAGCCCTGGATAGTTGCGCATCGCATCGTGTGCGGCCCGATCCAGCAGGTCGGTGATGTCGACCGGCACGAAGTCGTCGACGGTGGTCAGTTCGCCCTGGGCAAGGCGCTCCAGGGCGGTGAGCGTCGCCTCAATGCGGCTCTGCGTGCGCATCACGTCGGCGATCACCTCCTGGCGCTGTTCGTCGCGCATCTGCAGGGTGGAGAGCACCTCGAGGTTGGTGCGCATCGCGGTCAGAGGGGTGCGCAGCTCGTGTGACGCCACCGCCGCGAAGTCGCGGGCCGACTCCAGTGCCGCCCTGGTGCGCTGCTGTTCATCGCCGATGCGGGCGAGCATTCCTTCGACGGCCTCGGCGATCTCGACGGCCTCCTGCACGCCGCGCACCTGGACCTCTTCGGGTTTCGACTGCGCGTTGATGGCGCGCGCCTGCTGTGCCAGCAAGCGAAACGGGTTGATCATGATCGACCACATCACCCAGCCGACGAGCACGGTGCCCACGATGACACCTCCGCAGATCATCAGCACGCGCCGGTGCAACTCGTCGATCCGGCGTTGGGTCTCGGCGAGCGGAGCGCCGATCGCGATTGATGCCTCACCGGCGGCGAACGTACGAACCCGGTACTCGACGCCGTCGATGGTGGTGTCGGCGTAACCGATGTCGAACTGGGGCAACACGATGTCTCGGGGCACCGAAACGGTGACGCCGTCGACCCGCGCGGTGCGCACCAGGCCACCGTCCGGGATGGGCTGGTCGAGGTCGGCCTGCTGTGCGGTGCGCAGCAGGGTGCTGATGTCCCCCAGGCTGCTGACCGAGTCGAGGCGGCGGTCGAGTTGGCTGTACTGGTCGTTGGTGACGCCGAACCACACCCACGCGCCCAGTGTGATCACCAGCGCGACGACCGACAGCGCCGCGACGATGACGATGACGCGCAGCGACATCACGCGGGTCAGCAGTTGGTACAGGCGTCCACCGGGTTGCACGGTTGTCATACTGCCCGACCGACGCCTGACGGGAAGTGAGCGAACGTCGACGCGTCGGCTCCGCGGTCAGGTACGGACGTCCGCGTCGTCCAACCGTGTCACATCGCCGTCGGTGGGTCCGTGGCTGCGGCCGATGTGGGCCTCGGCGCGCATCCGCTCCACCATGTGCGGATAGTGCAGCTCGAATGCCGGTCGCTCCGAACGAATCCGGGGCAGCTCGGTGAAGTTGTGCCGCGGCGGCGGGCACGAGGTCGCCCACTCCAGCGAGTTGCCGTAACCCCACGGATCGTCGACGGTCACCGGCTCGCCGTAGCGCCAACTCTTGAACACGTTCCACGCGAACGGGATCGTCGAGATGCCGAGGATGAACGCACCGATGGTCGAGACGACATTGAGGGTGGTGAACCCGTCCGAGGGCAGGTAGTCGGCGTAGCGGCGCGGCATGCCCTCGTCACCGAGCCAGTGCTGCACCAGGAACGTGGTGTGGAAACCGATCAGCGTCAACCAGAAGTGCAGCTTGCCCAACCGTTCGTCGAGCAGCCGGCCCGTCATCTTGGGGAACCAGAAGTAGATACCCGCGTACGTGGCGAACACGATGGTGCCGAACAGCACGTAGTGGAAGTGCGCGACCACGAAGTAGGAGTCGGTGACGTGGAAGTCCAGCGGCGGGCTGGCCAGCAAGACGCCGGTGAGCCCACCGGCCAGGAACGTGACCAAAAAGCCGATCGCGAACAGCATCGGTGTCTCGAACGTCAACTGGCCCTTCCACATCGTGCCGGTCCAGTTGAAGAACTTGATGCCCGTGGGCACCGCGATCAGGAATGTCATGAACGAGAAGAACGGCAGCAGCACCGCTCCGGTGGCGAACATGTGGTGCGCCCACACCGCCATCGACAGCGCCGCGATGCTGAACGTCGCATAGACGAGCGTGGTGTAGCCGAAGATCGGCTTCCGCGAGAAGACCGGCAGGACTTCGGTGATGATCCCGAAGAAGGGCAGGGCGATGATGTACACCTCGGGGTGTCCGAAGAACCAGAACAGGTGCTGATACAGGATCGGCCCGCCGTTGGCCGGGTCGTAGATGTGCGCGCCGAGGTGACGGTCGGCGGCCAGGCCGAACAGCGCGGCGGTCAGGATCGGGAACACCATCAGCACCAGGATCGACGTCACCAGGATGTTCCAGGTGAAGATCGGCATCCGGAACATCGTCATGCCGGGTGCGCGCATGCAGACCACGGTGGTGATCATGTTGACCCCGCCCAGGATCGTGCCCAGGCCGCCGACCGCCAGCCCCAGAATCCAGAGATCCCCGCCCGCGCCGGGCGAATGAATGGCGGTGCTGAGCGGCGCGTACGCCGTCCAGCCGAAGTCCGCCGCGCCGCCGGGGGTGATGAAGCCGCTCAGCGCGATCAGTGCCCCGAAGACGAACAACCAGAAGCTCAGTGCGTTGAGCCGAGGGAACGCGACGTCGGGGGCGCCGATCTGCAGCGGAAGGACCAGGTTGGCGAAGCCGAACACGATCGGGGTGGCGTAGAACAGCAGCATCGCCGTGCCGTGCATGGTGAACAACTGGTTGAACTGCTCGTTGGACAGGAACTGCAGTCCCGGCATCGCCAACTCGGTGCGCATGAACAGCGCCATCAGCCCGCCGATGAAGAAGAAGATGAAGCAGGCGACGCAGTACATGATCCCGATCAGCTTGTGATCGGTGGTGGAGACGAGCTTGTAGATCAGAGCGCCCTTGGGGCCGAGGCGGGCCGGAAACGGTCGGCGGGCTTCGAGCTGTGCAACAGGCGCTGCGTCGGTCGTCATACGGTCCTCCCACCTCGAACGGACTGACAATCCGAGACTAGAAACGGTAGTCGCATCGCCCTAGGGCCGTAGGTAATTAGGCGGATCCCGGCGTGGCGGACGGTACCGGTGGGGCGGCTGGATCAGATCAGGTGCGACGCGGTAGTTGCGCGCCGATCAGAGGCGCGATCTTTTTCGCCATGTACGTATGGCCGGCGTCGGTGGGATGCACGCCGTCGGGGCCGATCAGTTCGGGCCTGTCCACGAACCAACGGTCGGCGATCGGGTCGACGAACGTCGCATCCGCCAATTCCGCCTGATACCGAAGAGTGTCGCGGATGCGCACCACCGCCGGGGGAACGTCGGTTGTCGGCCACGGCGGTCCGATGACCAGGAACAGCGCCGACGGCGCAATGCGCCGCGCCAACGCGAACGTGCCATAGATGAGGATCGACAACTGTGCGGGATCGGCACTCTGATCGTTGCGGGAGCCGAAGAACACCACCAGCGTGTCGTCGGGCTTGACCGTCGCGGCGGTCAGATCCTCGAACAGGCTGCCCCGGTTACCGCGCGTGCCGTAGCCTGCGCCGCCCTCGGCGCCGACGTCTGCCGTAGTGGCCAGCCCCTGCTGGGCCAGGATCTGCCAGGCCTGGGTCGTCCAGCCCTTTTCGCCGAGCCCGCCTTCTGCGCCGCCGGTTGTGTACGAGTCGCCGATCACCGCGACGCGGTTGGCCGCGACGGTGAGCGTGACGATCTCCTTGTGCCCCGTCGGCTTCGGATGCTGGCAACCGGTGACCACCAGAACGGCGACCGCCACCGCGATCGTCGCCAGGCGCCTCACCGCTCCAGCGTAGGGCCGCAATGAGGACAACAGGGCGGAGACGCGCGCGCTCAGCCTGCGCGGGCCGAAACCACCTCGGTCCGTTCGCGCGAGCGATACACGGTGTGCAACTTGCCGGGCATATCCGGACGCGAATCGGTGGGGGCGCTCATCATGCTGCGCATCCATTTTCGGGCAGGCTCCTCGACGAAGTGGTACAGCAAGACGGCGCCGATCAGCGCGGCGCCAAGCAACGCGACCATTATCAGCTTGCCCGTGATGTCCGGTGACAACCGCAAGTCGAACTGCGCCACCATCCAGTTCCAGGTGGTGTGCACCAGTTCATGAACCATGTAGAGGCTGAACGACACGTGTCCGAGATACACGATCGGCCGCAGCGAGAGTAGCCAGGGCAAGGTCCCCGAACCGATGGCCAGCGTGAACAGCAACGGCACGAACAGCACATCGACCAGGCCGGCACTGTCCGCGATCTTGGGCAGCGGATGCCCGTCGAGCCGGTACAGGATGGCGACGATGGCCGCTCCCAGCAGAAGCGAGGCATATCCGGCGTTGCGGCGGGCCCCCTCGCTTGGTTGGAGCTTGCGGACCGCCGCACAGACGAGGGCGCCTGCGGTGAACTGCATGACGATCCGCGGCAGCCAACTCCAGGGTGTGTAGAACTGCCCGGTCGCCAGCAGCAGCAGGACCGGCGGCAGGGTGGCGACAAACGCCAGCGCGATCAGACCGCGCACCCGGGTGGAGCGTGCGATCCGGAAGATCACCAGGATCAGCGCGCCGAACAGCAGATAGGCCAGCCATTCGGCGCTGATGGACCAGGCCGGCCCGTCCCAGCTGGAACCGTCGAAGTACGGCACGAACCACAGTTGGATCATCAGCGCCTGGCGGAGGTAGTTCGTGGCCGTAAGGGTTTCGGCCGCCGGCGCCGGCACGTGGCCGATGTGCAGCGTGAAGATGATCCACAACGCCGCCAGGTGCATCGTCACCAGGTACACCGGCCACACCCGGGCCAGCCTCAGCCAGAGGAAGCGCACGGTGGCCCGCCACTCGAACCTCGGACCCATGCGGTCGAGATAGTTCCACGTCAGCACAAACCCGCTGAGCATGAAGAACAGGTCGACGCCTTGCGCGCCGCAGTTGAGCAGCGGCGCCAGGGCCGACCGGAACCCCGGTATCGACTCCTCCAGCAGTGGCCGGAAGTGAAACAGGACCACCCACGCGGCGGCGACGATGCGCAGGCCGGAAAGGGCTCTGATTTCTCCGGTGCGCACAACACTCTCTTCGCGGAAGTCCGTAGCGTTTCGTTCGGGTTTCGCCTCATCGGCACTCGCCGGGTGGTTTACCTCCCCTGACCACAACGGTCCCGACCCAGCAGCCTCCGAAGGGTAGCAGCGCAACCTTGCGCAGAGCATGCCCCACAAACGCGGCTTCACACGCCCTGCTACTTCGAAAAGCATTGGTAACTAGCTACTTCGACGATGACAGCAACGTCTCGTTGGAGTCCACGCGACACGCCGCCAAAACAAGTCTTGACTCATTCCAGATAAGGCGGCATATTGGCAGCGTGGCCTTCACACCCGACTATGCGGATCGGCTGCGTGCCGCCGATCTCCGCGTGACTCGACCGCGTCTCGCGGTGCTGGAGGCGGTCTACGGCAATCCCCACGCCGACACCGAGACGATCTTCGGGGCCGTGCGTATTGCCCTCCCCGACGTCTCGCGACAGGCTGTCTACGACGTGCTCGCCGCGCTCACCAGTGCCCGGCTCGTGCGGCGGATCCAGCCGTCCGGTTCGGTGGCGCGCTACGAATCGCGCGTCGGCGACAACCATCACCACGTCGTATGCCGGTCGTGCGGCGTCATCGCCGACATCGACTGCGCCGTCGGCGAAGCGCCCTGCCTGACGCCGTCGGACCCGGACGGGGCGTTGGACGGCTTCGTGCTCGACGAAGCCGAGGTCATCTACTGGGGCATGTGCCCGGACTGCCTGGTATCGCAAGTTTCCCGATCACAACCGTGATCACAGCCCAATCACCCCATCGGAAGGAACAACGCCGTGCCAACTGATACCTCCGACGCCCGACCGCCTCACGACGACTCCAAGACGAGCAGTCACAGCGAGAGCGAGAACCCGGTTATCGATTCGCCGAAGCCGAAGGCGCATGCTCCGCTGACCAACCGAGACTGGTGGCCCGAACAGGTCGACGTCTCGGTACTGCACCGGCAGAACGAGAAGGGTAATCCGCTCGGGCCGGACTTTGACTACGCCGAGGAGTTCGCCAAACTCGACCTCGAGGCGTTCAAGGCCGACATGATCGCGTTGATGACGGATTCGCAGGCCTGGTGGCCGGCCGACTACGGCAGCTATGCCGGGCTCTTCGTCCGGATGAGTTGGCACGCCGCGGGCACCTACCGCATCTTCGACGGCCGCGGCGGTGCCGGACAAGGCGCCCAGCGCTTCGCTCCGCTGAACAGCTGGCCGGACAACGCCAGCCTGGACAAGGCGCGCCGCCTGCTTTGGCCGATCAAGAAGAAGTACGGCAACAAGATCTCCTGGGCCGACCTGATGGCCTACGCCGGTAACGCCGCGCTGGAGTCCTCTGGCTTCAAGACATTGGGCTTCGCGTTCGGCCGCGAGGACATCTGGGAGCCCGAGGAGATGCTCTGGGGTCAGGAAGACACCTGGCTGGGCACCAACGAGCGCTACGGCGGGACCAACGAAAGTGACCGTCAGTTGGCCGAGCCCTACGGCGCGACCACCATGGGCCTGATCTACGTCAACCCCGAAGGCCCGGAAGGTAAGCCGGATCCGCTGGCCGCGGCCCACGACATCCGCGAGACGTTCGGTCGGATGGCGATGAATGACGAGGAGACCGCCGCGCTGATCGTCGGTGGTCACACGCTCGGCAAGACCCATGGCGCCGGCTCGAACGAAGGCATGGGGCCCGAGCCCGAGGGTGCCCCGATCGAGCAGATGGGGTTGGGCTGGAAGTGTCCGTTCGGCTCCGGTAAGGGACCCGACACCGTCACCAGCGGTCTGGAGGTGGTCTGGACGCCCACTCCGACGAAGTGGGACAACAGCTTCCTGCAGACGCTGTACGGCTACGAGTACGAGCTGACCAAGAGCCCCGCCGGCGCCTGGCAGTTCGAGGCCAAGGACGCCGAGGCGGTCATCCCCGACCCGTTCGGCGGGCCGCCGCGCAAGCCCACGATGCTGGTCACCGACATCTCGCTGCGGGAAAGCCCGATCTACGCCGACATCACGCGTCGTTGGCTGGACCATCCCGAGGAGATGGATGAGGCCTTCGCCAAGGCCTGGTTCAAGCTGATGCACCGCGACATGGGGCCGGTCAGCCGCTACCTCGGGCCGTGGATTCCCGAGGAGCAGCTGTGGCAGGACCCCGTGCCGGCGGTGGATCACGAGCTGGTCGACGAATCCGACATCGCCTCGCTGAAGACCAAGCTGCTCGACTCCGGTCTCACGGTGCAGCAGCTGATCAAGACGGCCTGGTCGTCGGCGGGCAGCTTCCGCGGCACCGACAAGCGCGGTGGGGCCAACGGTGCGCGGATTCGTCTTGAGCCACAGAAGAATTGGGAGGCCAACGAGCCTGCCGAGCTGGCTCGGGTGCTGCCGTTGCTCGAGCGCATCCAGCAGGAGTTCAACTCCTCCGCCTCCGGCGGCAAGAAGATCTCGCTGGCCGACGTGATCGTGCTGGGCGGTGCGGCGGCGGTCGAGAAGGCGGCGCGTGACGGCGGCTTCGAGATCGACGTGCACTTCGCGCCGGGACGCACCGATGCCTCGCAGGAGCAGACCGACGTGGAGTCGTTCGCGGTGCTCGAACCGCGGGCGGACGGGTTCCGTAACTTCGTGCGCCCGGGTGAGAAGAATCCGTTGGAGCAGTTGCTGGTGGAGCGGGCCTACATGCTCGACCTGACCGCTCCCGAGTTGGCGGTCCTCGTCGGCGGTCTGCGGGCGCTGAACGTCAACCACGGCGGCAGCAAGAACGGCGTGTTCACCGACAAGCCGGGTGTGCTCAGCAACGACTTCTTCGTCAACTTGGTCGACATGAACACGGAGTGGAAGCCGTCGGAAACCGCCGAGAACGTCTACGAGGGACGCGACCGTTCCTCGGGGGCGGTCAAGTGGACGGCCACCGCCAACGACTTGGTGTTCGGATCGAACTCGGTGCTTCGCGGCATCGCCGAGGTCTACGCGCAGGACGACAGCAAGGACAAGTTCGTCGAGGACTTCGTCGCTGCCTGGGTGAAGGTCATGAACAACGATCGGTTCGACCTCGATTAACAGGCGAGCCTGATCGTCGGTAACAACATGCGGCACCCCGCGGGCTCACCGGGCTCGCGGGGTGTCGTGCTGTCAAAGCCCTTCCTGCTGCTCTCGATCCGCGGCGAGGACGAAGCCGCCGAGGACGAGTACCGGGCGATGATGCGCTTCGCCGGCCTGGACACCACCGGCATGCGGCGAATCCGGTTGACCCACGAATCGCTGGGCCGCATCGACCTTGCGGACTGGTCCGGGATCGTCCTCGGTGGGGGTCCCTATAACGTCAGCGACCCCGCCGAGGTGAAATCGGCGACGCAGCGGCGGGTCGAGTCGGAGTTGCTGGAGCTCATCGGACGCATCGTCGATCACGATTTCCCGTTCCTCGGCTGCTGCTACGGCGTCGGCACCCTCGGTACGGTCGTCGGCGCCACGGTGGACCGGACACATCCGGAACCGGTCGGCGGGCTCACCGTCACCGTCACGGCTGAGGGCCGTGACGACGACTTGTTCGCCGAGGTGCCCGATGTCTTCGATGCTTTCGGCGGACACCGGGAGGGCGCGACCTCGCTTCCGCCGGGCGTGGCACGTCTCGCGTCGTCGGCTGACTGCCCTGTGCAGGCGTTTCGGGTAGGACGGCACGTGTACGCCACGCAGTTCCACCCCGAACTGGACCTCGACGGCGTGATGACCCGAATCGACGTCTACAAGAACCACGGATACTTCCCGCCCGAGACCGCGGAGTCGCTGAGAGTCGCTGCCCGGCAACGGCATGTGCGTTATCCGTCCACCATCCTGCGCCGCTTCGTCGAGAAGTATTCGCGCTGAGGATTGGCCTTCGGGTCGCCTGGGCACACCAGGGTGGTGCACACCGTCGAGTACTCCCCCGGTCGGTCCGCAGACGTCTTCGGCGACCCGGCGCAACCCACCGTATTGATGTGGCACGGCGCGCAGACCGATTCGCGAACCGCGATGCGGCCGCTGGCCGAACGCGTGCACGAACACGGGCCGGCGGTCGTGCTTGCCGACTGGGACTCGCACGCCGACGACCGCGGCCGCGCCGACCTGATGGCGTCGGCCGAATACGCGCGTGAACACGCCGGCGACAAGCCATTGGTGCTCGTCGGCTGGTCGATGGGTGGCTTGGCGGCGGCCGGCCTGACGATCCACGTTCGGCAGATCAATGTCACGCATACCGTCTGTCTTGCAGGGGCGTTCGTGGTTCCCGACCCGATCTCCGGTGCGCCGCTGCCGCGGGAGCTGGACGGCGATCCTGTGCCGTTCACGCTGCTGCACGGTCAGCACGACGACGTCATTCCGGTCGAGGTCAGTCGCGGGTTCGCGGAGACGCTCGAGCGCAACGGTTGGCCGGCTTCCTGTGTCGTGCTGGCCGCCGACCACGGGTCGATCGCAGGAGCGACCTACGACCCGGTCGCCGACCGCTATTCCGCGGCCTCCGATCCGGCGACGCTTTCCGTTGCGGCGGAGGTGGCGGCCCGGATCGCTGCCGCGCTGTAGATCACTCCGCGGTGTCGATGCGGTGCGCCCAGCGCAGGTGGCCACCGCCCATGTCGGCGCAGACGAAAGCGACGCCGTCGGAACCTTGGGCGGAGAGATTGCGTTCCGGGCAGTCCATCGCGACATTGTGGATACCGACCAGCGGTCCGGCGGGCGTCCATACGCCCACCCGGTTGCAGACGAACGTCGCGCCGGTGGGACCGAGTCCATAGTTGAAGTACTTCCCGGGTCTACATGGTGCTCGCTCGACGACATTGTGCGCCACATTGGGCACACAGTCGGCGGAGTAGCACACCGCCGACGCCTCGGGAGCGAACATGACCGACGCGGCGACCGCTGTCAGCACCGCGATACTGGCGGTGTCTGAGCGCACCATCCATCGATCGTGGCACCTGAGTTCGAAATTTGGTGACAAATCGCTTGACCTCAACAACGGTTGAGGTCGCAGAGTTGGGTTATGACTAACTCCGCGACGCGGGAAATGACCCAAATACGTGACGACCTATGGCAGACCCGGATGGATACGCCGTTCCCTGGGCTCACGACACACGCCTACCTGTGGCGCAGTCTGCAGGGCAACTTGCTGTTCTACAGCCCCGCCACGGAAGCGGATCTCGATGCGATCGACGCCCTGGGCGGCATCACCGCGCAGTATCTGTCGCACCTCGACGAGGCGGGGCCCAACCTCGACCGGATCGCGAAGCGGTTTGGCCGTCGGCTGCATGCGCCGGAGGCGGAGATCGCCGCCATTGCCAAACACGGTCACGTCGACGTGGCTATCGGCGCCACCCGCCACGTCGACACCAACGGTGTCGAGGTGCTTCCCAGCCCAGGCCATTCGGTCGGCAGCACAAGCTATCTGGTCACCGGTAGCACTGGCGAGAGGTACTTGTTCACCGGCGACACCATGTTCCCCACCGTTGAGGGCACCTGGGCCACATTTCTGGTTCCGGGCCGAGGCGATGCCGACCAGCTCCGGAAAAGCGTGACGATGCTGGGCACTGTCGCACCCGATCTGGTGATCTCCAGTGCCATCGGCGGTGAATTAGCGTGGATGGCCGTCGACGAGGAACGTTGGGCAGAGTGCGTGGCTCAGGCACTGGCGACCGTACCGTCTTAGTCGCTTCCGTCCACCAGCGGACCGTGGGTCTCTCGCAGCTGCCGCGGATCTCGATTGTGAAACCATGGCGGTTTTTCGCGTGTATTTCCGCCATGCTTTCACATTCGGTGAAGAGTGAGCAGGTGGCAGCCAGGACTCCCGACGCGGCGGCCGCGGCCGTCGGGGTGTCGGGGTCCGGGTGCCCGTCAGCCAGTCCTGCGGAGAAACGACCGGCGGTGTCCTCGTCGTGGTCATGAGGCCTCCAGTTCGCTCTTGAGGTTGGCCAACTTCCACGGCCACCCACCCGAGATAAGCTCGCGGACAGTACTTTCCGGCGGAAAGTCGTCGTGTATGACCGTGAGCTTCACTTGGCCGTCGTCGACCACCTCGATGTCGATCGTCACCTTCGAACGCCGCTCCGTAGCGGCTTGCAAGATCGTCTCCTCGTCGAGTCCGAACTCGGTGAGTTCGGGGACGAACGAGTGGAAGGTGAAGGCGAGCCGGCGATACGGGTCGGACTCGAGGATGACCTGCTCCGGGTGGACGATCTCGAGTTCCCTGTCGGCCCAGACGTACGTCGAACCCGTCTGCCAGTCGGAGACGATTGCATGGCCCATGTAGCGAGTCGAGTACACCGGGTCGGTGATGGCCTGCCACAAGCGTTCTGGGGTGGTGCGGATATAGGTGACGTAGACGAATTCGCTGTTGTTCATCGGTGGGGTCTCCAATGGTGTCGTGAGGTCGGCGAGTTTTTGCGCCCGGGCCCGGTCGTATTGATTGATCCAGCGGTCGGCGATCGCGTTGATCGGTTCGGCATTGAGGAAGTGCAGCTTCTCCCGCCCCCGCCGCGCGGTGGTGATGAGGTTCGCAGCCTCCAGCAGGGCGAGGTGCTTGCTCACCGACTGACGCGCCATCGACAGCCCCGCACACAGATCCCGCAGCGTCTGACCATTGCTCTCGTTGAGGCTGTCGAGAAGGATGCGCCGGTTCGGATCGGCCAGTGCCCTGAACACATCGTCCATCCCTGCCGCCTATACGTATTCAGCCGACCGGCTGCATGTTCGACGATATGCAGCTTAATGGCTGCACGTCAACGGGGCCTTCATCGCCGAGTGTGCACTCACTGCGAGAATCCGCGCGGAATTTCGCAACAGCCTCACGCTCGGCGACCCGAGGGGCGCTACCCGGATGTGTTGAGTTCCTCGAAGCGTGTCAACGCGAGGTCACGCTGGTCGGGTTCGAAGTTCTCGATGTGGGTCACCCGCTCACCGTCGAGGAGGTTGATCATCACGAACGGAAGCTCGATCGCGAGGCCTTCGGTGGACATCCCCCGTACGACTACGTGCACCGCGACGCCGATCGCCGAGTGTGCGAGGAACTCTGCCGATTCGATGCGAAGGTCGGGTACGAGCGATGCCGCCGTCCGGATCGACGTGATGTAGTCGGCGGTAGTACTTCCGAGCTGACGGTGATTGACATAGGTTGCCCCTTCGCAGAGAGCGGTAAGCGCATCCCACTCATGACGGTTGGTCATCTCGATGATCTTGCGATGCGCTTCGATGACCTTGGGGTGCGAGACCACTCCTGAAGCGATCCACCGCGCGGTGAGTTCCGCCATTGCGCTGTCGATGTCGTCGGTATCGAAGTTGACGATGGTGTGCGCCATGCCTTCTTCAGTCGCCTCCAGGACCGTCAGGAATTCGATGACGATCGGTCGCTCGGCGTCCTCGGTGTCACGGAAGGCCTGCCTGAGCAGACAGAGCCGTGATCCCCTGGTAGCCAGCGCCTCTGTTTCCAGCCGCAAGCTCGGCGGCAAATCGAACAACGTCTGCGCGACCCGCCACCGCATTGACCCTTCGTGCGCGTCGCGCAGGCCCTTGCGGCGGTCGTGATACTGGCCCTCCGGTGCGGTGCGAGCGACGAAGGCGTCGAGGTTGCGGCGGTTGTATGCGTCAACCAGACGCGCCCACGTATGGGTCGCGGCGTTCTCGATCGAATGCGCTGGACGGCGCAGCCCGTCGAACCTGGCGAGGGCGGCGTCGAGGTCGGCCTCGTCGAATAACTCGCAGCGATTGATGACTTCATCTTCAACTACGAAGACGTTGGCTGCGCGCCATTCGGCCTCGAAGCCCTCATGAGAAGTTCCATGGCCGGCATGTACAACGACCGCACCAAAACTGTCTAGCCGTATAACCGCCTCGATATACGTCTTACCGTTCGGGTAAACCTGCCACCCAGCCTGGATGTACGGGATGAGGTCACCCGGCGCGAACGCGCGACCCTGGCGGTGGTCGACGTCAGTGAATTCACCTGATATTGAGGGAAGTTCGTGCCTATTGTTTGCGGCGTAAGCCTCTGTGATTACCGACCACGTGTGTGAGTGGGCTGCCGCTTCCCCGGCGAGATAACGTGATTCGAACTCCTCGAAGGCGGCGTCTACGTCGTCGGGATCGAAAAATACCGTGTACGAGATCCCTTCGTCCTCGGTGACTTCGGTGAGCGTCATCAACTCGACGGTGATCGGCCGGCTCGCATCATCGGTGTCGCGGAAGGTTTCCCGGCTCAGCGCGAGTCGATCTCCCCTAATGGCGACGGGCTCCACTTCCAGCTGCCAGCTCGTCGGCGTTCCAGACAACACCGCGTACGTATAGTTCCGGTCCATAGTGCCCTCATCACGCAACCCCTTGCGGCGGTCCTGGTAGCGGCCGGCGGGAACCTCGAGAAATGTCTCCACATCTCGGCGGTTGTACGCCTCGGCGACATACGCTCGTGCTCGGATGGCGGCGTTTTCCAGCCGGGGTGCCGGTCGGTCGAGTTCGTCGAATCTGGCGAGCGCGGTCTCGAGGTCGGCCTCGTCGAAGGTTTCGCAGCAGTTGATCGCGTCGCCATCGAACGTCAGCAAGGTAACTTCGCGCCACTCGGCGGTGAACCCGTGTTGTGAGGTGCCGCTCTCCACGTGGCTGAAGACTGCGCCGGCATCGTTCAGCCGATACACGGCGTCGATGTGGGTAGTGACATTTGGTGCAACCGTCCAAATCTCACGGACATACGCGGCCATATCCCCGGGTGCTGATGTCATCGCGCGCCGGTGGTCGATGTTCACCCAATTCGGCGTCATCTGTGACAGTTCGTGTCGATTGAAAGCTGCGATAGTTTGGGCCACGAGGGACCACGTGTGTGCGTAGCGCGCCGCTTCACCGGCGAGGTAACGGCCGTCGAGCTCCACGAAGGCGCCGTCGATGTCGTCGGGGTCGAACGTCACACTGCGACAGAACAATCCGTCGTCGTTGACTTCTGTGACCAACAAGACCTCGATCGTGATCGGCCGGTCGGCCTCGTCGGTGTCGCGGATGAGGTAGCGGCTCAGCGCCAGGCGACAGCCCCTGGTGGCGACGGGCTCGATCTCCATCCGCCAACTCGCGGGTGCCCCGAGGAACACTGAACGTGCCAACTTGGATTCCATTGGAACCTCGCTGCGCAGGCCTTTTCGCCGATCCTCCCATCGTGCGTTCGCGTCAAAAGTGGTGAAATAGCGTTCCAGATCGCGGCGGTTGAACGCATCGGCAATTTGCGCATTTCCACGTGTCGCGGTGTTCTCAAGTCGTGGCATCGAGGCGTTGAGCTCGTCGAATCTCGCGAGCGCGGCGTCGAGGTCGTCTTCGTCGAAGAGCTCGCACCGGTTCACCCGGCCGCCTTCGACCGTCAGAAGCTGGATCATCCTCCACTCGGCAGCAAAGCCCTGTGGGGAGGTCCCGTGCGAGGTGTTGGTGACGACTGCGCCGACGCTGCTGAGTCGATGCACAGCCTCAACGTGGATCCTGATGTCCGGGGTGAGGTCCTTGACAGCGTGGATGACGGTGTCCAGATCGCGGGACGCGAACGGTGTTCCTCGCCGATGGTCGATGGTCAACCAGTCCGGATGCGTCACGGGGAACTGATGCCAAGAGGGCGCCGCGTAGGCGGCCGCGATGACAGACCAGGTCTGGGCGTGGGTGGCAGCTTCGTCCGCAAGATATCGGGCATCGAGTTCCGCGAAGGCGGCGCCACTGTCATCGAGGTCGAACACCACCATCGCCACGGCGCGCTCGTCGGCGCCGATCTCGACGATGACGAACGACTCGTTGTCGAACACCTCCGGCCCCTCGTCGCGGATTGACACTCGGCTACGAGCGAGAAAGAGCCGTTCGCCGCGAGTCGCAATGACATCGGACGTTATGTGCGTACCCCCGAGCTCGGTGACTGTTCGCGCGTCGGCGATCGCGGCATCGCGACCGTGGCGGATACCCGCGTTCACCACACGACGACGGTCGTCGACGCAATACTCCTCGGCCAGGATTTCGGCCGAGGCGTCATAGTCGCGCGCTGCATGATGTTCAAGGAGACGGTCATACACCCGGGTTGCCGTGTTTTCCAGCCGCGGCACCGGACGGCTCAGTTCGTCGAACTTCGCTAGCACCGTCGCAATTTCGGCCTCGTCGAACAACTCACAGCGGTTCGTGGAGGTGGCTCCAAGCGTCATGAGCGCGATCATCCGCCATTCGGCATAGAAGCCCTCTGGGGAAGTTCCGTTCGCCACATGCGTGACAACAGCCCCGACCTCGCTCAACCGATGTACGCACTCGACATACATCTTGTTCTCCGGCGTGACGTCCCAACCCGAGCGCAGGTAGGCGGCCAGGTCTTCGCCGGCGAAGGTCTCACGCACCCGGTGATCGATGGTGACCCAGTTCGACAACGGGGGAATCTCGTGCCTGTTGAACATGGCGTAGGTATCCGCGAATATCGACCACACGTCGGCGTAGCGGGCTGCTTCACCGGCGAGGTAACGGCCCTCGAGCTCTTTGTAGGCGGCGTCGATCTCATCGGTTTCGAACATCACACACGCCACGATCCGCTTGTCGGCGTTGGTCTCGATGACGCATAACACCTCGGTGCGGAACGCCTCAGGCCGCTGGTCTCGGCCGGAGGTGACGAAACGACTCAATACCAGCCGCGTCCCTCGGGTGGCGATGACAGTCGAAGCCAAATTCCGGGTCCCGACTTCAGCGACGGCTTGCCAGTCCGCAACGTTGAGGTCTCGTCCTCGTCGCTTCCCTACGCCTACGACCGGGCGATTGTCGACCGTACAGACTTCGGCGGCGAGCGTGTCCCCCATGCCCCTCCAGTCGCGGGCACCGAAACACTCGCAGAAGCGTTCGGCCACTCGGCTCGCAGTGTTCTCGGGTCTCCTCGTAGGTCGGTTGAGCTCCTCGAAGCGGGCCAGCGCGGTATCGACGTTGTCCTCGTCGAACACCTCTGAGCGGATGATCACGCCGCCGTCTACAACGAGGACGTTGATCATCCGCCACTCGGCCTCGAACCCTTCCTTCGAGGCTCCGGCCCCTATGTGGGTTACGACCGCGCCGGTATCCGTGAGCCGGTGCACAGCTTCGAGGTAGGTCCTGATATTCCCAAGCTCATCGAATGTGTTTCGGAGGTAAGGGATCAAGTCTCCTGAATTGATCATTGGTATTCGGCGGTGATCAATGTTCATTACATCGGGCGCCGTCACGGCAAGCTCGCCTCGATTGGCTGCGGCATACCCCTCAGTTATCACCGACCATGTTTGCGCGGACGCCGACGCTTCTCCGGCGAGATAGCGAGCGTCGAGTTCCTCGAAGGCAGCATCGATATCGTCGGGATCGAACACGATGGTCGCCGCGATCCTCTTGTCAGAGTCGATCTCGAGGATGTGGAGAACTTCTGCGTAGAACGCCTCCTCCCGCTGTACATCGCCGGTGTAGTAAGCACGCGTGAGCGCAAGGCGGTCACCGCGAATCGCCACCACGTTCTCGGTCACGTTTGTGAAGCCGACGTCGGCGGCCATCTGCAGATCATGGAGCGCGACTTCCGGACCAATCCGGATTCCGCCGTTCACGGTCCTTCGGCGATGTGCGATCACGCTCTCTCGACCTTGTTGCACCAGCCCGCCTACTACGCGACGCCGATCGACCGTCACTATGTCGTCGGCGATCAACCGAGCCAGGGCCTCCCAGTCGTGGTCGGCGAAGTACTCGTTGCAGCGATTGGAAACTCGGCTCGCTGCGTTTGCCAGTTGCAGCGGTGCGGGACGACTGAGTTCGTCGAATCTGGCGAGCGCGGCGTCGAGGTCGGCCTCGTCGAAAAGGTCTGCGCGGTTTAGCATGTCGCCGTCGATTGTTTGAACTCCGACAATCCGCCACTCCGCATCGAAGCCCTGCTGTGTGGTGTCCCGCGCCGCCCACGTGACGACCGCGCCGCGGTGGGTTAGGCCATGCACCGCCTCGATATACATGCTGCGGTCCGGTGTGAGGTCCAGACTGGCGTCCAGGTGTGCGGCCACATTGTCTGCGCCGATCGTTCCGACCGGCCGATGGTCGACGACGACATAGCCCGGTGTCGCCGCGGGGGCTTCGCGCCGTTTGAGCACGGCGCACGTCTCCGCGATGACTGACCATGTATGCGCGTGATCAGCCGCTTCACCGGCGAGGTAACGCGCGTCGAGTTCATCGAAGGCGGCGTCGATGTCGTCCGGGTCGAACGCGACACGCACCGAGATCTGGTTGGTAGCGTCGATTTGAACGACGTCGAGGATCTCTGTCTGGAACGCCTCAGGGCTCTGGTCGCGTCCGGTGTAGCGTGTACGACTGAGAGCGAGGCGTTGGCCGCGCGTCGCAATGACGACCGACGTAGCGTTCTTGACCCCGATCCCGGCGATGGCACGCATACTCGCCACTTCGGCATCGCGGCCGCGGCGGGTTCCGACGTTCACGACTCGTCGGCGATCGTCAATCAAGGTATCCTCGGTCAGCGTTTCCGCCAGTGCGTCCCAGTCGCGGGCTGCAAAACACGCATCGAAGCGGTCGTTCACTTGGCTGGCAAGGTTTTCCAACTTCGGCGTCGGCCGACCAAGCTCGTCGAACCGCGCTAGAGCGGCGTCGAGGTCTGTTTCGTCAAACACTTCTACGCGGCTGATTGAATCACCTTCTACCGTATAGAGATTGATCACCCGCCATTCAGCGGAAAAACCGGCGGTGGACGTCGCATCGCCCGCGAAGCTCACGAGAGCACCGCAGTCGCTGAGCCGATGAACAGCCTCGATGCGAAGCGTGGCTTGCGGCGAAAGATCCCACGTGGCACGCAGGTACGCGGGCAGTTCGCCTGGCGCGAACAACGCCACCCGGCGGTGGTCCACACTCACTATGTTGGGCGTCGTGGCTGGGATTTCACGCCTGTTGAATGCCGCGGTCATCTCGAGGATGACCGACCACGTATGCGCGTGAGGGGCCGCTTCGCCGGCGAGATACCGTGCGTCGAGTTCCTCGAATGCGGCGTCGACGTCATCGCCATCGAAAGACACGATGGCGCTGAGCCGATTGCTGCTATCGACCTCGGCGAGGCCCAGCAGCTCAGCGCCGACATCATCCCGGGTGTCCATCCCATCGTTGGACCAGCTGATAAGCATCAGCGCCAGGCGTTCCCCGCGAATCGCGATTACTTCCGACACAGCCCACTGGGCACCTACACCCACCGCGGCTTGCGTATCGGCGATCTGGATATCCCGACCGACTCGCACGCCGGAGTTCACGACGCGACGGCGATCATCCGAGACAACTTCGTCGGCAAGGACTTCCGCCATCGCGTCCCAGTCTCGGGTGGCGAAGCATTCCGCATATCGCTCGCCGGCCCGGGCCGCGGCGTTCTCGAGTCGCGTCGCCGGACAGCTGAGTTCGTCGAACCGTGCGAGCGCGGCGTCGAGGGCCGTCTCGTCGAAAAGTTCGGTACGACTGATCAAGTCGCCGTCAACTGTCGAAAGAGCGATATCCCGCCACTCCGCATCGAAGCCTTCTCGCGACTTCCCGCGCCCAGCGCTGACAACGACCGCTGCGAGGTCGCTCAGCCGATACACCGCCTCGATGTAGACGTGGATATCAGGTGTGTCCTCCCAGGAAGCGCGAAAGAATGCGCTGAGATCGCCTGGGGCGAATGCTGTAGCGCGGCGGTGGTCGACGTTCACCCAGTTCGGAGTTGTTGCGAACATTTCCCGCCGATTGACGGCGGAGTAGGCGTCCGCGATCACCGACCAGGTATGGGCGTGGGCGGCCGCCTCGCCGGCGAGGTAGCGCGCGTCGAGTTCGGCCAAGGCGGCGTCGATATCGTCGAGGTCGAACGCGACTGATGCCAAACACCGCCCGTCGACATCGATCTCGGTGATGCGGAGTATCTCGGTGTGGAAGGCGTCGGGCCGTTGATCACGGCCTGAGTACTGGGTGCGGCAGAGGGCAAGGCGTTCCCCGCGAATCGCGACGACGTGTGACGTCATCGTAGCCACCCCGAGGTCGGCCATCGCCCGAATCTCAGCGACTCCTGCGGCGTGGTCGTAGGTGACCTCCCGACGCAGTCCTCGACGTCGGTCTTCGACTCTGACGCCGTCGGCCCACAGCGCCGCGGCCTCATCCCAGCGGCTCTCGGCGAAGAGCGCGTTGAACCGACGATCGACTCGGCTTGCGGCATTCTCCAACGGTGGGCGCGGCATTGCGGCCTCTAGCTGTGCATACTTGGCGTCCAGCTCGGCCATTGCCGCGTCGGCGTCGTCAATGTCGAACCACTCCAGCAGCGTGATGCGACCTTTGGTGTCGATGCCACACAACTGCAAGGACTCGTCTCGCGGTGACCCCGCGCTCAGGTCAGCCGTTCCCACCCCCACCCGAAGAAGGGCCAGGCGGTCACCCCGCACGGCGACGACCACCAATTGGTTGATCATCAGGCCCCGAAAACCGTGAAGCCGTTCTACCTCGTGCGGCCAGTCGGCAGAAGGAAGGTCGTCTTTGGTGAAGCCGACAATCTTCCGGTGGCTTTCGACGGAGACGTCCGGCGCGTACATCTTCTCGACCTCGTCCCAGGCATCGCGGTCGACGGAGGCCGCCATCTTTCGGATCGCCCGCACGCAGGTGTTTTCAGGCTCGATAGCCAGCCTCGAAAATCTTTGTTGCTCGAACCGGGCGTGCAACGCGTCCAGTTCGGCGATCGCCGCGTTGATGTCATCGACGTCGAAGAACACTTGCCGCGCGATTCGACTGTCCTCGTCGAGGCTCCATAACGAGAGGAATTCCTCTTGCGGCGCTCCAGGACTCGCATCGTCGGTGCCGAGCTCCAATCGCGTGAGGGTCAGACGCTCGCCTCGGACGGCCACAACTAGGCTCCGGTGCCAAGCCCAACCTTCGCGAAGATGTCTTGCAACTCGCGGCCAATCGCCCGGCCGAAGATCAGCCGGGGTGAAGCGGACCATTTTGCGGCGACTCTCGACGGCGATATCGGGTGCGAAGAATTGGTCGCACTCATCCCAGGCCCCGCGGTCGAAGGCAGCGTCCGTCTGATGGATCACCCAGACGCATGTGTTGTCGAGTTCGACACTAGGCTCTTCGGGTGCAGTCGGTGCAGTCGGAACGGTAGGCTCACCCGAGATACCGCGCGCCTTTTCAGCGAGCGCCGCAGCACCTTTCAGTTCATACAGGTCGACAGCTTGCTGAGCGGCGGCCTGCCCTCCAACGGTGTCGCCTGCTGTGAGCAACACGGTCGCCAGTGCTAGACAGGCGTCGCCGTGGTCGACCAACGCGTCGGTGCGCTCCGCGAGGGCGACGGCCTCTTGGGCCACCCGCCCGGCCTCGGCATGGACACCGCGGCGCGAAAGCAGCTGCGCTCTAACCGTCCGCCAGGCAATCGCCGCCTTCAATGCGTGGCCGGCGAGACGCTCACTCTCGCAGCATAATTCGTCGGCTTCGGAGTCACGGTCCAGCGCAAGACATGCCCGCGCCAACAATGCCGCGGTCTCTGCCGTGTCCGCATCCAGGCCCATGCGACGAAAGCCGTTGCACGCCCGCCGAAGATGCGCCTCGGCGGCTGTCGGCTCGTCGGCGACCAATTCGACGATGCCCGCGAACTGGTCTGCCTCCAGCAAGGCGTGCCGCATGCCGAGCTCGGTGAGTGAGCGTCTGGCCGACTCGATCAACTGACGCCCGGCGGCCGCTCGGCCCCGGAACGCGTCCAGCACCCCCTGGCACCGCGTCGACGTCGCCTCCACGACAGGCGATCCCGTCGTGATCCGAAGTAACCGCACCACATCGAGACACCGCCCGCCCGCGCGCGGAACCGGGTTGGGGCCCCACAGCGCCGCAAGTGGGGCAGTCGCCAGCACGGCATTGACCCGGCGGTGCTCCTGCGCGCGCCGCGCCGCAGTGAGCGCTTGGTCCAATGCGGTCTCGCATTCGGCGATTCGTCCGAGACGGCCCAGGCACATCGCCCGGACGGTGTGCGCCTTCGCCTCCCCCGCCGCGTCGTCGAGTGCGGCGAGCTTTGCTGCGGCGGCGGCGACCTCGGTGGCGATTTCGTCTAGCCGTTCGGGATCGGTGAGCATTGCCAACTCGCCCTCGAAACACGTCCCCCACGCCGCGAGACGGGCGGAATCGCCGGCGGCTGACCGCAGTTGCGCCACCGCACCCGCCGCCGAAGCCACGTCACCAGCGGCCAACAGCGCCTCACACCGCGCGACAAGCAGTTCGGCTTGCAAATCGTCGCGCTCAGGCAGCTCGTCGTCGAGCTCGTCGAGTGCATGGAGAGCTTTGTCGTAATAGTCGGCCGCGCCCTCGTAAGCCAGGCGAGCCATCGCCTGGTCGGCCGCACGTCGGCAATATTCGACGGCCTTGGCCGCATTTCCCGCCCACGCGCATTCGAAGTAGTGGTAGGCCAATTCGGCCACAAGTTCGTCGTCGTCGCCGGCCTCGCTCTCGAGTGTCGCTGCTATGCGCTGATGCAGCCGCATCCGTCGCACCGATGCCAGCTCGGCCAGCAGTGACTGGCGGACCAGCGCGTGGTTGAACCGGTAACGCCCACCCGGCTCTTCGATGAGGATTCCGGCCTTGCACGCGTCGTCGAACGAGTCGACTAGATCCTCCTCGACGACCCGCTCGACCAGGTCAAGAGCGAACCTGCTGCCGACCACCGCAGCTGCTGCCAGCGCCTTGTTCGTCTCAGCGGGGAGTCGAGAAAGCCTGCGGCTCACGGCTTCCCGCACACCCTGCGGCAACGTACTGGGATCCCACCGGCCACCGCTTTCGTCGACATGGCGCAACGCCTCGATGAGGAAGAAGGGATTGCCACCCGTGACCGACGCCAGTGCCCGGGCCAGCTCTTCGTCGTCATAGCCCGCCTCGGAGACATAAGCCGTGACGTCATCCTCGTCCAGGCCCCCAAGCGAAAGCCGATGAGCGGAGCCGTCGCGATGAAGGTCGGCCAGCATCGCCGCCAGCGGGTGCGACCGGTCGAGATCGGTGCTGCGGTACGTGCCGACGATCTGCACGCGGGCGTGCTCGCCGAACCGCAAAAGGTGACGCAACAGCAGCAGCGTCGGCTTCGCCGCCCAGTGCAGGTCGTCGAGGATCAACACCACGGGTGCGCTCGTCGACGCGACACCCAACAGCGCGACGACGGCGTCGAACAGCGCATAGCGTTCGGTGTCCGCGTCGGCGCGAGCAGGCGCGGCGAGATCGGGCAACTCGTCGGTCAGGCCTGGAACGAGTGGGAGAAGCGACTCGACTCCGCGCAGCCCGCGCAACCGCTTCGAGCCAAGGGACGGCACCAGCGACCGCAGCGCTTCCGCAAACGGCTGGTATGGCGCACCGAGGTCCTCGTCACATCGGCCGTAGAGCACGATAGCCCCTTGCTCATACGCCTGATGCGACCATTCGCCTGCCAACCGCGTCTTGCCGACCCCAGGTTCGCCGGCAATGAGCACGGCGTGGGTGCCGGCGGAAAGCGTCGTCTGCCATGCGGAGAGCAGCCGCTCCAGTTCGCGGGCGCGTCCGACGAACGGCCCCGGACCGACCAGCACGGCGGGCAGGTCAGGACGTTCGACGGGCGGCGCATCGGTGTTCAGAGTCCGAGCGTCGTCGACGGTCTCCAGACGCAGCTCGAAGACATGCTCCGGACGGGCAAGGTTTTTCAGCTGACGCATCCCCAGATCGGCCAGCACGACATCGTCGCGCAGTGTGTCGATGACGAGTTCGGCCGTGGCGCCTGAACACAAGATCTGGCCGCCGGATGCCAGCGACCGCAGGCGAGCGGCGCGGTTGACCGCCCGACCGAAGTAGTCTCCGTCGCGCAACTCGACCTCACCGGTGTGCAGGGCAATCCGAATGCGCATGGGCTGCCCGAGCGCCCACGGTTCGTGGCGGACCGCCTCCTGCAGTTCGACTGCCGCAGCGGCAGCCGCCGACGGGCGGTCGAACACCGAGAACGTCGCGTCGCCCTCGCCGCGCGTCTTGACGAGCCGCCCCCCGCCCGAGGTGACAACCTGTTCGACGATCTCGTCGTGCCGGGCCAGCGCCACCGCCATCGCAGCGGCGTCGGACTCCCATGCCGCCGTTGATCCCTCGATGTCGGTGAGCAGGAACGTCACCGCTCGCGTTACCACTGAAAGCTGCTGCAACACAGGCATTTCGAGTGAATCGTCCTGCGATACGATCGCGGTCTCGAGCCTGCGAAGGTCGGGTCCGGGATCGACACCCAGCTCATCGGCGAGAAGCGCCCGCGCGCGTTGAAAAGCGCCAAGGGCGTCGCCCTGCCGGCCGGCGCGGTACAACGCCAGCATCAACTGGCCCCAACGCCGTTCGCGTAATGGCGCGTCGGCGATCGCGGCCTCCAGCTCGCCGATGATCTCTGCGGCGCGACCCGTCGCGAGCAGCGCGTCGGCCCGGTCCTCCACCAACGCCGCATGGCCCTCGAGCCAGCGTGTCTTCTCGGAGACACCTCGCGGGCTATCGGGCAGCTCGGGGATGCCGCGCCACAGTGCCAGCGCCTCGTTGAAACGGGCAACTGCTTGGCTCGCGTCCCCGGCGGCGATGACATCGCGGCCCTGCGTCGCGGCCGTCTTGTATCGCGTGGCATCGATCTCGGTGATGCCTAATGTCCAGCCCGTCCCTTTCGTCAGCACGAAGCCGTCGCCCAGGGTCCGACGCAGCGAGGAGATATGTGTTTGCAGAGCCTTGACAGCCGTGCGCGGTGGGTCGTCGCCCCACAGTAGCTCTGCGAGCATGTCGGCCGACACGACAGAACCGCCGTGCAGCCCGAGCATCGTGAGGATCGCGCGCGGTTTGACGCCGGGGATGGCGACCGGCAGGCCATGCTGCCGGACCTGTAGAGGCCCCAGAACCCCCAGTTCCACCTGTAGAAGCGTATCCACATCGGACATCGTCTCGGTGGTGAATCAACACGTGGTCAAGAATTGGTAAAGGGTGCCCGACATGCGACTTTTGCCCTGTCAACGAGTCGAGGACGGGCGTGGTCTTTCGGTCGTATGGCAGGCTCGCGGTGTGGACCTGCCGACGCCGGATCCGGGCCTCGCCCACCTTGCCGACGTGGTGCCGTCGGTGCTCCGGGCCATGGGTGCCGAAGGCTTCGATAACCGCCTCGGTCTTCCCGATGACATCGCCGGAGCCTGCGTGCTGTTGATTGACGGGTTGGGCGCAGAACTTCTCGACACGTTCGCCGCCGACGCGCCCGTATTGGCAGGGCTCCGCGGCCGGACACTGACCGTCGGATTCCCGTCGACCACCGCCGCGGGGTTGGCGGCGATAGGGACCGGCTGCCAGTCCGGAGAGCACGGTTTCGTCGGCTACTCGTTCCGAGTGCCGGATGCCGGCGTGATCAATGCGCTGCGCTGGCGCCCGCACCCCTGGGGCCAGGATCTCCGCGGCACCGTGCTCCCCGAACAGCTGCAACCGTCGCCCACCACGTTCGAGCGCGGGGTGTCGGCGGGCGTCGCGGTCAGCGTGATCTCGGGGGCCGAGTTCACCGCTTCCGGACTCACCCGCGCCGTGCTTCGCGGCGGCCGGTATGTCGGCGTCCACGCGCTCGGCGACCTTGCAGCCGCCGTGCGAAGCACGCTGTCCGATAGCGGGTTCTGCTACGGGTACCACAGCGAACTCGACATGCTGGGCCACCTCTATGGTCCGGGATCGCCCCAGTGGCGCATGCAGCTAAGGCAGATCGACACGCTCGTCGAGTCGGTGGTCGAGGCGCTGCCCGCCGGCGCCCTGCTGGCCGTGGTGGCCGACCACGGCATGGTCGAGGTCCTCGAACCCGAGACCGTGAACGTCGACGCCACCCCGGCACTGCTCGACGGTGTGCAGGCGATCGGCGGAGAGCCGCGGGCCCGACACGTCTATATAGAGGACGGCGCGCACAGCGATGTGCTCGCCGCGTGGCGCGCCACGTTGGGTGATCGGGCGTGGGTGCTCTCGCGCGAGGAAGCGGTCGGCGCCGGCTGGTTCGGGCCGCACGTCAGCGACACCGTGCGGCCCCGAATCGGCGACGTCGTGGCGGCCGCCCGCGGTTCGGCGGCGATCGTCCGTCGAACCGTCGAACCGCTGGAATCTTCGCTGATCGGGCACCACGGGTCGCTCACCTTCGCTGAACAGACGGTTCCCCTGCTGTTGGCATTCGGCTGAGCGACACTGCTGGATTCGGCAAATAACATCGGAATACACTGTATTCCAACGTATTTCGGGTTTCATTCGCGGCGGTAGTGCCAATTCAGTTGCCGCAGATGCCAATTAGCCGACAGTAAACGACGTTGCTGAGCAGCTGAAAAGTGGCGGTCTGCAACGCTATTCGTGAACTAGGCAATAGAAGGCACAGGTTGTGAACGTTGTCACAGAATTTGGCGACGCTGACGCGTGACTTGTAGCGTCCGACCGCGTGTTTGCTATTGCCACGCTCTTGACGCTTGTGAACCAGGTGTCCGGCACCCCGTACGTCTCCGGCGGGGACTCCCCGGCCGGTACCGACTGCTCCGGCCTGGTGTCCTGGGTGACGAATGCGGCGACCGGTCGACCCGTCTACGGGAACCGGTTCAACACGGGAAACATCGAAAACGCCCTGCTCGAACGCGGCTTCCAGTACGGCACCCAGCCGGGTGCGCTGGTGGTCGGCTGGAACAGCGGTCACACCGCGGCCACCCTGCCCGACGGCACACCCGTCTCGTCCGGTGAAGGCGGCGGCGTGAAGGTCGGCGGTGGTGGTGCCTACCAGGGCCAGTTCACCAAGCACATGTTCCTGCCGATGCCGCCCGAGCAGCCCATGGTTCCGGGTGCGCCGCAGGCACCGGTCGTGATGATGGCCGGTCAGCAGCCCGCGCCGCCTGCCCCGCCGATGGCGCCTCCCCCGCCACCGGCCGACCCGTTCGCTCCCCCGCCATCGGCCGACCCGTTCGCTCCCCCGCCACCGGCCGACCCGTTCGCTCCCCCGCCGGCGATCTGACCGCAGGACGCACCCGGATAGCCTCTGCGGCGTGATCGTGCTTCTTCCGCCGTCGGAGACCAAGCGGGCCGAGGGCGACGGGCCGCCACTGCGCCTGGAGTCGCTGCGCTTCCCGGAGCTGACGCCGCTGCGCGCCGAGCTGCTCGACGAGCTGGTGGAGCTGGCCGCGGACCGCCCGGCCTGTCGCCACGCGTTGGGCCTGTCGGCTTCGCAGGATATCGAGATCGACCGCAACGCCGAGCTGCGCAGCGCGCCGACGCTGCCAGCGGTCGACCGCTACACCGGCGTTCTCTACGACGCCCTCGACGTGGGATCGCTGCGTGGCGCCGCCGCGGCTCGTGCCCGAGCGCGGCTGGCGGTCGGCTCGGCGCTGTTCGGGCTGTTGCGCGCAGATGACCCTGTTCCGGCGTACCGGCTCTCGGCGACGTCGAAGCTGCCGGGCCAGCCCACGCTGGCGGCACGGTGGCGCCCGCTGCTGGAACCCGTGCTCACCAGGCTGGCCGCCGACCAACTCGTGGTCGACCTGCGGTCGGGTTCCTATGCGTCGCTGGGGCGGCTGCCCGACGCGGTCGCCGTCGACGTGGTCGCCGAGCGCGCAGACGGCCGACGTAGCGTGGTGACCCATTTCAACAAGGCGCACAAGGGGCGCCTTGCCCGCATCCTGGCGACCACCCGTGCTGAACCCGCCGACGCGGCCGCGGTCGCCGCCGTCGCACGGCGCGCCGGTATGCGCGTGGAGCGAAGCCGCAACGAGTTGACCGTCGTCGTCGCCGCCTGACCGACCCCGGTCAGATCTTGGCGACCAAATCGCTGGTGTAGAACTCCGCGGGGTTCTGCGAGAAGGCATCGGGCCGGGTGATGAGCACCCACGCCCCTGTCGCACCCGGTTCGACGCTGTCGTGAAGGCTGACCGACCCGTGGCCCACACCGTCGACCTGGAGCACCCCCGCCGCGACCCCCGGGTCCCCGCCGCGGCAAGGGACCGCTGCCGACCGTGGCAACTGGATCAGGCGGACGTCGTATCGCATGTTCGGTATCGCCGTGTCCATCGTGACATCGGCAGACAGATCGGAACCGTTCGCCCGGACGACACTTGTGGCTCGCGCATAACCGGTAGGCCCGTTGTAGTCGGTCTCGCTGAAATCGCAACGCCGCGACACTTGATTCATCGGGATTAACGTGCTGTCGTCCGCGCCGGCGATGGCGGCGTTGCTCGTCAGCCCGAGCGGTGCAGCGGCGGCGACGGCGCCGGCCAAAGTCAGCACTCGGATCGATCGGCGCATGTCTTCGTCCTCTCCGCGTCGGTCAGCTTCCTACGGATCGACCTTCGTCGATACGGTAAACCACTCATCACCGGCACCGGACCGGTTCGATGCGCCGGTCAGTCCCGGCACTCGACGACCTCGTATCCACCGTCTGCGTACCGGGCCCTGATCACCTTCTTGTCGAACTTGCCGACGCTGGTCTTGGGCACTTCGTCGACGAACGTCCACCATTCGGGCAGCCAGAACCGAGCGACCTTGTCGCTCAGGTGCATCCGCAGTTCCGCGGCGGTGACGGACGCGTCGGTGTCTACCACGACAGCCGCGAGCGGCCGTTCCTGCCACCGCTCGTCGGGCACCGCGACGACGGCGGCCTCGAACACCGCAGGATGGTCCATGATGCGCAGCTCCAACTCCACCGAGGAGATCCACTCACCACCGGACTTGATGACATCCTTGGCACGGTCGGTCAGCGTTATGAACCCTTGCGGATCGATCCTGCCGACGTCACCGGTCCGTAACCAGCCGGAGTCAAACTTGGCCGGATCGGCATTGTTGTAATACGACCCGGTTATCCACGGGCCACGAATCTCGATCTCCCCCACCGCTTTACCGTCGCTGGGCAGGACAGCGCCCTCGTCGTCGACGATGCGGATCTCCACGCCACACATCACCCGGCCCGCCGACGCGCGCAGCGTCCAGTGGTCGGCTCCGGTCACCTCTGGCGGTGGGGTCGCGATCGCCGCCAGCGGAGAGGTTTCGGTCATCCCCCAGCCCTGGCGGATGACCACGCCGTAGCGCTCCTGGTACTCCTTCATCATCGCCAGCGGCACCGCCGAGCCGCCGCAGCAGACGGTCCGCAGTGACGAGACGTCTTTTTCCGGGTTGGCGTTCAGGTACTTGAGCACGTCATTCCAAATCGTCGGCACCGCCGCGGACGCGGTCGGCCGGTGCCGCTCGATCATGTCGACCAGCGGAGCGGCCTGAAGAAACCGGTCGGGCAGTACCAGGTCTGCGCCGGCCATCATCGACGCGTATGGCTGACCCCAGGCGTTGGCATGAAACATCGGCACGACCACCAGTACCCGGTCACCGTCGACGAGGCCGATGTTGTTGGCTCCGCACACCGCCATCGAATGCAGATACGTCGAACGGTGGCTGTATACGACGCCCTTCGGGTGCCCGGTCGTGCCGCTGGTGTAACACATTGCGGCGGCGCTTTTCTCGTCGAGTTCCGGCCAGTCATACTCGACGGGCCGCCCCGCGATGAGGTCGTCGTAGCGGATCACCGTGTGGCCCGCGGCGGCGAGCTCGGAATGGTCACCCTGCCCCACCGCAACCACGGTGTGCACGGTCGTCAACTGCTCGAGGATCGGCGCGAACATCGCCGCGAGCGACATGTCCACCAGGACAACGGAATCCGCTGCTTGGTTTGCGATCCAAGCGACCTGGTCGCCGGCCAAGCGGATGTTCAGCGTGTGCAGCACCGCACCCATGCACGGCGCGGCGAAGTAGGCCTCCAGATGTTCCTGGTTGTTCCACATGAACGTGGCGACCCGTTGGCCGCTGGTCACTCCGAGCGCGCGCAGCCCGTGGGCCAGTTGCGCGACCCGGGTACCGAGTTCGCCGTAGCTGATCTCGCGGGCCCCGTCGGGCGTCGCGGTGATGACCTTGCGGCTGGAGTACCACCCGGTGCCGTGGCGCAGGATCGAGGTCAGGGTCAGCGGAAAGTCCTGCATCGTACTGTCCATGACCATCTCCCGGGCGCCCGTCTTGATAGCGACATGATCGTCGATGTGGTGGCCTTTCGGCGGGAAACGGCGCGACCCGCCGGCAGCGTCGCGTACACGATGGCGGTCGGTTGAAAGCAGCGAGTTCGCCCACGGTTTGGCCTACCGTGGGGCGGGTGGAAGCACATCCGGCGAAAGACCCCGGCCTGGTGGCGGTCGAGGCGCTGCGGTCAGGAGACCCGATCATCGATGTCAACGGTGGCGGTCAGCATTACACGGTGTTGGAGGCAAAGGACCTCGGCGAGGGATGTGTCGTCCTCGAACTGGAATCCAAGGCCCACGACGAACTGCGGGTGATCGAGATGACCTTCCCCGCCGGATACCAGATGGAAAGATCGACGCGCCGACCGCTGTAAGAGCGTCGGCCTCAACTCAGATAGGAGTGCCGCGTGCTGCGCGATATCCGGGAGTTGTCCGATTCGCCCGAGGAGTACGCCGAGGAACTGCGTCGGCGATGGGGCGGCCTGCTGAGCTATCGCTACATCGGCCGCAGTTACGCGCAGATGGACCTCGTCGAAGAGGACAACACCGTCACCGTGCGCCGCGACATGCGCGACGCCGCGGGTGGGCTCTTGTTCGCCGTGCTGGGTATCTCCGCGCCCGAAAGCGGGCACATGTCAGACCTGGAGGCGGTGCCGAACCCGGTCATCCACTCCTGCCAGATCCTCGACCCGGGCCGTGGCGTCCGACGCATCGAGGTCGTCTCCGAAGAACTGCGAGTGGGCCGCCAGATGGGCTACAGCCGGGCGAAGATCGTCGACGCCGACAACCCGGGCCGGGTGCTTGCGTTGATCGAGGGCCAGGGCGTCAGCATCGGCATTCCACCCGAGGGGCTGGAACGGATGGAGGCCAACCCGCTCGAGGTGGTCGACTCGCCGGATCTGCCGCCGCTGTGGCAGGTGTTCGGTGGCCAGCGCAGGCCCGACGGTCGCTGGGGGTTGCCGGAACTGTCGGTCGAGGTCGCATCGCCGGACGCGGCGCTGCATGTCGGACCCCAGTTCGTCATCCTCGAAACCGCGGCGATCGACGCCGCGGCCGCCGTCGCGGGAACCGACCGCCTCCACGGAGTGTCGTGCCATGTGATGTTCATGGCGCGCGGCAAGGCCGGCCCGTTCCGGGTCGACACCGAACCGATGAGCGGTCCCGAGGGCACGGTCGCGGTGCGGGTCCTGATGCGCGACGAGGGCGTCGACGACCGCGTCATTACCGCGGCGTCTTACGTGTTTCGGGTGGCGTAGCGCAAAAGGGCCCCGGACGGCATGAGACACTTCCGCCATGGTTGTCGCAATCGCCCGCCCCAAGCTCGAGGGCAATGTCGCTGTCGGCCGGGACCGCCGGATCGGGTTCGCCGAGTTCGGTGATCCGCAGGGGCGCGCTGTCTTCTGGTTGCACGGCACCCCCGGCGCCCGTCGCCAGATCCCGATGGAGGCGCGCATCTACGCCGAGCAGGCGAACGTCCGCCTGATCGGCCTGGACCGGCCCGGCATCGGGTCGTCGACCCCGCACCGGTACGAGCGGGTCGTCGCGTTCGCCGACGACCTGCGCACCATCGCCGACACCCTCGGCATCGAGAAGATGGCCGTCGTCGGCCTGTCCGGCGGTGGGCCGTACACGCTCGGCTGCGCCGCCGCGATGACCGACCGCGTGGTCGCTGCGGGTGTCATCGGCGGTGTCGCCCCCACGGTGGGCCCTGATTCGATCCCCGGCGGCCTGATGGGCAACCTCGGCACCCGGGTCGCGCCGCTGCTGCAGTACGCGGGAACTCCGATCGGGTTGCTGGCGTCGGGGCTCATCCGGTTCATCAAACCGGTCGCCTCACCGGCCGCCGATCTGTACGGCCGGGTGTCACCCGAAGGGGACCGCCGGCTGCTGGCCCGGCCGGAGATCAAGGCGATGTTCCTCGACGACCTGCTCAACGGCAGCCGCAAACAGCTGGCCGCGCCGTTCTCCGACATCGTCGTGTTCGCCCGCGACTGGGGCGTTCGACTCGACGAGATCACCGTGCCTGTCCGGTGGTGGCACGGCGACGCCGACCACATCGTCCCGTTCAGGCACGGCGAGCACGTGGTCTCGAAGCTGTCCGACGCCGAGCTCTATCCGATGCCCGGTGAGAGTCACCTCGCCGGCCTCGGCCGCGCCGAGGAGATCCTGCGGACGATGTTGAAGGTGTGGGACGAATACGCACGTCCCTAGAACCGGCCGCTCAGCGCTGCAGCCAGCCGGACACCGTGGACAGGTCCCGGCTGTAGGCCATCAGGATGTCGTCGTGGTACAGCGCTCCGCCGCTGATCGAGTCGTCCCCGCGCCAGATCACGTGGATGCGCACCGGACTGCGCGTGTAGTAGTCGGTACGGTCCGCGTCCCTACGGTGCCACCCGGCCTCCACGGCGCGTTCAGACATCTCCTCGCGCGCGTTTGGCGCCATCGGTATTCCTCCTGTGTCGGACACGTACGTTAGCCGATCCGCGTGTCAGCTCAGCGCGCGGCGCAGCAGGTGCATCGCGACGGTGGTCGACCGCTCGCGGACGTCGGCGCGGCCACCGGGCATCCGCATCGCCCTGGTGACCGTCGTCCCGTCGGCCAGCTTCAAGCTGAAACACACGGTGCCGATTGGCTTTTCGTCCGTACCACCGCCAGGGCCGGCGATGCCGGTGATCGCCACCGCGGTGTCGGCGCCGAACCGGCTCAGCGCGCCGTCGGCCATCGCCTCGGCGACGGGCTCGGAAACCGCGCCGTGCGCCTCGATCAGCGCGGGGTCGACGCCGAGCAGCCCGGTCTTGGCGTCGTTGGCGTAGGCCACCACCGCGCCGGCGACGTACACCGACGAGCCCGCGAGGTCGGTCAGCCGTGCGGCCAGCAACCCACCGGTGCACGACTCGGCGGTCGCGATGCGTCGCCCGGCCAGCAGCCTTGCGACCTGGTCGTCGACACGCGAGCCGTCCTCGGAGAAGATCGCATCGCCGTGACGGCCGCGCAGCAACGCCATCAGCTCGGTGTAGGTCTCGGCGGCGTCGGGCTCATAGCGGGTGACCACCTCGAGTTCCCCGCGCCGCAGGCAGGTGGTGATCTCGAGGCGGCCGAAACCGGCGACGCTGCGCTCGGCCTCGCGCAGCGTGTCGGCGAGCCCGGACTCCGGCACCCCGAACATCCGCACCATCTCCTGGCGGTACGCCGTGCGGTCTGCGATCGCCTCCTGCACGGCGGCGGTTCGCAGCGCCGACGGCCACATCGGCTGCAGCTCCCGGGGCGGGCCGGGCAGCACGACGACCGTCGGCTTGCCCGGAACCACGACGCCCGGCGCGGTACCCACGGGATCGAGCACGTCGGCGCCGTCGGGAATCAACGCCTGCTTGCGGTTCGCGGCCCGGACGGCCTCGGCGTCGACGTTCGGGAAACGCACCATCAACCGCGACACGATGTCGGCGATCATGACCTCGAGTCGGTTGTCCAACACCAACTTTCGGTCGGTGAACCGGGCCACCGTCTCGACGGTCATATCGTCGGCGGTGGGGCCCAGCCCGCCGGTGGTGATGATCAGGTCCACGCCTTCGGCGGCCAGGAACCGCAGTTGCGCCTCGATATCGGCCGGCCGGTCGCCGCACATCGTGATGTGTGCCAACTCGACGCCCAACTCCAGCAACTGATCGGCGAGCCACGGTCCGTTGAGGTCCTGTACCCGGCCGGTGAGAACCTCGGTGCCCGTGACGACGATGCCCGCGCGTGCGCCCACGAGCTACGACACTACGGGGCGCCGGCGCGACGCCCCACGCCGGTAATGTCGTTACCCATGACGGCGCCCAAGTCGCTTCGCGAGTTGTTCGACCAACTCGGCCTGACCGAGGTGCCGTCGGCGGAGGGCACTGTGACGATGGAGATGCCCGTCGACGAACGGACCACCAACACCGCCGGTGGGCTGCAGGGCGGGCTGATCGCGACGATGGCCGACGTCACAGCCGGCCAGCTCGCCGCTCGCGCCACCCCGTTCGGCCACGGGATCGCCACCACCGACCTGTTCATCCGGTATCTGCGGCCGATCAAGATCGGGCCGGCCAGGGCGGTCGCGCGCATCCTGCGAACCGGCAAGCGCTCGGTCGTCGTACAGGTCGATATCTACCGCGGCAACGACGGCGAACTCGGGGCGACCGCGACGGTCAACTTCGCCGCGGTCGACTGAGCCCGCTACTTGTGGGGGACGTCGATGGTGAGCCCACCGTCCATGACGAACTCGGCGCCGGTCGAGTACCGGGACTCGTCACTGGCCAGGAAGACCACGAACGTCGCCACCTCATCGGACTGCCCCGGCCGGCCGAGCGGAATCCGCAACATGTTGTCGGGGAAGTGCTTGGTCATCGGCGTGCGAATGAAGCCCGGATGCACCGAGTTCACCCGGATGTTGTGAGGCCCCAGTTCGAGTGCGGCCGACTTCGTGAGCCCGCGCACCGCCCATTTGGACGCCACGTAGGGGTGCACCATCACGGCGCCGCGCAAGCCCTCGATGGAGGAGATGTTGATGATCGAGCCGCCGCCCGCGGCCTTCATCGCCTCGACCGAATGCTGCATGCCGAGAAAGGTGCCGGTGAGGTTGACGTCGATGACCTTCTGCCACTTCGCCATGTCGAACTGGCCGATCTGCCCGAGCGCCACCGTGCCCGCATTGTTGACAAGGACGTTGAGCTTGCCGAACTCGTTGACGGCGGTGTCGACCGCGGCCTGCCACTGGTCGGACTGGGTCACGTCGAGGTGGACGTAGCGGGCGGACTCGCCGATCTCGTCGGCCAGCGCCTTACCTTCCTCGTCGAGGATGTCGCCGATCACGACCTTCGCTCCCTCGGCGACCAGTGCGCGTGCGTCGGCGGCGCCCATTCCGCGCGCCCCGCCACTGATGAGTGCAACCTTGTCGTCCACGCGTCCCATGGGGCGTCAGGCTACCGCACCACGACCGGAACTAGAACCTGTTCCAATTTCGCTGGTTAGCACGCATACTGCTGGCCATGGCGATTCGAGTGGCGCTCATCGGAACCGGCAACTGCGGCAGCCTCGCATTGAAGCAACTGGTGACCGACGCGCGGTTCGACCTCACCGGGGTCTGGGTCTCGTCGGATGCCAAGGTGGGCAGGGACGCCGGCGAGCTGGCCGGCCTTGACGTCTCCACCGGTATCACCGCGGTCGACGACCTCGACGCCATCATCGCGGGCGGACCGGACTGCATCGTCTACTGCGCGATGGGCGACACCCGCCTGCCCGACGCGATGGCGGACGTGCGCAAGATTCTCGCGGCGGGCATCGATGTCGTCGGATCCGGTCTCGGCGTGTTGCAGTATCCGTGGCAGGTGATCCCGGAGAAGTACATCCAGCGCGTCGAAGACGCTGCGCGGGAAGGCAACTCGACGGTCTTCATGACCGGCGTAGACCCGGGGTTCGTGACCGACCTGCTGCCATTCGCGTTGGCCGGAACGTGCCAGCGCATCGAGCAGATCCGCACGATGGAGATCGCCGACTACGCGAGCTACGACGGGGCGACGGTGATGTTCGACGTGATGGGCTTCGGTAATGAGATCGGGGACCTGCCGATGCTCTACCAACCGGGCGTGCTGAGCATCGCCTGGGGTACCGCGATTCGGCAGTTGGCGGCGGGACTCGGCGTAGAGGTTGACGAGATCCGCGACGTCGTCGAACAGGAACCCGCTCCCGAGGACATCGAGGTGGCGGTCGGGACCATCAAGAAGGGCACGGTCGCGGCGGTGCGCTTCCAGATCGAGGGCATGGTCAACGGCCGACCGGCCATCGTCGTCGAGCACGTCACCCGGTTGCGGGGCGACCTGCGCCCCGACTGGGCTCAGCCCGCGCAACCGGGCGGGTCCTACCGCGTGGAGATCACCGGCGAACCGTCCTACGTCATGGACATCTGCCCGACGAGCCGCCACGGGGACCACAACCACGCCGCGATCGTGGCGGCGGCCGGGCGCATCGTGAACGCGATCCCCGACGTCGTGGCGGCCGACCCCGGCATCCGAACCACGTTGGACATGCCGCTCGTCACGGGCAAGGGGGTATACGCGGCTCAGTAGGCTGTGCGGCGTGGTGAGCGCGCAGCCCGCGGTGCCGGACCCGATCGCCGAGATCGCCGCGAGCCCGGAGGGCCCACGGGTCGGCGCGTTCTTCGACCTCGACGGGACGCTCGTCGACGGGTTCACCGCAACGGCACACGCCGCCGACCGTATCCGGCGCAGGCAGGCGCGCATCGGCGAGGTGCTTGGCGTCGTCGAGGCGGCGCTGCGATATCGGCTGGGCCGCATGCAGTTCGAGCGCTTGCTGACCCGCGCGGCGGGCTATTTGCGCGGCGAGTCGCTCGCCGAACTCGACGACCTCGGCGAGCGGCTCTTCGCCGAGCGGATCGCGGCGCGCGTGTTCCCCTACATGCACCGGATCGTGCAGGCGCACCAGTCGCGCGGGCACACGGTCGTGCTCAGCAGTTCGGCGCTGACCATTCACGCCGAACCGGTCGCCCGGTTCACCGGTATCGACCACGTGCTGTGCAACCACTTCGAGCTCGACGACGCCGGGCGGCTCACCGGACGGATCGCCAAGCCGGTCATCTGGGGGCGCAACAAGTCCACCGCGGTGCAGCGCTTCTGCGAAGCGAACGACGTCGGGTTGCGCCACAGCTACTTCTACGCCGACGGCGACGAGGACGCGGTGTTGATGGCTCTGGTCGGCAACCCTCGGCCGGTGAACCCGCGCCCGCGACTCGCCGCTCTGGCGGCCGAACATGGGTGGCCCGTGTTGCAGGTCGAGGGGGCGAGCAACCGCAGGCGAGTGTCGCTTCGACGGCTGATCGGATACGACTGAGGCGCGCCGAGACGACGGTTTCTGACGTAAATCACCCGAAGTCCGTCATAAAGCGAAGTCTCGGTGAAGGATTGGGCCGTGGCCGGAAAGTTCAACGATGTCGCCGCGGTCGTCGCCACCGGGGACTACGCCGTCGCCCGGTCCTGGTATAGCCAGGTCATCCGTCGTGGGCCCAATCTCGAACCGGTCGAGGGCGTTGCCGAGTGGCAGATAGCCGCCACCGCCTGGCTACAGCTGATGGACGATCGCTCTCGCGCCGGCCGGTCAGCGGTCCGCATCGGGTCGACGACCTCGACGCGCAGATTGCCCAGCTGGCGGAGCTGGGGATCGCAACCGGAGAGGTCGTCGTGATCGCGGACCTCGTCAAGGTCGTCGACGTCGTCGATCCGGATGGTAACGAGGTGGCTTTCGTGCAGGACCTCGGCGCGTACTAATCTAGAACACGTTTCAATTTGTGGCGGTCCACCAAGGAGCAGGCATGCGCACCCCCATCTGTAACGACCTAGGCATCGAGTATCCGATCTTCGCGTTCACCCATTGCCGCGACGTGGTCGTAGCCGTGAGCAAGGCCGGTGGCTTCGGCGTGCTCGGCGCGGTCGGCTACACACCCGAACAGCTCGAGATCGAGCTCAAATGGATCGACGAGAACATCGGCGATCACCCCTACGGCGTCGACATCGTGATCCCGAACAAGTACGAGGGCATGGACGCCGCCGACCTCTCGCCCGAGGTGCTCAAGAAGACGCTGAACGACCTGGTGCCCCAGGAGCACATCGACTTCGCGAAGAAGGTTCTCGCCGACCATGGCGTGCCGGTCGAGCACAGCGACGATGACGCGTTGCAGCTTCTCGGTTGGACGGAGGCGACGGCGACCCCGCAGGTCGAGGTCGCCCTGCAGCACCCGAAATGCACGCTGATCGCCAACGCACTCGGCACTCCCCCGGCCGACATGATCAAGCACATCCACGACGAGGGCCGCAAGGTCGCCGCGCTGTGCGGGTCGCCGTCGCAGGCGCGCAAGCACGCCGACGCCGGCGTGGACATCATCATCGCCCAAGGTGGGGAGGCCGGTGGGCACTGCGGTGAGATCGGGTCGATCGTGTTGTGGCCGCAGGTCGTCAAGGAGGTCGCTCCGGTTCCGGTACTGGCCGCCGGCGGGATCGGCAGCGGCGAGCAGATCGCCGCCGCGTTGGCGCTCGGTGCCCAGGGCGCCTGGACCGGTTCGCAATGGGTGATGGTCGAGGAGTCGGAGAACACCCCGGTGCAGCACGCCGCCTACGTCAAAGCCACCAGCCGCGACACCGTGCGCAGCCGGTCGTTCACCGGTAAGCCCGCGCGGATGCTGCGCAACGACTGGACTGAGGCGTGGGAGGACCCCGACAACCCCAAGCCGCTCGGGATGCCGCTGCAGTACATGGTGTCCGGGATGGCGGTGGCCGCCACCCACAAGTACCCGAACGAGTCCGTCGACGTGGCGTTCAATCCCATCGGTCAGGTCGTCGGCCAGTTCACCAAGGTCGAGAAGACCTCGGCGGTGATCGAGCGCTGGGTGCAGGAGTATCTCGATGCCACCGCCAGGCTCGACGAGATCAACGAGGCCGCCTCGGTCTGACGCCGGAAGGCCGGCTTCCTCGAGCTACCTCAAACCGCGTCGAACCGGCGCGGCGGGGTATTCGCCTGTTATGAGGCACATGAGGCGATGGGGCGCCGTCTACATACTGCTCCTGCTGTTCGTCGGCTCCTGGCTCGGCCAGTTCTTCACCCAGTTGGCCGCGTTCACCAGCTCCCAGCAGCAGCATGGACAGCCCTTCGTCTGGGGTGAATATCTGCACGAGTTCTTCGCCAGCACGTTCGAGAACTGGCAGAGCGAGTGGCTGCAGCTGATCTTCCAGGCGATTCTGTTGCTCGGCGCCAAGCATTGGCTGTTCAAGGTCGATGCCGAGGACATGGAGCGCATCGAGGCCAAGATCGACGACATCAAGGACCGGTTGGGCCTCCCTACCCCACCGCCCTGACCAGGCGAGTTCGGTGCCGCTGGGAGCGCCCGACACGACCAAATGCACCGGGAATCGCCGAGGTCTACCCCGCATGCCACCTGATTATGTAGGGTTGCATACATAGTCCGGTCGGAAGGTTCTGCATATGGCCAATCATCGCGAGCGGATGGTCGCGTCCGCGGCATTGCTCATTCGGGAACGCGGTGCGCACCCGACGGCGATCGCCGATGTTCTCGCGCACAGCGGCGCGCCACGCGGTTCCGCGTACCACTACTTCCCCGGGGGTCGCACCCAATTGCTCTGTGAGGCGGTCGATTACGCCGGCGCCCACATCGCAGCGCGCATCGAGAAAGCCGGCGGCGGCGTCGAGGTGCTCGACGTGGTGGTCGACGGTTTCCGCAAACAGCTCGTCGACAGTGGGTTTCGAGCAGGGTGCCCGGTCGTCGCGGTGGCGGTCGAATCCGGCGACAAGGGTGAGGCGGCCTCCCCGGTGATTGACCGCGCCGCGGCAGCCTTCGGCCGCTGGAACGCGCTGACCGTCGACCGGCTGACGGCCGACGGCGTCGCCGCGGACCGTGCACAAGAGCTGGCAATGCTGGTCTTGGCCGCCGTCGAGGGCGCGATCGTCGTCGCCAGGGCGTCCCGCGACGTGAAGCCTCTCGACCTTGTACACAGCCAACTGCGGAGCCTTCTCGAGGCCGCTGTCACGGAGGGAAAGGCCGAGCGATGAGCGAAAAATGGCACCCCACGGCCTGCATCCTGTGTGAGTGCAACTGCGGCATCGTCGTGCAACTCGACGACCGCAGGCTGGCCAGGATCCGCGGCGACAAGGCGCACCCGGCCTCGCGGGGCTACACGTGCAACAAGGCGCTGCGGCTCGACCACTACCAGAACAATCGCGCTCGGTTGACATCGCCGATGCGGCGCCGAAGTGACGGCAGCTACGAGGAAATCGACTGGGACACCGCGATCGCGGAGGTGGCCGCCGGCTTCCGCCGCATCGCCGATACCTACGGTGGCGACAAGATCTTCTATTACGGCGGCGGCGGTCAGGGAAACCATCTCGGCGGCGCCTACAGCGGCGCATTCCTCAAGGCGCTCGGTTCCCATTACCGGTCAAATGCTCTGGCACAGGAGAAGACCGGCGAGGCGTGGGTCGACGCACATCTCTACGGCGGACATACCCGCGGCGAGTTCGAAAACGCCGAGGTTTCGGTGTTCATCGGCAAGAACCCCTGGATGTCACAGAGTTTCCCCCGCGCGCGAACGGTCCTCAACGAGATTGCCAAGGACCCGCACCGCTCGATGGTCGTCATCGACCCGGTGATCACCGACACCGCGAAGATGGCCGACTACCACCTCCGGGTACGACCGGGCACCGACGCATGGTGCTTGGCGGCGCTGGCGGCGGTGCTGGTGCAGGAGAACCTCTGCGACGAGGCGTTTCTGGCGCAGCATGTGCGCGGCGCCGAAGCGGTGCGCGAGGTCCTGCGCGAGGTCCCGGTCGGTGACTACGCGCTGCGGTGCGGCGTCGACGAGGAAGTGATCCGCGCAGCCGCGCGCCGGATCGGGGCGGCGGCCAGCGTCTCGGTGTTCGAGGATCTCGGCGTTCAACAGGCACCCAACAGCACACTGTGCTCGTACCTGAACAAGCTGCTCTGGATCCTCACCGGGAATTTCGCCAAGCGCGGTGGCCAGCACCTGCATTCGTCGTTCGGGCCGCTGTTGCGGCACTCAACCGGGATCGGCCGGACTCCGGTCACCGGGGCGCCCATCGTCGGCGGACTCGTCCCGAGTAATGTTGTGCCTCAAGAGATTCTGACTGATCACCCGGATCGGTTCCGCGCGATGATCGTCGAGAGCAGCAACCCCGCGCATTCATTGGCCGACTCCGCAGCATGCCGGGAAGCGTTCGCCTCGCTCGAACTGATGGTCGTCATCGACGTCGCCATGACCGAGACGGCGCGACTGGCCCACTACGTGCTGCCGGCCGCCAGTCAGTACGAGAAGTGCGAGGCCACGTTCTTCAACCTCGAGTTTCCGCACAACACCTTTCATTTGCGTCATCCGCTGCTGGCACCGCTCGAGGGCACTCTGCCCGAACCGGAGATCTGGGCTCGCCTCATGCGCGCGCTCGACGTCGTCGACGAGGCCGATCTACAGCCCCTTCGCGCGGCAGCGCAAAAAGGTCGCGAGGCCTACGCACAGGCCTTTCTGCAGTCGGTGGCCGCCAGCCCGATACTGGGCAAGGTGCTGCCCTTCGTGCTCTACGAGACACTCGGACCGGCGCTGCCACAAGGACTTTCCGGCGCCGCGGCATTGTGGGGGCTGGCGCAGAAGGCTGCGATGACCTACCCGGATGCCGTGCGCAGGGCCGGCCACGCGGACGGTAACGCATTGTTCGACGCGATCCTCGCGGGTTCTTCCGGTGTAACGGTCACCGCACACGAATACGTTGATGACTTCGCGCTGATCACCCACGCCGACCACAAGATCGCGTTGCACATGCCCGAGCTGGTCGACGAGATACGGAGGTTGGCGCACGGACCCGTTTCGCTGGTGAGTGCGGAGTTCCCGATCGTGCTGTCGGCGGGTGAACGGCGGGCCTACACCGCCAACGACATCTTCCGCGACCCGACGTGGCGCAAGCGTGACACCGACGGCGCCTTGCGGGTCAGCGTCGAGGATGCCGAAGACCTCGGCCTGGTCGACGGCGGCAGGGCGCGGATCACGACGGCCGCGGGCAGCGCGGTGGCCAGCGTCGAGGTCAGCGCGGCCATGCTGCCGGGGCACGCATCGCTGCCCAACGGGTTCGGGCTGGATTTCGTCGACGACGACGGTCGCTCCCACAGCCCGGGCGTCGCGCCGAATTCACTGACGTCGAGCGACTGGCGCGACGCCTACGCCGGCACACCCTGGCACAAGCACGTCCCCGCCCGCATTTCCGCGGTGCCGGTGTAGTTCGCCATCACTCGGTGAGGAACTGCGTGGCTCGGTCCAGCACCTCGCGTCGGCTCAGGTCCCCATGGTCGGCGGCGATGAAGGGGCTCCCGATCGCCAGCGAGAACGCGAGCATGGCGCGGGCCTCGATGCCGTCGGGGTCGTCGACGAACGTGCCGATCAGAGCCCGCAGATATGCCATCCGGCGGTTGTCGACGCGGCGCAGCCGTTTGGCCACCGCCCGGTCGCGGCGGGCCCAGTCACGCACCGCGAGGTCGACCGGTAACAGCTCCTTGGAGAACGTGAGCATGCCGGCCTTGCGCACCTTGGCCCTGGCGTCGCCGCCTTCGGACTCCACCCGGTCGAGCACGTCGTCGGTGCTCCGGTGCTCCCACGACTCCAGCAGCGCCTCGAGGAAGGCCTGCCGGTTGGCGAAGTGCCAATAGAAGCCGCCGCGCGTGACTCCCAAGGCTTTCGCCAGCAGGTCCACCCGCACCGCGTCGGGCCCACCCGCTGCGAGTGCCGCCAGACCGGTGTCGATCCATAGGGTCCGCGGTGTGCGGGTCTGGGCGACCATGAACCTCCCTCGATACGACCTTGACACCGTTGGTGATTCAAGCATACAGTAATGTATGTTTGGTGGCGAACGGCTCGAGGTAACCGCGCACGTCTCGCGTCCCTGGGCCATTCCGGCATCTGATCGTCTACCCGCTGATGTTGCGCGACATCGGCCATCTATGGCGCCGCCGGTCGAGCGCGATGTGACGAACCGAAAGCAGGCACCGATGACGTACACCGAAAGGCCCGGCAACCACGTTCGCCAGGTCGCCTCCGCGACTGCGCCCCGGACGCCGACCACACTCGGCCGCATCGACTATGTTGACGCGTTCGAGGTCGACGTCGCGCGGTCGCACGACCGCGGCGCCGAACAGTGGATGCGCGCGATATTGGAGGGCGCTCCACTCCCCGCGCGGATGCAACTGCTCTCGGCATGGTCGGCCATCGGACTCAAGCTGCGGTTCCCCGGAGCTGACTCATCAATCCTCGGATGGGACGTCCGGGCAAGCGATGACGACTTCGTGCTGCTCGGTGCACACTCGCGAATCGGAATGCCCGGCGAACTGTTGTTGCGCCGCCAGGAACACCGATTGCTGTTCGCGACGTTTGTGCGTCACGACAGGCCGATCGCCCGCGCGCTGTGGGCGACGATCGAGGCGTCGCACGTCAAAACGGTGCGCTCGCTTTTGGAACGAGTCTGCCGCTAGTGCGGCGGCGGCGCGGGCGAGGGTGAGGCGGGAGCGGGGTCTGCCGGGGAGATCGGAACGTTCGGGCCCGGCGCCTGATCCGGATAGGGCGTGTTCATCCCGCGCTGCGCGAGCCCCATGATCAGCGCTTCCTTACCGCTGATCTCCTGGTTCCGTACGGCCTGCCACAGATCCTTGAGATAGCTGACGTTGGGGCCCTCGTGGCCCTTCACGCTCGGGTCCATGGTGGTTCCCGGCGGCAAAGCCTCCGGGCTCGGCAGGTGGGAAACACCCTGCGTCGCAGCTGCCGGCGTTTCGCCGGAAGCGGTTGCCGGGGGCGCCGGCAGTTGCGCGGGTGCCGGGGCTGCGGCCGCCACCACCGGCGCGGCATCGGCGGGCGGCGGCGGAGGCGCGGGCGTGGCGGGGTCGGCCAGTGCCTGCGGCGCAGCGGCCACCAGCGCCGCGGCGATTGCCGCTCCCAGCAGCGAAAGCTGCTTCGGGTTGATGACGATCCTCACCGGTGCCCCTTTCCGGGTTGCCGTCGCGGTGCTTCGACGGCGTCACTTTTGCTTCGAGCAGTGTCGCAGAATTGTTACAGGTGTGCTCGTCGTGACGAAGAGGCTAATGACCCCGGCGTACGGAACACGTTCCACTTCGCTTTTCATCGGACTTTACCGAACCCGCCTCACCCGCCCCCAGCTGTGGTGTAGCAATGCGGAGAGGGCACTAGACCACGTCATGCGAGGGATGCAGCCATGCCGACTCCGAACCTTCCGCCCGGCTTCGATTTCACCGATCCCGATATCTACGCCGAGCGCCTGCCCATCGCCGAGCTCGCCGAGATGCGCAAGGTCGCACCCGTCTGGTGGAACGAACAGTCGAGGGGAAATCTGGCGTTCGGCGACAGCGGCTTCTGGGTGGTGACCAAGCACAAGGACGTCAAGGAGATCTCGCGGCGCAGCGACGTCTTCTCCAGCAACAAGAAGACCGCGCTGCCGCGGTACCGCGACGAGGCCGACCCCGCGTCGATCGAGGCCGGCAAGGTCGTGCTGCTCAACCAGGACGCTCCGCACCACACGCATCTACGCAAGATCGTGTCGCGGGCCTTCACCCCGCGTGCCGTCGAGTCGTTGCGCAACGAACTTCGCGAGCGTGCGGCCGGCATCGTCAAGGCAGCCGCCGCCGAGGGCTCGGGCGACTTCGTCGAGCAGGTGTCGTGCGAGCTTCCGCTGCAGGCGATCGCCGGGCTGATGGGCGTGCCGCAGGAAGACCGGATGAAGCTGTTCGACTGGTCGAATCAGTTGGTCGGCGATCAGGATCCGGAGTACTCCCGTAACGACCCGACCGCCGCATCGGTCGAGCTGATCTCATACGGCATGCAGATGGCCGCGGAGCGTGGCAAGAACCCGGGCGGCGACCTGGTCACCAAGCTGGTGCAAGCCGACGTCGAAGGACACAAGCTCACCGACGACGAGTTCGGGTTCTTCGTCATCCTGCTTGCGGTGGCGGGCAACGAGACCACGCGGAACTCCATCACCCAGGGCATGATGGCGTTCACCGAATTTCGGGACCAGTGGGAGCTTTTCAAGAAGCAACGCCCGGTCACCGCCGCCGACGAGATCGTCCGCTGGGCTACCCCGGTCACGTCGTTCCAGCGCACCGCGCTCGAGGACACCGAACTGTCCGGCGTGCAAATCAAGAAGGATGACCGGGTCGTCATGTTTTACCGGTCGGCCAACTTCGACGAAGAGGTCTTCGACGATCCCTACACGTTCAACATCCTGCGAGATCCCAATCCGCACGTGGGATTCGGCGGTACGGGCGCGCACTACTGCATCGGCGCCAATCTGGCCCGGATGACAATCGACCTGATCTTCAACGCGATCGCCGACGAGATGCCCAACCTGCGGCCGCTCGCCGAGCCCGAGCGACTTCGGTCGGGCTGGCTCAACGGCATCAAGCACTGGCAGGTCGACTACGCCGGTACCGGAGCGGCCCGCAGATAGTTGCCCGAGCGCAACGTGGGGATCCGCCGATCGGTGGACCCGCCCTCCCCCGCATGAAAGGCCGATCGGCGGACCCGTCAAGGCTCCAAGAACCTACATCATCGAATTCGTCGTCTCGTCCAAGAGAGGAAACATTCGATGAGAGAGAACAATTCGATACACGATCACTTCACGGTCATCAGCCACACGGGTGGAGCTCGAACCTCGCGCGTGGTGATCGCAGGCAGCTGCGCCGACGCGGCTGAGACGCACCTTCAGCACTACCCCGGCGAGGTCATCATTCGCGTCGTACAGGCAACTGCGTCGGTGAAGCTGACCGCCTAGGGAGCCCACGGGTGTCGTCGTTCTTCCCGGACGGGATCGACTACCAAGTCGGGTCTTGTTCGCGAGATCGGGCTGGAGGTTGCCCATCGGGGGCAGACCATTCCTTCAGCCCGTCCCGTCCGGGCCCTCAATGCGGTGTCACGAGTTCAGTGCCGCGGAAGCCAGCAAGCCGTTCGCTCAGTAGTCGATGATCGAGCGCCAGTATTCCTCCGGTATCTCGGCGTTCGACTTCAACACAATCGCCAGACCGGTCACCATCGCGATGCCGAGTAGCCCGAGCCACAACCCGAACAGTCCGAGGACCGCCCAGAGGACGGCGGTGACCGTCGGCCATGGCGACAGCACGGCCAGCACCGGCGCGAAGAAGAAACCGGCGCCGATATACCACGCGGATCCGGCGCGGTCGGAGATCAGCACGAACCGCAACCACCGCGGGATCGGCGCCGGAAGGACAGTCCCCATGATTTCTGCCTCTGTTCGATGGTCACCTCCAACGCTGCCGCCACGAGGTAACCGTTGCAATTACCTGCGAGGTAGTGGTTGCGTCCGTCCCCGATGGGCCACACTGAGGGCCGTGACCTCTGCAGCGGTGCAGGCGCAGACGTTCGGCGCGCTGCTGAAGGAGTGGCGCCGTCGCCGCCGGCTCAGCCAGCTCGACCTCGCCATCGCGGCCGCGGTGTCGCCCCGCCACGTCAGCTTCGTCGAGACGGGCCGCTCCACACCGAGCCGGGCGATGGTGCTGCGGCTGGCCGACGTTCTCGACGTGCCGCGACGCGAACAGAATCAGCTGCTGCTGGCGGCGGGCCTGGCCCCGGTGTATCCCGAGCGACCGCTCGATGACCCCGATATGGCAGCGATCCAGGTGGGCATCGAGCGAGTCCTGGGCGCCTACAACCCGTTTCCCTGCGTGGTGGTCGACCGCGGCTGGCAGATCGTACGGACCAATGCGGGTGCGGGCGTGCTGCTCGACGGCGTCGCACCGGAACTACTCGAAGCGCCCAACGCGCTGCGCATCGCGCTGCACCCAGCCGGGCTGGCGCCTCGCATCCGCAACCTCGGCCAGTGGCGGCGCCACCTCGTCGAGCGGCTGCGCCGCCAAGTGGCCGTCAGCGGATCGGCCGAACTGGCCTCGCTGCTGACCGAGATCGATTCCTACCCCGGCGGTTCCGGCGCCTCAGTCGATTTGGGCGGGGTGGCCGTGCCGCTCGAGCTATACACCTCGGATGGGCGGTTGCTGACTTTCCTGTCCACCGTGACGACGTTCGGCACCGCACTCGACCTCACCGCCGCCGAGCTCTCGATCGAGGCATTCCTGCCCGCCGACGAGGCCACCGCGACCGCCTTGCGGTGAAAAGCGGTCGGCAAGAGTGCTGTTCTGCGCATGTGCAGGCGTGAACATCAATAGAGTCTGGCGTCATGGACAACCGACTCGTTGCGGCGGCCGCCGTCATGCTGGTCGCCGGGGCCGCGGGCTGCTCGACGCCTCCCGCCGCGCTCGGCGGAACAACCGCGAAGGTGACGATCAACGGCCAAAGCACCGGCGGTCCACATGCGGTGCGGTGCATTCAGTCCGGATGGTTTTGGACCATCGAAACCCCCGACAAGGGCAACGGCTTCACGGCCAACATCGGCACCGGAGACGTCGTGACCGTCGAATCGGTCACCTTCCACGATATCGGCGGCTTCACGGGCAATTTCTGGCAAGACAACATCGGTGCGGCCGAGGTGAAGAGCACCGGAGGCAAGTTCACGATCACCGGATCGGCCGACGGCTCGTTCGCCGACAACCCGAGCAACCCGGTCACCGCCACGTTCCGCATCGAAGCCGACTGCTGAGCGACGGTGATACACGCCTTTCGCCGAGCGGTCGAAGCGGCCGATCTCGATGCCGTCATGGCGATGTGTCGCGATGACGTCGTGTTTCGCAGTCCTGTGGTATTCACGCCCTACGTGGGACGGGATGCGCTGCGGCCGATCCTCGCGGCCGTACTGGAGGTCTTCGAAGACTTTCGCTATGTCCGCGAGATCGGAGCGGCCGACGCACGTGACCATGCGCTGGTCTTCCAGGCGAAGGTCGGCGACAAGGAGATCGAGGGTTGCGATTTCCTCCGGTTCGACGAGGACGGTGCGATCGCCGAGCTCACCGTGATGGTGCGTCCGCTGAACGCGACGCTGACGGTGGCCGAGATGATGAAAGCACGGCTCACGGGCTGACAGCTATTGGTCAGACCACTTGACCTCTGGCCTATCGAGTGACACCCTGGCCGCATGGCCCTGCAACCGGTGAACCGCCGCTCCGTGCCCGAAGACGTGTTCGAGCAGATCGCGGACGAAGTGCTGAGCGGGGGGATGCAACCCGGCGAGTCGCTGCCCAGCGAGCGCAGGTTGGCCGAGGTCCTGGGAGTCTCGCGGCCCGCCGTGCGGGAGGCGCTCAAGCGACTCACCGCCGTCGGTCTGGTCGACGTACGCCAGGGTGAGGCGACCACGGTACGTGACTTCCGCCGCTACGCGGGCCTGGATTTGCTGCCGCGCCTGCTGATCCGGGCCGGCGAACTCGACCTGTCTGTCGTGCGCAGCATCCTGGAGACGCGGCTGCACAACGGACCCAAGGTCGCCGAGTTGGCCGCCGGACGCGGCGGCCCGGGGCTGGCCGACGCGCTCGAGGAGGTGCTACGGGCGCTGGCCACCGAGGACGATGCGGTCGAACGACAACGGCACGCCCTGGCGTTCTGGGATCGCATCGTCGACGGCGCCGACTCGATCGCGTTCCGGCTCATGTACAACACGCTGCGGGCCACCTACGAACCCGCGCTGCCCGCGCTGGCGGCCGTGATGGCCGACGAGGTCGGCAGGCCACAGGCCTACCGGGAGCTGGCCGACGCCATTACCGCCGGCGATCCGCCGCGGGCCCGACGGGCCGCCCAAGAGCTTCTCGAACCAGCGACCACGGCCCTTCTGGGCGCCCTCGACGATATGGAGGACCAGTGACGACGACGTCCGCGCGCGGTGCGCGCAAGGGGTTCACCCTCGCTCACGCCCGGCGCGAGTTCTGGAAACACCCCTCCCCCTGGATGATCGGCTCCACCCTTGTGGCAGCGCTGGCGGCCCGTATCGCCGTCGGTGACTGGCAGATCACCGATGCCATCGTCCCGGTGGTGATGCTCGCGCTGTTTCCGTTCTTCGAGTGGATCGTTCACGTCTTCGTCCTGCACTGGCGCCCGAAGCGGCTGGGGCCGTTCACGATCGACCCGCTGCTGGCCCGTGAGCATCGCGCACACCACAGCGATCCGCGCAGCGTCCCGCTGATCTTCATCCCGTGGAAGTCGTTGGCCACCTGGGTGCTGCCGGTGACGGTGGCAGTCGGCTTCTTGGCGTTCCCGCGGTTGGGTATGGGGCTGACTTATCTCGTGTGCATCGGGACGATCGGGCTGGCTTACGAGTGGATGCATTACCTGATCCACAGCGACTACAAGCCCAGAACCTCGCTCTACCGGGCGGTCTGGCGTAACCATCGGAACCACCACTTCAAGAACGAGCACTACTGGTTCACCGTGACCAGTTCCGGGACCGCCGACCGGGTGCTCGGCACCTACCCCGACCCGATCACCGTGGAGAACTCGCCGACCGTGAAAAATCTCTACGCCCAAAACCCGGTCGGCGTAGCCGCCGGCTAGTACTGCACGACGACCGGGTCGCCGATGCTCACGGTGTTGTAGTACCAGTCGGCGTTGTCCGGGCTGAGGTTGATGCAGCCGTGGCTCACGTTCTCGTAGCCTTGCGACCCCGTCGACCACGGTGCGCTGTGGATGTACACCCCACCCCAGTTGATACGGACCGCGTCGTAGACGGTCAGCTTGTAGCCCTCGGGATCGTCCAACGGGATGCCGATGGTGCGAGAATCCATGACGACCGGATTCTGCTTCTCGAGCACGGTGAACGAGCCGGTCGGCGTCGGGTACTTCGGTTTGCCCATCGAGGCGGGCATTTCGCGCGCGACCTCGCCGTCGATGCTGACGGTGAACGTGTGGGCACCGATGTCGGCGACGCCCAGTACCGCGGCGCCGGTCTGGAAGCTCGCCTTGGTGTTACCCGCCGTGACCGTGATCGTCGAATGCGCCGGCCAGAACTGGGCCGGAGTCCACTGCAACACCCGATCGCCGAGCCAGGTGAAACTTCCGGGAGGGTTTCCGAGGGGCTGGGCCGGCGAGGAGATGCCGACGGTCCGCTCGGCGGCCGTCCGGTCATCGATCGCCCGGTCGAACGTCACCGTGATCGGATGGGCCACCCCAACGGTCTGCCCAGCCGGCTGGATCGTGGCTGCCTCGATCTGCGTCGCGATGCCCGCACCGGCGGGCGGGGCGAAAGTCACGGTGAGCACCGCAAGGCTCGCCACCGCGAGCAGATTTCGAAGCTTCAGCACACTGTCATCCTAATTCGTCTCGGCGAGTCATCCCGGCATCCGCAAGTCGCACCCGAGCGCGCATGTCGAAGCGCAGCCGGGTGCGGCTCTCACAGCGGATATCGAGAGTGCTGCTCAGATCGTTTCACGCGCCGTCACGGCGGTGGCAGCAGCGGCGGCGGCTCGACCGGTGGCTGAGCGGGTCCCGCCGAAGCGGCGGGAATCGCCTCCGGGGGCGGCGGAGCGAGGGCGGGATCGGCGGGAGGCACACCTGGCGCCGGCGGCTGCAGCGCAGGATCCTGGTCGCCGATACCCGCGATCCGATCCCTGATCCGCTGCAGGAACCCCCGGCGCTGGGGCACCGGGGTGGGCTGGGCGGGTACCAGACCCGGAGCCATCGACTCCGGCGGTAGCGCCGGTGCCCCCGGGACGGTCACGATCGGCGCTTCAGGAGCCGGAGCGGTCGGCGGCGGGCTCTCCGGAGCCGCCGGTACCTCGACGGTTACGGCAGAAGGCTGCTCGGGTGGCGGCGAGAGCTCGGCCGGTGGGGGCGCGGGCAAAGCGGCAGGCACGGGCGGAGTTGCCGAACGAGGGACCGGTGCTGCCGCGATATCGGGCGACGTTTTGGCCGCCGGGCTCGGCGCGGCGGGTACCGTGCCCTTTCCCGGCCCCCATTGCATGCTGATCGCGGCCGAAACCGACGCCACGAAGGTGACCACCCCGACGGTCAGAACGACCAACGGGCCGGCATGGGTCGTCTGACGTCGGCGATGCCCGCCCATGTGATCGAGGGGTTGTTCGGCGGCGAACACCGATTCGTTGCTGTGCGCCGACGCCAGCGCGGCACCGCGGGCGAGCGCCAGTTCGGCCTCCGCCGCCGCGAACACCGGCACCGACAGCACGGTTTCCAGCCGGGGCATGAGGGCGTCCGGATCGCCGCCCGATCCGACCAGGATCAGCGCCTCGGGGCGCCAGTCGGCCTTGGCGAACACGGCGTTCAGCCAGCGGATCAACGATTCTTCGCTGTCGATCGAGCGGTTGACCGCGGTCTGCACGGCGCCTTCTCGTGTATGCACCACCAGAGCGATGACGGTGTCGCATCCGATCACGCAGACCGCCGTGACCTCGTTGCCGATCGCATCGGCGACGCCCCATGCCAGCGCCTCCGACGCCTCCGGCAACTGAACCGGCACCACGTTGGCGAAACCGCATTCGCTCAACGATCTGAGCAGCAGCGAAGCCTCGAGTTCGGCATCCTCGCTCCAGGTCACGCCGATGGTGTGTAACCGGTGGCCGCGCTCGGTGGCCAGCGCCTCGGCGCGCAGTACCGCCGCCGCCGCCTCATCGGAACTCTGAAGCGGTGAAGACCGTCGTGCGGGCAGAATTTCGATGGTGTCGCGGTCGACGGTTGCGCCGTCGGCGTCCCGTCCTTCGACAAGGACAAGGCCGACGGCAGACGGTGTCACCGATAAGCCCAGTACGGTGTCCACTCGCATCCCTTCGGACGTCCACTTTCCGGGGCGACGGTAACAGCACGGCGGCCCGGCGCCTTCTCGGGGCGGCAACCGGCGAGCGGATGTACCTGTCATCGTTCGAGCCGAAATATGCTGTGCCGCTTGAACCTCCTGCAAGCACAGGCCGCACCTCTTTGCCGCGGTTTGCTCACGATCGGGGGCGGGGCGCGTGCGGCCGTGGCAGGGTGAAGTCCCATGGCAGGAGTCGAGCAGACCGAGGCCGGGCCCAGCGGCCGCACGGCGTTCGGGCACCCGATCGGGCTGGCGAATCTGTTCGGAGTGGAGCTGTGGGAGCGCTTCTCCTTCTACGGGATGCTGACCATCCTGGGGTACTACCTCTACTACTCGGTCACCGACGGCGGTCTCGCGCTGCCGCAGAGCACAGCCACCGGCATCGTCGGCGCCTACGGTGGCCTGGTCTACCTGTCGACGGTGCTCGGCGGATGGATCGCCGACCGCGTACTGGGCATGGAGCGCACCGTTTTCTTCGGCGGTGTGGTGGTGATGTGGGGACACATCGCCCTCGCGGTCGTGCCGGGGCTGCCGGGAGTGGCCGCGGGCCTGGTGCTGGTCGCCCTGGGTTCGGGTGCGCTGAAGGCCAACGCGTCGTCCTTGCTCGGCACGCTCTACGGCAAGGGCGACCCCCGTTGCGACGGCGGGTTCACGCTGTTCTATCTCGGCATCAACCTCGGGGCCTTCACGGGGCCACTCATCACGGGGTTGTTGCAGACCCACGTCGGCTTCCACTACGGATTCGGCGCGGCCGCCGTCGGAATGGCGCTCGGGCTGACGCAGTACGCGGTGTTTCGGCGCAATCTCGGCGACCACGGCCGCAATGTACCGAACCCGTTGCCGCCCAGCAGGTTCGGACGCGCGGCTGCGATAATGCTGACCGCGATCGCGGCGATCGTCGTGGCGTTCGCGACCAGAGCGGTGACGTTGTCGAATCTGTCGCAGGTCACGACCGGTGTCATCACCGCCGCATCGGTGGCCTACTTCGTGGTGATGCTGACCAGTGCCAAGGTGACGGCCGTAGAGCGCACCAGGGTCCGTGCGTTCATCCCGCTGTTCGTGGCCAACGCGGTGTTCTGGTCGCTGTTCCAGCAGATCTTCACCGTGCTCGCGGTCTACTCCGACGAGCGGATGAACTGGTCGATTCTCGGGTGGACCGCGCCGTCGAGTTGGATCGGGTCGATCGAGCCGGTGTGGATCATCGCGCTTTCGCCCCTGTTCGCGGCGGTGTGGACGCGGCTCGGCAGTCGCGCGCCCACCACCCCGCGGAAGTTCGCGTACGGCGTGATCGGGATGGGGTCGGCGTTCCTGCTGTTCCTTCCGATGGCGGGTACGACCGGCAGGGCGGTGCCCGCGCTGTACATCGTCGGCGTCATGGCGGTGTTCGCGATCAGCGAGTTGATGCTGTCACCGATCGGCCTGTCGGCCACCACGAAGCTTGCGCCCGAGGCATTTCGGGCCCAGATGATGGCGCTGTATTTCTTCTCCGTCGGCATCGGCACCGCGATGTCGGGGGTGCTGGCCGGCTACTACGACCCCACCCGTGAGTTCGCCTACTTCGGCGTCATCGGCGCGGTCGCGGTGGCGGCCGGGGCGACGGTGTTCGCTCTGGCCCCGTGGATCAGCCGCCACATGGAGGGCGTGCACTGACCTCTGGACGACGGCTACAGGGCCAGTATCTCCCGGAGCAATGTGGTCTCGATGTTGCCGCCGGAAAGGATCATCACCGTCCGGCCCGACGGAGTGTCACCGTGACGGTAGGCGGCCAGCGCCACCGCTCCGCTGGGCTCGCTCACCAAGTGCGCACACTCGGCCAACTCGCGCACTGCCAACCGGATTTCGTTCTCTGTCACGGTGACGACGTCATCGAGCACACGCTCGAGATGGGCGAAGGTCAACTCGGAGGGCTGCGAGCGCAGCCCGTCGGCGATGGTGCGGTTGCGGTCCTGAACGGACCAGTCGACCCGGTGTCCGGCGCGTAGGCTCTGCGCGGTGTCGCCCGCGAGTTCGGGTTCCACGCCGATGACGTGGGCGTTGGGGCACAGCGCCTTGATTGCAGTCCCGATCCCCGAGGCGAGGCCGCCGCCGCTGACGGGGACCAGCACCGCATCGACCGTCGGCAGATCCTCGGCGATCTCCAGCCCGATCGTGCCCTGCCCGGCGATGATGTCGGGATGGTCGAACGGCGGTATCAGCACGCCGCCCGTCTCCTCGGCGACCTCGGCGGCGACCCGCTCCCGTTGTCCCGCATCGCATAACACCACCCGCGCCCCGTGCCGGCGGGTGGCCGCCACCTTCACGGCCGGCGTCTCCTCCGGCATCACGATGTGGGCCGGGACCGCGTACACGGCCGCCGCATATGCCACTGCCTGGGCGTGGTTTCCACTCGAATAGGCCACCACTCCCCTGGTGCGCACGGACTCATCGAGGTGACCGATCGCGTTGAACGCACCGCGGACCTTGAACGCCCCGACCGACTGCAGGTTCTCGGGCTTGACCCACAACGGCCGGTCGTCGTCGTCGGCCCACGGCGCCGGGAGCAGCGGTGTGCGCAGGACGAACGCGCGAATGCGGGCGGCCGCCTGCTCGATGTCTTCGAGCGTCACCAATTCCACGACCCCAGTGTGCCCCCTTCGCCGACCGGCAAGCCGGAGCATGGCCGACAATGAAGATATGGCTGGGACCTTGTTCTTCGACGGCAACTGTGGCATGTGTACCCGCGCGGTGTACTTCATCGTGAAACTGAACCGGACGAAAAAGCTGGGAACCGCGACTCTGCAGAGCGACGGTGTCGCGGAACGTTTGGGTATCCCGGAATCGCAGATTCTCGATGCGGCGCGTTGGCATGACGCCAGCGGCGACGTTTTCGCGGGAGCGGAGGCGATGAATGCGGCCGTGGCGGCCGCGCTCGGCACCCGGCTGCCGCTTCTCGTGTACCGCATTCCCGGCGTGCGAGCGCTCCAGGAAGCCGTCTACCGGTATGTCGCCGAGCACCGCCACCGCTTCCCGGGCACGATCCCGTACTGCGAAACATATCCGGCGGACTGCTGATCTGGTTCAGAAGGCCAAGTCGGTCCACACCGGATCGTCGTGACGGTGGTCGCCCATGACAAGACACGGACCGTAGAGCCTGATGGTGGCCGACTCGGGCACCGAGGGTTCGCGCTCGAGCACCGCGGTGAGGTTCGCGGTGGTGAGCTTGACCCCGAAATGTTCGGCTTCCGTCGCGGCCATCGCCCATCCGTCGGCTATCAGGTCGGCCGCGACTCGGTCGAGGTATTGCTCCGAATCACGTTGCGGTACAGCGAAACGCATGTGCAGCACGGCCTGATAGGGCGGGTTGTCGCCAGAACTGCACGACAAGTACGCATATCCTGCCGCCGGCTGTCGCAGCTGCGCGGCGGCGACGACCCGCCTGGCTGCCGTCACGACCTGCGTCGCGGCCGCGTCGTCGCCGAGCGCTTCGGCGGGCTGGCCCGGGGGCTGGGGGCCGGTCAGCAGCACGACGCCCACGCCGAGGAATAGGCACATCAGCAGCGCGGCCCACAGCAGAAGCCGCGACGGGCGTGAGCGCAGCCAGTCAGCCACCGCCGCCGGCGATCCCGTCGAGCAGGCGGTCACAGACGGCGTCCATGTCACGACGCGCGCGCTTGCGATCGGCCGCCCGCGATACATACAGTGCAGCCTCGTCGAGCGCGCCGAGCAAGACGTGCGCCGTGGCGCGCAGCGGCTGTTCGGGTATGGCACCCTCGGCGACGGCGTGTGCGAGCATGCCTTCGATCACGCCGAGACCGTACTTCATGCCGACCTCGCGCCAGCGGTCCCAGCCGAGCACCGCGGGGGCGTCGATCAGCACGATCTGCTGCACGTCCGGGGCGGCGCAGGCGTCGAGGAACCGGCGCGCCCCCAGCCGCATGGCCGCCAGCGGATCCGGTGATCGGCCTTCGCCGATCTCGCGGACGATGTCGGTGACCACCTCGTGCTCGATCTCTTCGTACACCGCCGCGAACAGGCCGGCCTTGTCCTCGAACTGGTGGTAGAGCGCACCCCGGGTGACGCCGGCGGCCGAAACGATGGCCTGTGTCGATACCTCGCCGAACCCCCTGTCCGCGAACAACTTCCGGGCAGCACCGATCAATTGAGCGCGCGTCGCGGCGGTGCGCTCGGCCTGGGTGCGGCGGCCTCGGGAACGGGCGGCCGCCCGGTCGTTGACTTTCATACAGCTTGCACGTAACTTTCGTACCGGGTGTTTGTAAGTTGTCGGGGAAAGGATAGCGAACATGCCGCAAGTGGCGCTGAAACACGCCACCATCGACTACCGCGTGTTGGGCCCCGAGGACTCGCCGCATCCGCCGGTGGTGTTCGTGCACGGGATCCTCGTCGACAGTCATCTGTGGGATCCCGTGGCCGAGGGGCTTGCGCACCGGGGCTACCGCTGTTATCTACCGACCTGGCCGCTGGGTTCACACACGGTCCCGGTGAACCCCGGGGTGGAACTGTCGCCGCATGCCGTTGCGGCGATGATCCGCGAATTCATTGCCGCGCTAGGGTTGTCGGATGTGACGCTGGTCGGCAACGACACCGGCGGAGGGCTCTGTCAGCTGGTCGTCGACGAGGATCCCGACTGTGTAGGACGGTTGGTGCTCACCAACTGCGATGCGTTCGAAAAGTTTCCGCCGTTCCCGTTCAATGTGGTGTTCGCCTTGCTGCGCGGGCCGATTTCGATCAAGGTGCTGTTCGAGCAGATGAGGGTGAAAGCGCTGCGCCATTCTCCGCTCGGCTTCGGCCTTCTGATGCATCCGGATCCGCGGCTGACCGACTCATGGCTGCAACCTGCGCGCGCCGACGGGCGGATCCGTCGTGACCTGGCGACGCTGTTACGGGCCGTGGCCGGGATGGACCTGACGGATGTGGCGAGCAGGCTGCCGCGTTTCACCAAGCCGGTCACGCTGGTGTGGGGGCAGCGCGACCGGGCATTCACGCCGGCGCTCGGCAGGCGTCTGGCGGCGCTGTTCAAAAACTCGACGCTGATCGAGGTGCCGGATGCGAGGACGTTCGTGTCCCTCGACGCACCGTCGGCCGTGATCGACGCGTGCTGCGCCGTCAGCCCTTCGTCAGGGTGAACTGGCAGATATCGGTGTAACCCTCGCGGAACAGGTCGGCGCAACCGGTCAGATACTTCATGTAACGGTCGTAGACCTCCTGCGACTGAAGCCTGATGGCCTCGTCTTTGCGGGCTTGGAGAGCAGCCGCCCAGATGTCCAGGGTGCGCGCATAGTGCAACCGCAGCGGCTGGATCCGATCCACCTTGAACCCGGCTTTGGTCGAGTGTGTCTTCACTGCAATGGGTTGGGGCAGATCTCCGCCGGGGAAGATCTCGTCCATGATGAACTTGAAGAACCGCAGCTTCGTCATGGTGATGGGAAGGCCGCGGGCCGCGAATTCCTCGTCGTCGGGCTTGACGATGGTGTGCAGGAGCATCACGCCGTCGGCCGGCAACGCGTCATAAGCCATCTTGAAGAACTGGTCGTAGCGGTCGCGGCCGAAGTGCTCGAACGCACCGATCGACACGATGCGGTCGACGGGCTCGTGGAACTGCTCCCAGCCCTGCAACAGCACCCGCTTGCTGCGCGGGCTGTCCAGTCCGTCGAGCACCTTCTGCACATGGGCCTGCTGGTTCTTGCTCAGCGTCAGGCCCACGACGTTGACGTCGTAGCGCTCCAGCGCCCGCTTGATCGTCGCGCCCCAGCCGCAGCCGATGTCGAGCAGCGTCATCCCCGGCTGCAGCCCGAGTTTGCCGAGCGAGAGATCGATCTTGGCGATCTGCGCTTCCTCGAGCGTCATGTCGTCGCGCTCGAAGTAGGCGCAACTGTAGGTCTGCGTAGGGTCGAGGAAGAGCCGGTAGAAGTCGTCGGACAAGTCGTAGTGTGACTGCACGTCCTCGAAATGCGGCGTCAGGTCCTGGGCGATGTCGGTCGATTTGTCTGGCACGGTCAGCCCCTGGCGTAGAAAGTGGTCAGGTTCGAAGCTCCGCAAGGTCTGGAGAGCCTCCCCCGTCGAGGGCAGTTTACGCACAGCACCGCGGCGTCGCCGTCATTGCCCTGGTCAGGCGGTATCCTGGCGGGTGCCCGTCTGTAGTCTCTCGAGAAGTGGAACGGCGATCGATCATGACCGAACCTGACGACCTCGCGTTCGGCGAAGCCATCCCGGAAGCCGACGTCGCGGACCAGCGCGTACCCGCGGATCCAGATGACGAGGACACTTGGCAGGATGCCGCTGCAATCTCTGCGGAACGCAAGTGGGAGGCCACCGAGGCGGATCTCATCGACCAGGCGATCGAGGTGCCGATCCCGGACGAGGACGTCCCCGGCGAGTAAGGACGCCCGTTCTCGCGCACAAGGTGGGACGAACCGCGTCGCGTGGATCTGCTGCCGCCGTGCGTCGCGGGTAGTAAGCATGAGGCCATGGATCTGCGGACAGAACTGCTGGGCAACGTCGACTTCGAGCTGAACGCCTCGCGCGTCTACGGCCAGCCCTATGAGACTGCCGACGGGACCACCGTCATTCCCGTCGCAGTGGTGCGGGGGCGGGCACGGCGCGGCGGTGAGCCGAACGTGCGGGTGATGACGAGACCGGCCGGCGTGTTCGTGATCAAGGGCGGCGAAGCCGTGTGGCGACCCGCGGTCGACGCGACGCGCATCGCCTTGGCGGGCATGCTGGTCGGGCTGGTGTCGGCGGCGCTTGCGGGGGTGGCGATGGTGCGACGCCCGCCCTGGCCGGACCTGCATGGCGATGTCTCGTCGCGGTAGTCGCCTGGTTTCGCCGGTGCGACGGAGCGTTAGGGTTCTGGAAAACTGTTGGCAGAGAGCGAGAGCCCGGTGGACGGAGCGGTGACGGTGTCGATGGCGGCGCCGGCGGATCGGATCTGGGAGTTGATCGCCGACGTGCGAAACACCGGCAGGTTCTCTCCCGAGGTGCTGGAGGCCGAGTGGCTCGGTGGCGCCACCGGACCGGCGCTGGGTGCTCGATTCCGCGGGCACGTGAAGCGCAACGAGATCGGGCCGATGTACTGGACGACGTGCGAGGTGACCGCCTGCGAGCCCGGCCGGGAGTTCGGGTTCGCAGTGCTGGTCGGCGACAAACCGGTGAACAACTGGCATTACCGGCTCACGCCTGCCGGGGACGGAACCGATGTGACCGAGTCGTTCCGGCTGAACGACTCGGTCTTGATGAAGCTGTTCTCGGTGTTCGGCGGCCAGTTGCGGCGCCGGCGCAACATCCGCGACATGCGCAAGACGCTCGTACGCATCAAGGCGGTGGTCGAGTCACCCGACGGCGGGTGACCGTCCGTACTCTCCGCCAGCACCTGGGCGTCGATGCCTAAGGTCATGCTCGGCACATCATCGCGGCCGGGCGTGTCGTGAATCCGCCTCGGTGGCGCGGACACCTTTGGTAGAACGGTGCCAGTTCAGCGGCGAGCCGAGGGAGCCTGCGATGGGTGAGTGGTCGCGCGCGGAGATCGACGAGGCCTTCCGCGCTTACCAGGACGTGGTGGCCGGCATCGCCGAGACGTGGAACTGGTCGAGCTATGCCGATCAGTTCACCGAGGATGCGACCTACGTCGAACACGCGCTCGGCAACATGTCCGGCCGCGAGACCATTCGCGACTGGATCGTTTCGACGATGAACACGTTCCCCGGCAGCGAGATGCCCTTTTACCCCGTCGAGTGGTATTCGATCGACGTCGACAAAGGCTGGGTGATCAGCCGCAATGTCAACACGATGAAGGACCCCGGGGACGGCAGTGTGTACGGCACGCCGGTCATCACCGTGCTCAGGTACGCCGGTGGCGGCAAGTGGAGCTATGAGGAAGACGCCTATAACCCGATGAACTTTCTGGTGATGGTCCAGGCCTACATCCAGCGCTGCCACGAACTCGGCACCGTCTCCGACGACGCCCGGGCGTTTGCCAAGAACATGAACTGGCAGTTGTCGTAACCAAATTGGCTTCTGCACGCGGATTGGCGAATTACCGCCTACGCTCGGGAGCGTGGACACCGCGACACCGCTCACCTCCGGAGCGCACATGGTCCGGGTCAACGGGACTCCTCCGCCCGAGGTGCCGTTGTCCGAGATCGACCTGGGCTCCTGGAAGTTCTGGGTACAACCCGACGATTTCCGCGACGGCGCCTTCGCCACGCTGCGCCGCGAAGCTCCGGTCTCGTTCCATCTCCCGCTGGAGACGCCCGGTGTCCAGGACGGTCGCGGCCACTGGGCGATCACCAAGTTCGACGACGTCTGGTACGCCAGCAGGCATCCGCACATCTTCAGCTCCAGCCCGAGCATCGTCATCAACGACGGGAACCCGGAAGTCTCGGAGTATTTCGGGTCGATGATCGTGATGGACGATCCGCGGCATCTGCGGCTGCGCAACATCGTCAGCCGGGCGTTCACCCCTAGGGTCGTCGCGCGTACCGAGGCGTCGGTTCGGGACCGGGCCCGCCGGCTCGTCGAAGCGATGATCGCAAAGCATCCCGACGGCCACGGTGAAGTCGTCGCCGAGTTGGCTGGGCCCCTGCCGCTGCAGGTGATCTGCGACATGATGGGCATCCCTGAGGAAGACCACCATCAGATCTTCCACTGGACCAACGTGATCCTCGGCTTCGGGGACAAGGACATCGCCCAGGACTACGAGGAGTTCGTCAAGGTCGCGATGGACATCGGCGCCTACGCGACCGCGCACGCCGAGGACCGTCGCGCCCATCCGCAGGAGGATCTGACGACGGCACTGGTGGAGGCGGAGGTCGACGGAGAGCGGTTGACGTCGGCCGAGATCGCGTCGTTCTTCATCCTGCTGGTCGTCGCCGGCAATGAGACCACCCGTAACGCGATCAGCCACGGCGTGCTCGCGCTCACCCGATTCCCCGACGAGCGGGCCCGGTGGTGGGCCGACTACGAGGCGCTCGCCCCCACCGCGGTCGAGGAGATCGTCCGCTGGGCCTCGCCGGTGATCTATATGCGGCGCACGCTCACCGAGGATTGCGAACTCAGCGGGGTCAAGATGGCCGCGGGCGACAAGGCCACGCTGTGGTACTGCTCGGCGAACCGGGACGAGGACAAGTTCGCCGACCCGTGGACGTTCGACGTCGGACGCAGCCCCAACCCGCACGCCGGGTTCGGCGGCGGCGGTGCGCACTTCTGCCTGGGCGCGAACCTGGCCCGACGCGAGATCAGCGTCGTCTTCGAGGAGCTTCACCGGCAGATACCCGATATCGCGGCGACCGAGGAACCGGCCCGGTTGCTGTCGCCGTTCATCCACGGAATCAAGCGCTTACCGGTGTCCTGGACACCGCCGCGCTGAGCTGGGCCCGGCTCGGCCCAGTGTCGTCGCCGGCTCAACGGGTAACCAACAGCCATGCAACCCGAACACTTTCGCACGCTGCTGACGGCGAACGGCCCCTACGCGTCGGTGTACTTCGACGATTCGCACAACACAGCCGATGCCGCTGCGCAGATGGAACTCAGATGGCGCGCGCTGCGCGAGCAACTCGAGCAGCAGGGCGCCGACCCCGCGGTGACGGACAGCATCGAGCAGGCCGTCGCCGACGCAACGCCCCCGGTCGGCCCCAGCGGCCGCGCCGTAGTGGCGAGCCCCGAAGGCGTTCTCGTCAACGAACATCTCATCCGGCCGATCGGGCCCGTCGTGCGGGTTTCGACGCTGCCCTACATCGTCCCGGTCGTCGAGCACGGCCTCGACCGGCCGGCGTACGCGGTCGTGGTCGTCGATCACGAGGGCGGCGACATCACGCTGCACCGCGACGGCACCGCGGTGTCGGACACCGTCGACGGTGATGCGTACCCCGTGCACAAGGCGTCGGGCGCGGAGACGCCGGGCTACGGCGATCCGCAGCGCACCGCCGAGGAAGCGCGCCAGCAGAACATCCGTGCGGTCGCGAACCGGCTGACCACCTTGGTCGACGATGTCGGTCCCGAAATCGTGTTCGTCGTGGGCGAAGTCCAGTCGCGCGCCGACCTCGCCGCTCAACTGCCCGAGCGGGTCGGCTCTCTGGTGGTCGACGTGAATGTGGGCGCGCGGCACAGTGGTTTCGACGACGCAGCCCTGCAGTTTGAGATCGACCAGGAGTTTCAGCGCCGCCGCCTGGCCGAAATCGACGACGCCGCACAACGATTCACCGCCGAACTCGCCCGCGGAGAGGGCATGGCGACCGAAGGTCTGGGCGGGGTGACCGCAGCACTGCGGGCGGGCGCGGTCGCGACGTTGATCATCGGCGACGTCGGTGATGCGACGGTCGTGGCCGGCGACGAGCTGGCGACGATCGCGCCGAACGCCGACGTTCTGTCCGAACTCGGCGCCGCTCCCAGTCAGACCCTGCGGGCCGATGAGGCGTTGCCGATGGCGGCGATCGCCACCGGCGCCGCGTTGATCCGCACCGACGAGCGCATCGATCCGGCCGACGGCGTCGCGGCGATCCTGCGGTACGCACTGCCTCGCTGACCCGGCCCGCTGGTCAACGAGCGCCGACGATGTTGGCCAGCGCCGCGATCGGGGTGTCATCGAGGTGCTGGCAGAGTTCGAGCGGATTCTCGAAAACCTGATGCGCCCCGGCCTTTTCGAGTTCTCCCCGAGACACTCCCCCGGTGAGCACACCGATGCTGTCGACGTGTGCGCGCTTACAGGCCTCCACATCCCACACAGCGTCACCGACGAAGACGGCATGCGACGCCGTCACCCCGGCGCGCTCGAGCGCGACCTCGATGATGTCGGGTTGGGGCTTGGCCGTGTCGACGTCCGCCGACGACGTCACCGCGGACACCATGTGGTCGCTGTCGAGCACCTTGCGCAGCGTCGCCAGTTCCTCATCCGGCGCCGAGGTCGCCAGCACGACTCGCACGTCGAGTTTGTGCACGGCTTCGAGCAGTTGGCGTGCGCCCGGCAAACATCTCAGATGTGGTGCCAGTTCCTTGTAGTAGCGCGAATGCAGATCCTTGGCCCGTTCGCGCGCATCCGTGTCGGCGTCCGTGGCCAGCGTCTTGACCAGCGTCGTGCCGTCCATCCCGATCGAGCGGTGGATGCGCCAGGCTTCGACGGGATGGCCTGCCTCTTCGAACGCGCGATACCACGCGTGCACGTGCAGGTAGTTCGAGTCGACCAGCGTGCCGTCGATGTCGAACAGCACCGCCGACGTGGTCTTGGCTCGGCCGATCACGAACGGTGCTGCTCGGGCTGGGTGTGGTCCGTCCGGGAATGGTCTGGATGAGCGGTGAGATCGTCGTGCGCACCGTCCGTCTTCGCGTGCGACCGATCCGCGAAAGGTTGATCTGACGCGCTGCTCTTCGGGTCCAGGGCGTCGGCGCGGGCGCGTTGTTCGTCGAGTTCTGTGCGTTTGGTCTCCACGGCGTCGCGGTGCGTACGCGCGGAGTCCTGCAGCCGGGCCGCCTCGGCCGCCTTCGCCTCCGCCTCGGCCTGCGCCGCGCGGGCCCGGGCCTCGGTTTGCGCAGCGACGGTTTCCCGCTTGTCGACATGCTGCGTCTTCTGATCGATGTCCGCGCGTAGCCGTTCGGCCTCCATGCGGCGGCGCTTGGTGCGTGCATTGCGTGCCAGGAACGCCACCAGCGCGATGGCGACGATCACCAGGACGGCGATGATGATCCACATGATGACGTTGCTGTCCATGTCGGCTCCTTCAGTAGGTCGAGCCGGCTCTGACGAACCCGCTAATTCTGCGGGTGCCCCGGTGTCACGCGGCCTAAACGAGACGCCCGAGAAGTAGCCGTTGGCAGCGCGTGACGCTAGAGCGTCGCGGTGAGCGGTCCCGTCGACGCGCAGAACGGCTGAGGCGGATTACCCTTCGACGCGCAGCCCCGTCCGGTGGCCACGTAGGTGGCGCCCGGTTGGTACGGCGAGTAGTAGACCCGCGCCATCAACAGGCCGTTGTTCTGCTTGCACCGTCCCGAGCCCTGGTTGCCCTGCATTTGGATGCAGGCGATCGATTGGTACGGGGTTCCGCCGTCGCAGCTCGCCGGCTCCATCGTCACGGACACCATGTCCGTGCCCGACACCTGGACGACGTGTGGCGGAGAGAGCGTGAAGGAGCATGGCATGTCGCTCGAGTCGGCGTTCGGCTCGGCGCCGGCCGACGCGGTGATCGACAGACAGCTCAGCGCGACGGTGAAGACCGCGACCAACAGCGACCTGGTCATTCCAGAATCCTAAGCCAACGCCACGCCGGCCATCCCCCATTTGCGCGAGAGTGCGTGTTTGCGGTCGACACACCGCGTTCTGACCGCAGATTGCGCACCGTCGGCGCGCAACGAGCGTGCGTGTTTGCGGTTCAGCCGGCGACCGGTCAGCGCATGGCCAACGCCCGCAGCATGCCGGAAGCCGCTCTGGGCCAGGTGAACTCCTCGACCCGTCGGCGTGCGTCCCTGCGACGCACGGACTCTGGCCGGCTGATGACCGAGGTGACCGCGCGAGCGATCGTGGCCGGGTCCTTATCGGCGACCGCACCACTTCCGGCGTCGAGCACCTCGGTGAGCGCGGAGGTCCGTGACACCACCGCCGGTGTTCCGCATGCCAGCGACTCCAGCGCGGACAGCCCGAACGTCTCATGCGAGATCATCACAGTGGACGCCCCATGGCTTCGTTCCCATGCGGCCAAGGAGCGCAACGTGAGTCGGTCGGACACTTCGATGGCGTCGGGTGTGAGCTGCTCCAATGCGGTGACCGGGCGAGGCATCACCGCGCGGTAGCCGCCGGTGAATGGAATCCGTTGGGCGAGCAGCGAAATTCGCGTGACGCTCGATGGCAGCCTCTGCCACTCGAACCGCGCGCCCGGCACGACGAGGTAGACGTCGTGGCCGCGCGCACAGCACTCCGCGCCGAGGCGATCGGCCGCTGTGCGCAGCCCGCCCGAGCGCGGGCCGTAGAAGTTGGCTGTCTGTACAACCCGCATGCGCTGAATGTGTCCGCGGGGCGTGGGCTGCGATTGACGCGTCGATGGCGGCGGGTGAACTGCCGATGAATGTGCTGACCCCGTTTTGCGCACGGTCGTCCGCCGTCGAGGGTGCGCAAATGTCGAATTACCGGCGGCGTGTCGGGTGCAGACCCGCACGCTCGCGGAAAAAAAGAGTGGGTCAGTCGACGTAGCGGTGGAACCAGTCCTGGACGCGGCGCCACGCGTCGGCCGCGGCGGCCGCGTTGTAGCGCTCGCCGGTGTCATTGAAGAACGCGTGGTTGGCATCGGGTTCGGTGACCAGCTCATGAACCAGGCCGGCCTTCTCGAGCGCCGACGTCGCGACGGCTTCGGTGGCGTTCACCCGCTGATCCTGCTCGGCGTAGATACCCAGCACCGCAACGTCTTCAGATCCTGCAAAGTCGGGATCATCGGGTGTCGGCCCGTAGAACGGGACAGCGGCCGACAGCCGCGGTTCACCGGCGGCCAACAGACGCCAGACATACCCACCACCCATGCAGAACCCCACCGCGGCGACCTTCTTGCCGGGCACGCGCCGCTGCAATTCGTCGACGCCCGATCTCAGATCCGCCACCGCTTCCTCCGGCGGGATCTTGCCCAGCGCCGCCGTCGCTTCGGCGGGGTCGCCGAACGCCGCCGTGCCGCCCTGCGCCGACAGCAGGTCGATCGCCAACGCGGAGTAACCGATCCCTGCGAACCGGCCCGCCACCGAGCGGATGTGCTCGTTCAGTCCCTTGTTCTCGTGGATGACCAGGACGCCGCCGCGGGCGTTCGGCGCTTCGGCCCAGGCGCCCTGAAGCTCACCGCGGGGTCCCGCCCAGGTGATCGGTGTGGCGGGTAGCGCGTTCTCGCCTCCCGGTGGCGGAACGCTGGTGGTCACGGGCCTGCTCGAAGTGGTCCGTGACTCCGGCGTCGGCTCGCGGTTCTGGCTGCACGCGGCGAACAACGCCGTGGCCCCGGCGGTGCCGACGCCGAGTAGCGCGAGCCGGCGCAGCGCCTCGCGCCTGGTCAGCAGCCCGTCGACGTGATCGGTGGCGATCTCTTCGGCGATGTAACGCTGCAACGGGGTCACCTCCGTGAGTATGCCGCCGCCGCTTCGACATCGACACCCCATCCGGTTCGCGGTCGTCATTCACTGCAACCCTCGTTTTGCCGAAAAGCGCACGTCATCGGACGAAGTAGACAAATTTCCGGATCTGTTCACAGATTTCGTTGACACCGCAATCTGTGGACTGTTCTATGGGCGTGGTGAATTACGACACGATCATCCGCAACGGCCGTTGGTTCGACGGCACCGGCGGCCCGTCGGCGGTCCGCAACCTCGGTATCCGCGACGGCCGCGTCGTCGCCGTCAGTGCGGATGACCTTGACGCCACGGCCTGCCCACAGGTGATCGACGCAACCGGCAAGTGGGTCGTGCCGGGCATGCTCGACATCCACACCCACTACGACGTAGAGGTGCTCAACGGCCCCGCCCTCGCGGAGTCGTTGCGGCACGGCGTCACCACCGTAATGCTGGGGTCCTGTTCGCTGTCGACGGTGCACATCGGCGCCAGCGAGGCCGGCGACATCTTCGGCCGGGTGGAAGCCATCCCCCGTGAACACGTGATCGCCGCGGTCCAACAGCACAAGACCTGGGCGAACTGCGAGGAGTACATCGAGGCACTCGAGTCGCGGCCGCTGGGCCCCAACGTGGCGGCGTTCATCGGACACTCCGACATGCGCGCGGCGGTGATGGGACTTGATCGCGCCACGCGCAACGACCAGCGACCCACCATGACCGAGCAAGCCCAGATGGAGCGCTGGCTGTCTGAGGCGCTCAAGGCGGGATTCGTCGGAATGTCCTCGCAGCAACTGCTTTTCGACAAGCTCGACGGCGACGTGTGTCGTTCGAGGACGCTGCCGTCGACCTACGCCAAACCGCGAGAACTGCGCCGGCTGAAGTCGCTGTTGCGCCGCGCCGGCCGGGTGCTGCAGTCGGGCCCCGATATCCAGAACCCGCTCAATCTCGGCTCGCAGCTGGCGCAGTCGCTGGGCATCATCCGCAACCCGCTCAAGACCAGCCTGCTGTCGGCGGCGGACGTGAAATCCAACCCGTACACCATCCATGCGCTGGGCCCGGCGGCGCGGTTGGTGAACAAGCTCGGTGGGAACTTTCGTTGGCAGCACCTACCGGTTCCGTTCGAGGTCTACGCCGACGGCATCGACCTGGTCGTCTTCGAGGAGTTCGGCGCCGGGGCTGCGGCGCTGCACCTGCGTGACGAGGTCGAGCGCAACGAGTTGATGCGCGACGCGGGATATCGCCGCCGATTCCGCAAAGAGTACGAGAGCAAGCTCGGTATCCGGGTGTGGCAACGCGACTTCTTCGACGCCGAGATCGTCGCTTGCCCAGATCCCTCGGTCGTCGGCAAGTCCTTCGGTCAGGTCGGCCGGGATCGCGGTGGCATGCATCCGGTCGATGCGTTCCTGGATCTGGTGCTCGAGCACGGCACGCAGCTGCGCTGGCGCACCACGATCTCCAATCATCGCCCCGAGGTGCTCAAGAAGCTCGCGCCCGACTCCGGTATCCAGATGGGGTTCTCCGACGCCGGTGCGCATCTGCGCAACATGGCGTTCTACAACATGGGGTTGCGTTTCCTGCGCCACGTACACAGCGCAGCACAGGCTGGAAAACCGTTCATGACGGTCGAACATGCGGTGCACCGGCTCACCGGGGAACTGGCTGACTGGTACCGCCTGGATGCCGGCCACCTGCGTCTCGGTGACCGGGCCGACGTCGTGATCGTCGACCCCGCCGCCCTCGACGACTCGCTGGATCGTTATGCCGAAGAGGGGGTCGACCAGTACGGCGGGCTGTCCCGCATGGTCAACCGCAACGACGACACGGTGTCGGCCGTGTTCGTCGGCGGCCGTGCGGTTTTCCTAGACGGCAAGCCGACCGATCTGGTCGGTGAGCGGCGCACCGGGCGGTTCCTGCGCGCCGCGCACAAGGCGCCTGCGCTCGCACAACAGAAAGGTGAATTGGCCGGTGTCGGTTGAGGATACGGTGCTGGGGATGTGGAAAGCGCTGTCGGCGCGCGACTGGGAGGCGGTGAAAACCTTCCTGGCCGACGACTGCATCTATCTCGACATGCCGGTAGGGCCGGCGGCCGCCGCGCGCGGTCCGGAGGACATCGTCAAACGACTCAAGATCGGCCTGGAGCCGCTGGCCTCGTACCAGAACTTCACCGGCCTGATGGTCGACAACGGCACGGACGTGATGTACGAACACCATGAGGAATGGCATTGGCCCACAGGCGAATCCGCTGTTCTGCAGTTCGTCACCGTGCATCGTGTCGAAGACGGCAAGATCACGTTGTGGAAGGACTACTGGGACATGGGGGCGCTGGCCAATCACGCGCCGCCCACGTGGCTGGAGGACTTCGCCAATGCCGACATGTCCTGGGTGTTCGACGCGACCGGAGTCGTCTGAAGCGGAGCCTTCCGGTTGCACCAAGCGGCCCGGACGGCACCAAGAGCCCCTGAACGGTCGGCGCCAATAGCCTTTTGAGATCGAACGTCGTTGTGAAACAGTGAGGTTGTGACTTCGGCGACGATCCTCGTTCTGGCTGTCACGTGGGTCGGGGTGGGTCTCGCCTCCGGTCTGTGGATGGCCCGACGAGGATTCGATCCACTGTGGATCCTGGCCGCGATGCCGCTCGGACTGCTTTTCGTGCCGATCGCGGCGGAACGCGTGCAGCGACGCCCCGCTCTGGCCGCCGTCGGCGCGGAGGGGGCGCCACCGCGCCGCTCCCCCGAAACCACCGGTCCGCGCATATTGATAGGGATCGACGGTTCAACCGAGTCCGAGCGAGCATTATCGGAAACCATGCGCTTGTTCGGGCCGAGATTCGGCGTACTCGTGCTGGCAGAGGTCGTCCACTTCGAGGCGACCGAAGACGTCTCCCGCGCAGTCATCGATGCCGCCGTTGCGCGGTTGGCCGCGCTGGTGGCTCGCCTCGACGGTTCTGCGGCGGTGCACACCGAGGTGCTGGCCGGTCCGCCCGGCGCCACGCTGCGCCGGTTCGCTGAACAGCAGGACATGGACCTGGTGGTCGTCGGCCGGCGCGGGCGCGGCCTGTCGGCGTATCTCCTGGGCAGCGTGTCGGCGGAGTTGATCGAGCATTCCCCGGTTCCGGTGCTCGTCGTCGGACGGCTCGACGAAACCGGCACCACATCACCGCGCAGGGCGGCGAACAGAGCGACAACCACAGCCAACGGAACCGTCTGACGCCGGTCAAGCCAGACGGTATACGCGCCGGGCAGTGCCGTGCGCGATGAGATCGACGACTCGGATCGCGTCTCGCTCGCTCCAATCGCCGGAGTCGACGAATCCCTCCAGCACCCTTAGCATTCCGCGGCGCCACAGGCGCGCCCCGAGGAAGTGTAGTTCGGCCGGCCCGAAACCGTCCGACGAATAGAGGATCTTACGGAAGGGAGCCATCTCCAGCAGCCGCGCTATAAACGCAGAGGCGCGGGCGCCGAGGTAGTTGATCGCGAGCCCACCGTCGAGGTAGACGTTGTTGAATGCCTGTGCCAGATAACCGGCTTCACGTTCGTACGGGTAACAGTGCAAGAGCATGATCGGCGTGTCCCCGCTGCGGCGCAGGAAATCCAGCAGGTACAGCGGATTGGTGGTGCGCAGGTCGCAGTCCCGGTCACCGAAGCCGACGTGGAACTGCAGCGGCTTGCCGAGTCGCAGTGCTTGGTGAAGACCGAACCGCAACAGCACTCGGTCGCTCAGGCGGTCTTGCCCGCTGTCGCGCCAGCGTGCGGCCGCCTCAGCCACCTCGGTCGCAGAGGGTTCCGAGAGGTCACCGGCGAACCCGCCACGATAGGCCAGGATCGACTTGGTAGCCACCGCACCAGCCGCGCGCTCCCGCAGCAGGGTCTCGAAAGCGGACGCATAGTCCCCCGGCAGCGCGATCGCGCTTTCGGCCACCGACTCCAGTCGGACGATCTCATGGACCGTGCCGACCGCCAACGCCGACAGCTCGCCGAGATCAGCCGCGCCAGTGGCGAATCCGGTGTCGACGAACCAGTCGGAGACGTTGGCCGTCGTCAGAAAGCGCCGCGCCAGGTCGGCCTCGGCCCACTCGCAGCGCCGTGCCCAATAAGTGTCGGCATCGACGTGCCGCTGCATACCGAGAAGCGGCGCACAGTGCGCCCGCACGGCGAAGCCCAACTGGGTGTCGAACGCCGAATCGAAGTCGGCGAGCGGCTCGGTATTCGCTTCGTTCAGCCCGTTCTCGAAGGAAATGCGATCGGGGGCGTGCAACCAGCAGCCGTGCACGTGGTGGTCGACCATCGGCACGGATTCGATGTGTTCACCGAGCGCCGAAGTCATACGCTCCAGGCCAGCCGGAACTTGTCGGCAACCTCTTCGTGGCTCAGCGCACCGAAGTTGTCGTGTTCGTAGCGACGCACCGCAACCACGGAATCCACGGCCGCGTCGCCGAGAATCCCCCGCATCAACGACGATCGGTCCAGCACGTCGAGTGCGTCGGCCTGCTTCTCGGGCAGCAGCACGATGCCCGCCTGCTGTCGTTGCGCCTCGGTCAACGTGGCCGGATCGACGGTGACCTCGGCAGGCAGCGTCAGCGCGCGTTCGATCCCGTCGAGCGCAAGCCCCAGGATCGCGGCCGCCGCGAAGTACGGGTTGGCCGACGGGTCGGCGATCTTGACCTCGATGTTGGCGCCGTACGGATTGCTCGCCCCGCCGCGCAGGAAACGCACTGCGGCTTCGCGATTCTCGGTACCCCAGCAGACGTAGGCGCCCGCCCAGTTCCCCGGCTGCAGACGCTGTCCCGACAGCACCGAACCGGCCAGCACGCCGTGCGCATCGGGCAGACCGGCTACCAGGCCGGCGACCGCCGACTCGCCCTCTGGCGTCATCCCGTTGACACCGGTGCCGTCGGAAAACAGCGGGGTGTCCCCGCGCTTCATCGAGAAATGTTGATGTGCACCCGATCCGGCCCCACCGGCGAACGGCACCGGCGACATGCTCGCGCGCATGCCGTACTGCCGCGCGACCCGCCCCACGATGATGCGCATCAACACCACCGCGTCAACCGCTGCGACGGGCGGCAACGGCGCCAGCGAGATCTCGAACTGATTGCGCCCGTATTCGGGGTGGATTTGTTCTAATGCGACGCCCGAACCGGTGGCGGCGTTGGTGACGTCACGCACGAAACCCTCGAACTCCAGCACACCCGCCAGGCCGTACTGCGCCCAGAGGTGTGACGGCAGGCGGCCACCGTCGGGGCCGACCAGCACGAACTCCAGTTCATGGCCCACGACAGTGTCGATCCCCGCGTCCGACAACCGATCCTGCACCCGGGCGAGCGCACCCCGGCTGCAGTACGGGTCTGGGGAGCCGTCCTGGTGGAAGAAAGACCCCGGCGCCCAAGCCAATCCGTCGCCCAGGATGCGTAGTGCGCCCAAATCGATGCGTACCCGTTCGTCACCGACGGGGGTGATCGCATCGCCGAACACGATGCCGGTCTGGTCTATTGCGAACGCGTGCCATACCGGGCTGGCGCCGAGCCCGGGATCGGCGAACGCGCCCATCCGACGAAGCGGAACCGTCTTGGCGTGTATCAACCCGGCAGGGTTGACCACCGTGCCGATGAGGGTGGCAACCCCGTCGGCCTCGAGTTGCGCGATCGCCGCGGCGGCGAGCGGTTTAGCGGCCATAGCCGTTATTGTGCGCGGCGGCGCCGCGACTCACAGCGTGATCTTGCAGCTTTGACCGATGTCGAGCGTGCGTAGCATGCGACCCATGCCGAGCCACATCGCACACGACAACGCGAGATCGGCGAGCAATTCATCGGAGAACTGTTCGCGGCAGCGCCGCCAGAAGTCTTCGTCGTCGCGCAGGCCGGTGTGGTCGCTGGCGAAGCGCTCGGCGAACTCGGCGGCGATCCGTTCCTGCGCGCTGTATCCGGGCCACGTGCGCCATTGGGCGGCATGGTCGTAAAGGTCCTCGTCGACACCCGCGGCGAGACCTTCGGAGTCGCGGGTGTTCTGACACACCACGCATTCGTTGTCCAACGCGATCACCATTCGCGCCAGTTCACGGACCCGCATCGGTAACCGGTTCTTCGTGTAGACCGCATTGGTGAAGCCGACCATGGCGACGCCGATATCCGGCGACTTCGTCACCCAGGCGGCGGCGTCGTCGTCGGCGAAATCCCCAATTCGGCTCATGGCGGCATCGTACGCCGCCACAGCAGAAATGGAACGCGTTCTAGTTTGGCCGCTCAGCCGGCGGTCACCAGCGTGGTGCTGTCGCCGGTCCGCGACAGGGCCCCCCGCGAGCGTGCGAACGCCGAGACCGTGAAGCCGGCATCGAAACCGGCGGTCAGGTCCTGAGTGCCAGTCGTAACGGCGGGCTGTAGAGCCGGATTAATTCATCAGAGCGCATAGAGGCAATCGGTTCGAGGCGCAGGATGTAGCGGGTTACGATCAAGCCGGCCAGCTGGGCGCAGAACGCTGCGGCGCGTTTACGGGCGTTCGCCCCGCCAATCCGCTCCGCGATCAGGTCGATGAGTTCGACCTCGATCATCTCTTTGACCAGGTTCGCCACCACCGCGTCATGGGCGGCGCCGGCGATCAACGCGCGCAGCGGCGCGCCACTCTCGGGGTCCTCCCAAAGTCGGAGTAGGGAGCGCAGGGCGCGTTGGGGAAACAGTGCGGTGTCGCCCTCGGCGGCACGACCGAGGATGTCGGCCGGGTTGACGGCCAGCGCGAGGGCAGCGCCCAACAGGCCCTTCTTCGAACCGAAGTAGTAGCTGACCAGCGCAAGGTCAACGCCGGCCTCCGCTGCGACTGCTCGCATCGTGACCGCCTGATATCCGCCCCCGAGGAAGCGCTTTCGGGCGACGTCGAGGATCTGCGTGCGAGTGTCCGGCTTGCCCGGCCTGCGGCCCCGACGGGAAACAGAATTCATCATCGTTGATATTACGCCGGTCGCCGGCGCAGAGTGAACGTGGTCGGTCCCTGCAACGAACGGATTCTCTCCCGTGCTCGACATCCCCGCTGACTGCGAGGCATCTGATTTTCGTCAGGCTGGCGCCGCCTGCAATCGAAAGGCCAACGGGTGAAGAGGATTTCACTCCGAGGAATGGTGAAAAGAGGCTGGATGCTGCTGGTCGCGGTCATAGTGGTTGCGGTCTCGGGGTACAGCGTGTATCGGCTCCAGGGGATTTTGGGAAGTCACAGCAACGCTTCGCCTGGCGACGGCATCTCGAATGAGATCGTTCCGTTCAACCCTAAACACGTAACCCTTGAGGTTTTCGGCTCCCAAGGGGCGGTGGCGACCATCAACTACCTGGACGGCAACAGCGAACCGCGCCAGGTCCACGATGCCACCCTTCCGTGGGCCTTCACGATTACGACGACTCAGCCGGCCGTCTTCGCGAACGTGGTGGCGCAGGGCGACAGCGACTTCATCGGCTGCCGCATCACCGTCAACGGTGTCGTCAAAGACGAGAGGGCCGTCAACAACGTCAACGCCTATACCTTCTGCGTGGACAAGTCCTCGTGAGCGACGAGCAGGACTCTCGAACCTCCCTTTCGGGGACGATCCGCCGGCTGGCGGTGCCGATCCTCTTGTTCTGGGTGGGCCTGGCTGCAGTGACCAACGTGGCCGTGCCGCGATTGGAAGAGGTCGCAAAGGAACGCAACGTGTCTTTGACCCCAGCGGATGCGCCGTCGCTGCAGGCGATGAAGCGCATGGGCAAGGTGTTCCACGAGTTCGATTCCGACAGTGCGGCCATGGTCGTGCTGGAAGGCGACGAGCCGCTCGGCGAGGACGCGCACCGCTACCACGACACGTTGGTTCAGAAGCTGGCCGAGGACACCAAGCATGTAGAAAACGTCCAGAACTTCTGGGGAGACCCGCTGACGGCCGCAGGCGTCCAGAGCGCCGACGGGAAGGCCGCGTATGTCCAGATCTATCTGGCCGGCAATCAAGGCGAGGCCTTGGCAAATGAGTCCGTCGATGCTGTCCGTGACATCGTGGCAAATACGCTGCCGCCGAGCGGAGTCCACGCCTATGTCACCGGCGCGGGGCCCCTGCTCGCGGATCAGTTCGGCGCGGGCAGCAAAGGCACCGTGAAAGTCACGTTGATCACCCTTGCGGTGATCGCGGTGATGTTGTTCTTTGTCTATCGTTCCGTCGCCACCATGTTTCTGGTGCTGTTGACGGTTTTTGCGCAGTTGCTTGCAGCGCGGGGGGTCATCGCGTTTCTGGCCGACTCCGGGATCATCGGGCTTTCGGTGTACGCGACGAATCTGCTCACATTGCTTGTCATTGCAGCCGGGACCGATTACGCGATATTTTTCATCGGCCGCTATCAGGAAGCTCGTGGGGTCGGCGAGGATCGACCGGCGGCCTTCCACACGATGTTTCGCGGCACCGCGCACGTCGTTCTGGGCTCCGGTTTGACCATTGCCGGAGCGGTGTACTGCCTCAGCTTCACCCGGCTGCCCTACTTTCACAGTCTCGGCGCTCCCGTCACGATCGCTGTCCTGGTTGCGTTGGCGGCTGCGCTCACGCTGATCCCGGCGGTGGTTACCGTGGGTGGTCGGTTGGGTCTTCTCGAACCGAAACGCACGATGCGCACGCGTGGGTGGCGGCGGGTGGGCACGGCCATTGTCCGCTGGCCGGGGCCCATCTTGGCGGTGACCGGTGCGGTTGCCCTCGTCGGCTTGCTGGCCTTGCCGGGGTATGAGACGAGTTACGATGTGCGCCATTACATCCCGGCCAGTGCTCCGGCGAATGTCGGTTATGCCGCTGCGGAGCGCCATTTTCCCTCGGCCCGGCTGAACCCCGACTTGCTGATGATCGAGGCCGACCACGATATGCGCAATCCGGCCGACATGCTTGTCTTGGACAGGGTTGCCAGGGAGGTGTTTCGCCTTCCCGGTATCGCCCAGGTACAGTCCATCACCCGGCCACTGGGGACGCCGATTGACCACGCCTCGATTCCTTTTCAGATCAGCATGCAAAACACCGGACAGATCATGAACCTCACCTATCAGCAAGACCGCGCCGACGACATGCTGAAGCAGGCCGACGAGATGGTGAAATCGATCGACGTCTTGAAGCGTCAATATGCTCTTCAGCAGGAAATGGCCGCTGCGACGAATGACCAGGTGGCAAGCTTCGACGAAGTGACTGCCACATTGACCGAACTCCGAGACAACATGGCGAACGTCGACGATTTTCTAAGACCAATTCGTAATTACTTCTATTGGGAACAGCATTGTTTCAACATCCCGTCCTGCGCAGCAGCGAGGTCCGCTTTCGAGGCGCTCGACGGGATCGACAAGCTCAGCGGGCAGATGGAAAGTTTCAAGGAAAGCTTGGACAGGTTGAATGCGGTCCAACCGCAACTGGTGGAATTGATACCGGGCCAGATCGCCGGCCAAGAGACCAATCATGAACTGCTGCTGTCCAACTACTCCACGATGTCGGGGATCTACGATCAGATGGCGGAAATGACCGAAAACTCCACCGCGATGGGACAAGCTTTCGATGCCGCCAAGATCGATGACTTCTTTTATCTACCGCCGGAAGCCTTCGGCAATCCCGATTTTCAGCGCGGGTTGAAGATGTTTCTGTCGCCGGACGGCAAGGCGGCCCGCATGATCATCACTCATGAGGGTGACCCTGCGACTCCGCAGGGCATCGGGCATATCGTCCCCATCAGGAACGTGGTGTCTACGGCTTTGAAGGGCACCTCCTTACAGGGTTCGGAGATCTCCCTCGCGGGCACCGCCGCGACATACAAAGATATCCAGGACGGCGCCAAATATGATCTGATCATTGCCGTCATCGCCGCACTGAGTCTCATTTTGCTCATCATGATGTTCGTCACGCGCAGCCTGGTCGCCGCGATCGTCATCGTGGGCACGGTGACGCTTTCGTTGGGTGCCTCTTTCGGACTGTCGGTGCTGGTTTGGCAGCATGTTTTCGGCATCCAGTTGTATTGGATCGTGCTCGCGCTCGCCATTATTGTGCTCCTGGGCGTCGGGTCGGACTACAATTTATTGTTGATTTCCCGATTCAAAGAGGAGATCGGCGCCGGGGTCAAAACCGGGATGATTCGTACGATGGCCGGCACCGGCTCGGTGGTGACATCGGCCGGTCTCGTTTTCGCCGCGACTATGTCTTCGTTCGTATTCAGTGATTTGCGCGTACTCGGTCAGATCGGGACCACCATCGGCCTTGGCCTGCTGTTCGACACCCTGATCGTGCGCGCATTCATGACTCCGTCAATCGCGGTCGTTCTCGGACGCTGGTTCTGGTGGCCGCAACGCGTCCGCCCGAGTCCCGCGAGCCAGATGCTTCGACCCTACGGGCCACGCCGGGTCGTCCGTGCATTGTTGGGGCGTCCCGGCACGGCAGACACTTCGTAGATCGTCCTCTACTGCGAACTTTGCGCCCACTTCGCTGAGGCCGAAACGGGCGCACTATAGGCAGGGAAGAGTGCTGCACGTCACACGTGCATCCTGAACTCGGCAGACCACCGCGCTAGGCATCACTTAGCTATTCAAAGTGGTTTCACTTTCGCACGCCTGGCAAATCAAGCCCGGTGCAACAAACTCAGCAAGCCTGCTGAGTCTGGCGACTAGAGCAGCCTGGTCCCACCTCGGAGCGTGGCGGTCCTCGGGACCGACCACACCTACTTAGGAGAGAAGATGCAGAAGCCACTTGTCATCGGAGCCACTACTCTGACCCTGTTGTTCGGCGGTGCCGGTATCGCCAGCGCGGATACGGTCGAAGCGCCCGCGACCACCACGACAACGCTCGCCCAGGACCAACACGCCAACGACGACAGCGGCGACAACGGCCTGTGGGGCCTGGCGGGACTGCTGGGTCTGCTCGGACTGGCGGGGCTGAAACGTCGCAAGGACGCCGATTACCCGTCGAATCGCGGCGGCGGCACCATCACGAACAACCCTCGCGCATAAGCACAGCGCACACGGAGAGAGGCCCCGTCAGTACCAGATACTGGCGGGGCCCTTCTTTTCACTGCTGAGATGTGTCATGACCGGGTGTCGTCTGCGAGCCGGGTCTGGTGCTTGGCACTGGTGACACCGATCATTCTTGCGGCGCCGACGGACTCGACCGCTCGACTGCAAGAGTTACAGCGAGGTCGGTGGGCGCGACACGCACTGCGCCGCGTAGAGCTCATCGCCGAGCTTGTCCATCAGCTGCAGTTGCGTCTCGAGGTAATCGATGTGCTCTTCTTCGCTGTTGAGGATCTTCTCCAGCAGCGTCGCCGAGGTCGCGTCACCCTTCTCGCGGCACATGATGATGCCCGGGCGGAGGCGCTCCAGCACTTCGTACTCGATCGCCAGGTCGGCCTCGAACTGCTCACGCAGGGTCTGACCGATGCGCAGCGAGAACAGTCGCTGGTAGTTCGGAAGCCCGTCGAGCATAAGGATGCGGTTGGTGATGTCCTCCGCATGATTCATTTCGTCGAAGGACTCTTTACGCGTGTATTCGGCCAGTTCGGTAAAGCCCCAATTCGCCTGCATCTTCGAATGCAGGAAATACTGGTTGATGGCGGTGAGTTCGCTTGTCAACTGCTCGTTCAGCAGTTTGAGGACGTCCGGATCGCCTTGCATGGTCGCTCCTAGGCAGTTGGGGGCTGGGGTCACGCGTTCGCTGTGGTGCCGCACTCTCAAACTAGTCCAGTTATGCCCCGCAAGCTTGCTTTACTGCTTGGGCGAGGCGCGTTTTCGGCTCAATCATGACGCGCCCCGACGGCTCGAGGCGCTGAGCCGACCCCCACTCTGGACTGCCTAGGCTAAGTAAGGTTAGACTGCGCTAACCATTGTCGAGGGCGCGAGGTAGGCAGGAAGAATCGATGGGTGAGTACGATCTCCACTCATTGATTCTCGCGTGCGATTTTCGAGTTGCCGACGTCGAGCGAATGTGGAAATGGCTCAAGAAGCGTCGCGAAAACCTGCACTCGATCGGCGCCCATCATGTCGTCCTATATGAGTCGATTTGGGAGCCGAATCGCGTCCTCGTGACAATTGGAATTAGAAACGCCCGGTCAATCCGCGACGTCCTGCGATCATCCGCGGTATTCGAGTGGTTCGACATCGCCGGGGTCGACGACATCCCACCGATCTTCGGGGGTGAAGTGGTCGAGAAGATCGACCTGTACGCGCCCTCCCCCGCGGATCGCGTGGGCCGCGTGGTGGTGGGCGTCATGTCGTCGGTCGAGGACGTGTCGGCGCTGATGGTCAAGGTTCACGACGGCATCGGGCGCTTCAAGCGCAGCGGGGTGCGCAAGATCTGGGTGTACCGCGCCCTCGACGACGGGCAGGAAGTGATGATCCTGCAGGAGATCGAGGACGAAGCCGCCGCGAAGCACTGGGTCGATCACCCGGATGCGGCAGCGGAGTGGATGTCCAACGTGGGATTGGGCCCCTACCCGACTCAGTTCGTCGGCCGGTTCGCCCATCTGATGGCCGTGGCCGAGCAGGGTTGACGGGGGAGCCGATGTTTGTCTGCCTGTGCACCGGAACCACGAGCCACGACGTCACCGAATGCGTGTCCAACGGGGCACGGACGTCGAAGCAGATCGCCGAGGCCTGCGGTGCGGGTGGCGATTGCGGCAGGTGCCGGCGCACTCTGCGGGCGATCATCGCCGCACACGCCGATGTCGAAGAGGCGACGCCCAAAGCGGTTAATCACTAACCTCCGCTGCTCTCCCCGCGCCTACCGGTGAAGTCGGCCAGCGCGGTCGCATTGGCCGCGGCGCCCATCAGCACCGCGAAGTGTTCGTTCTCCCGGGCGGTCGCGGCGGCGATACCGTCGCGCGTCGGTGCCACGATGGTCTGCTTGACCGCCATCAGGCTGGGGATGGGCCGCGATGCCAGCACTTCGGCGTGGCGGCGAGCTTCCGACAGCAACTCCTCCGGCGGACATACCTTCCAGGCCAGTCCCATCCGGTGTGCCTCGGGCGCATCCACCCATTCCGACGACATCAGTAGCCAAGCGGCGTTCTGCCGACCCATCAACCGCGGCAACAGGTAAGAGGACGCCGCCTCCGGGGCCACGCCCAGGCTTGTGAACGGCGTCTTGAGCCGGGCAGCAGCAGACATGAAGACCAGATCCGAATACCCGAGAATCGTTGCGCCGATGCCGACTCCGACGCCGTTGACGGCGCAGATCAACGGCTTCGGAAAGTCGGCGAGCGCGTCGATCATCGTGGTGAAGTGGCTGCCCCGCTCGTTGAACGCGGGATCGGTGATGCGTCTGTGCATCTCGTTCAGGTCGTTACCCGCGCTGAACGCTCGCCCTTCGCCGGTCAGCACAACGACCGCCACCTCCGGGTCGGCGGCGGCTTCCTGGAGGGCGACCGCTGTCGCGAGGTACATCTCCTCGTTGAACGCGTTGAGCACCTCGGGCCGGTTCAGGGTCAGCGTGCGGACCCGGTTGTCATCGGCGATCTGCAGGGTCGTTTCAGCCACGGCAGCAGCGTAAGCGTTAACCGTTGCGGTAAACCCGGGAGGGTGAAACGAGCACCACGGTGCGCCGCTGTTCGGCCATCACCCGGTCGTATTCCGCCCAGTCGTCGTGGCTTCCGCCCGCGGCCGCGAACACCTCGCGCAGCAGCAGCCGCAACCGGTCTGGCTCGGTGAGCCATGGTTGAAGATCGTCCGGCCCTGCGAGCTCTGCGCTGCCTTCGACGGTCGCCCACTGCCATCCGTCGCGGAAGGTCACCGCCAGTTGCGGACGCACGCGCAGGTTGGCCAGCTTGACCTTGCCGTAGGTGACGAAGCCCAGGACCGGTGCGCCGGTGTCCGGATGCGCCAGCTTGCCGACGTTGACCACCGAGGCTTGGATGGTGCCGTCGCCGCGGAGCGTCGACACAACGGCCAGCCCGTTGTCGGCCGCGGCCAGCCCCACTGCGTCATCGAGTGTCGTCATGAATTCCTCTGTGCAGCAGCGGAATCGGTGAAGGGTGTCCGGTACACGTAACGACTGGTCGGCACCGTGTCGACGTCGCGGTTGGCGCCGAAGGTCGCCGTGCTGGCGACCATGCGCTCCATCCGGTAGCGGAGGTCGTCGTCGTCGGCCGCGCCGAAGAACGCGTGCAGGTCGGACAGCGCGGCATGCGGGAACAGTTCCTCGACGATCGCGGAGATCGGCGCCGCACCGGGCGTCAGTGTGCGCACCACGGCGTTCTGCGTGTAGCCGAACGTCGACTGGGTCTCGATGGCCACCGGAGTGTGGTCGATGTGCCAGCGGGTCAACCAGGTGGCCTCGTCGAGATCGGCCGGCCGGCGGAGCAGTGCGACGTTGGTGAAGCCCTCGGTCCGCTCGCCCGGCGCGGTGGCCGGCGGCGCGAGCGGGACCGATTCGGTGACCAGATAGGCCGCCACGTCGTCGGCCTCCTGTTTCAGTCGGGAGATCGCATCGGTCAGCTGATCGCCGTAGTACTGCTGGGTCCACACGCTGACGAAGCCCATCACGGGCGGATCCAGCGTGGTCAGTGTCATCAGTGAGTCGCGGACCACGCCGTCGCGCACGTTGACCGTCAGCCCGGGCATTCCGAGGGCGAGCAGATCGGAGGCGACGTGTTCGCGCATGCGCACGCACCACGCGTCGTCGGCCGGGGCACCCCGCAGCGTGATGATGACTTTTTCCACGAAGCGAACCTAACGCGCCGTGCCGATCAGGCTTCCAACCGCTCGCGGATGCCGGCCAGGCGTTGTGTCAGCTCGTCCTCGTCGATGATTCCGCGAGCCACCAACGAGTGCGCAAGCGACACCAACTGGCTCTCCGGATAGGGCAACCCGGCGTAGCGCGTCGCCGACAACGCGTCCTCTTCGTCGCGACGCGCCTTGAAGTCTAAGACATCGACATCGCATGCGGCCCGGTCGAGCGCGTCGCACATGCCGTCCAAACTTGTCTTCCACGGCGGCACAGGGTTTTCCACCCCGTACTTGGCGGCCATCCGCGACCACACTTGATTGCGCTCGACGATTTTCTCCAGCGACGCGATCGCCGTCTGTTCGATACCGGGTTCCGTTGTGCCGCTCATGCTTCGGAGGCAGGGTGTACGGCGGGACGGGTGTCGGTGATGACGTTCGTCGTGACGCCTGCCCTGGGCAGTGCGACTCCGATGAGGCAGTCGCGGGTGATGATTTCGGCGAGCTGTTCCTCGGTCCAGTCCTCGGTGCCCTCGGGGCGCATGGGCATCACCATGAACCGGTGTTTCTGGTTGGAGTCCTGTACCCGGATGGAGATCTCATCGGGCAGATAAAGCCCGAACTCTGCCAGTACCTGACGCGGCCAGCGGACCATGCGCCTGCGGTAGTTCGGGGTGCGATACCACTCCGGAGAATTGCCCAGGATGGGGCGGGGATAGCAGGAGCACAACGCGCAGACGATCACGTTGTGCAGCGTCGGCGTGTCTTCGAGGATCTCGAATGCGGTGAAGTCGCTCGGTGTGCCGAAACCGGTTGGTTCCATCCAGTCGACGCCGACCTCCTTGCTGGCGCTCATGGGCTCTGCCAGGGCTAGCTTCTTGAATTCGGAATCCATCCACGCCCTGGCGACCAGGGCCGCCGCGGGGCTCGGCCCGATTTGCTCGGCGAACTCGGTGAAGCGCCGGTGCTCTTCGGCGGTGAAGATGCCCTTCTCGATACACAGTTCACGCAACGCGATTTCGAGGACCTCGAAGTCGGTGATCTCGTCGACCATCGGTGCGACGGTGCTCTCATGGTCGTGATCGTGACCATGGTCAGTCATGGGGCGGCCTCCAGCCAGTGCTCGGGGATCTCGGTCTGTATGACGTCGTCGCCGGTGCCGGTGTAGCCGTGCCACAACTCCGCCATGTTGAACCGCACGACGTAGAACCACTCCGGTTTGGCCGGGCGGTCCCAGGTTTCGTCTTCGGCGGCCGGGCTTTCGTAGGCGACGGTTGCGATTTCGCCCTTCGCGCCGCGCACGTATTCCGGGGTCCGCGTGTAGAAGATCACCGGCAGTTCACGGACGACCACCGCGTCGCCGACCTTGAACTGCGGCTGCCCGGCCTGCCCGGCATAGATTTGTGGGTCCCCCTTGCCCACCGCGTGCTTGTGATGAGCGTTGCGCTTGACGTCTGCTCCGTCGCCTTCGAACCTCGGCTTGGCTTCCAGCTTCTTTGGGGCCAGCCCGCCCTCATAGCGCGCCTTGACCTCCGCCATCCGCTCGCTCAACTCGGTCAGACCGATGTGGTGTTTCTCGACGAGCACCCGGGCGACGGCCAACAACCAGCGGCCGTAATACGGCAGACCCAGATACTCTGCCCTGCCCACGTCGACGTTGCCGATCCGGCGGCGTTCCTCCGAGAGCCAGATGCCGCGCCACGCGAGCACCTCGCAGATCACATAGGTCATGTGCTCCCAGAGTTCATACTGCTTGTTCTCGTACTTCATCGGCGCGTCCGGTTCACCGCCGACGTCGTGGACGGGTTTGAGGTACGCGGTGATCCGGTTGTGATCGAGGAGGTCCGGCGTCGGGGCATCCGGCAGCTCGGGATAGGCCGACTTCAACCGGGCCACCAGATCGAGTTGGGCTGCTCGCTCGGCCGCAGTGCTCATCACGATTCCCTTCGTCGCCGCGGCCGGCCATCCGTCGATACTCGCGGATTCGCTCGGTGGTTCTCGTATGACGGGATTTGTGTGCCGGACCGGCAGGCAACCCCGTCGACTGACTGTAGCCCCCAACCCGAGTCATCGCAGAGGAATCGAGCGGATCCGAAGCGGTGCTTTCGGAGGACGCTTTGCCATGTGCCACATGGGGTTTGACACGCCGCGCACCGTCGGACCAGGGCCACGGCGCCGAGACCGACACAGATCAGATGCGTGTACTGCGCCGGTGATGGTCCGGAGGCGTCAGAATGAGTGCGTGAGCACCCGCAGCCGGCTCATCGACGCCCTCCGGCCCACCGTGCCCGACGCCGGGGCGGTGGCCAGGAGCCTGCTCGGCGTATTGGCGGTCGCCGCCATCGCGCTGCTGTGGGACTCGGGTGCTACCGCCGTGTGGGCGGCGGGCGCGGCAGTGGTCGCCGGCGCCATCGCCCTGCAGGACAGCCCCGGCGGGCGGGCCACCCGGGTGCTCGTCGTGGCCGTGGAGATGGGCGTGGCGGTCCTTATCGGCTCGCTGTGTTCGTCGTTCGACGCCGTGTTCATCGCAGCGCTCGCGCTCTGGTGCTTCGGCGCAGGCCTGCAATGGGCGGTCGGCAGGAACGCGGGCCTGGTCGCCGCCGCCAGTGCCGCCCTGCTCGCGATTGCGCCGCCGCTGGCTCCGACGGCGGCGTCCGTTCTGGTTCCGACGCTGCTGACGATCGTCGGCGGTGCCGTGCAGTCGGCGCTGATCGCCGTCTGGCCGCCGCAGCGATGGCGCACGCAACGCGAGGCGTTGACCGAGGCATACCGAGCCCTGGCCGCCGATGCGCGCCAGGTTGCCCAGGACGCGGAGGCCCCCGCCGCCGCGACCCTGATGCCGTCGTTGCGCGACGCGTTCGTCGACACCCAGGCAAGCCGTCACCCCGAGGCCTACCGGGGCGGGCACCGGTTGCCCGAACGAATCATGGCGACATTGCGCATGCTGCGCGGGACCCCCGAGGCCAACCGCGAAGAGATCTCACGGATGCTGGCAGCCGCAGCCGAAGTGCTGGACGCGATCGCCGACCACACCCACACCGCGCGAAGAAACGCCGAGCACGGCCTGGTCCGGCTGGATGCCGCAGTGGCCGCGCTGAGTAAGCCGGAAAGCCCCGGGGTCGAGCGTCTTTCGCAGCAATTGCACGAAGCGGCCGAGTTGCGGTTCCCCGACCTGTACCGACCCGATCTGATCAGCCCGTTGCGTGCGGCGATGACGACGGTACGGGCACACATGACCTTGACCTCGCCGATCCTCCGGCATGCCATGCGGTTGTCGGCAGCCGTCGCCCTGGCTGCGTCCGCAGACCGCTTCGCCCCCATCGCGCACGGCTACTGGATCGCGCTCGCCGTGTTGATGGTGTTACGTCCCGAGACCGCGCACACGTATACGCGCTGTGTCGGACGACTGGCGGGCATCGCCACCGGCATTGTCGTGGCTTCGGCGATCGTGCTGCTGTTGCGCCCCACGGGTCTGTTCGCCGCCGTGCTGGCGGTGCTCTGTCTCGCCGCGACCTACGCGGTGACCAGAACGGGGTACATCGCCACCAGCGCAACCGTGGCCGCCGCCGTCGTATTCCTTCTCGAGATCGACGCCGTCACCTCCGGGGCGACGCTCGAGGACCGGTTGTTCTCGGTCATCATCGGAGGCGGACTCGCCGTCGTAGCGCACGTCGCGTTGCCGGACCACGCGCTGACCCGGTTGGCTCATCGAGCCGGCGAACTTCTCAAGACCGAAATCGACTACGCGGCAACCGTTGTGCGCGCCTACGTACATCCGCTCGACCATCCGAGCGATGCCGTGTCCTCGGCGTGGCAGCACGCGTATCGCGCCCGCGCCGGATTCGAGGCCGCGTCGGGAGCCACTCGGATGGACTCCCGCGAGCTACGTCGGTGGCTGCGTTCATACCGCACCGCGCTGAACGCCGTCACCATCTCGTGCACCGCTCTGGAGGACAACCTACCGAGTCAGCCATCCGCCACGCTGACACCGGAATTCATCGCCGCCGTGGACGACTTCGTCGACGCACTACGCGGGGCACCGCCGAATCCGGGAACACCCTGGACCGTCGACCTCGCAGCGTTGTCTGTGGCCAACCAGCAGGTGCGCGAGCGGGCAGACGGGCTCACCGACGACGACGGCGCCGCCCGGATACTGGTCGCCGAGATCGCCTCGATCACTCGCAGCCTGTCCGAGATCGGCGTCATCCGCGAACCCACTTCGGCTCAATGAACAGTCTTTCGGCCTCCACCGTCACGCCACAATCGACGATCCTCGCAGGCACGCCGCCGCCCGCGATGCGGCGGTGAACCGCATGCTCGAAGAGCATCCGACTGTTGCCGATTACGTGCGGCGCGCCATCCTGACACCTCCGACCGAGCAGATGCACTTGCTGGGATGTGCTGATCGACCTCACCCGGCGCTTCGGTGGGCGCGGACGCGCGGATGCGCGATCCCTACCCCGCGGTTCGTACGGGTGGTATGACGAAAGCATTATCGGGGGCCGCCCCGCACGGCTTCGAAGGGGGTTTGTCACGTGGTGACCGCAAAGCGTCACGGCCCGGCGTCGTTCCTCGGTGACGACGGACCACGCACCGGCGCCCGCGAAGGCGTGCGGACCCTTCATCCCGGATACTTTGCGCTGGTGATGGCGAGCGGAATCGTGTCGATCGCGATGCACAGCCACCGCGCGTACGTCCTTTCTGTTGTGCTGCTGTGGGTGGCGTGCGTTGCCTACGTCGTACTGATCGCGTTGAACCTGTTGCGCACGTTGATCTTCCGCAGTGACGTCGCTGACGACCTCGCTGATCCGCGCCGTGCATTCGGGTTGTTCACCTTTGTCGCCGCGACCGGTGTGCTCGGCACTCGACTGGCCCTGGACGGTCACTATCCGGCCGCTTTCACGCTCCTGGTGGTCGCCTCGCTGGCCTGGCTGGTCCTGGGCTACGTGGTGCCCTGGACAGCGGTGCTGGGCCGCTCCCAGCGGCCGGTACTGCAGCGCGCGAACGGTACCTGGTTCATCTGGGTGGTTGCCAGCCAGTCCATCGCGGTGCTCGCCGCCGTGTTGCAGCCCGTCGTCGCAGGCGGACATCGGGAACTGGCGTTGCTCGCCGTGTTTTCCTGGTCGGTGGGTGTGTTCCTGTACGGTGCCGCAGGGCTTTTCGTTGCCGCCCGGATGCTGCTCTACCCGTTGCGTCCGGAGGACCTGACCCCGCCCTACTGGGTGGCGATGGGTGCCACCGCGATCACCGTTGTCGCCGGCGCCCGCATCGTCGAGATGGCCGACGCGCCGATGGTCGCCGCTACCAGGGGTCTGATCGCCGGAACGTCGGTGCTGTTCTGGGCGTTCGGCACCTGGTTGATCCCACCGCTGCTTGCAGCTGGAATTTGGCGGCACGTGGTTCACCGCATTCCCCTTCGTTACGAGGCCCCACTCTGGAGCGTGGTGTTTCCGCTCGGCATGTACGGCGTGGGTGGGTTCTACCTGGGCCACGCCGACCATCTTCCGCTCGTGCAGAAGATCGGCTCCCTCGAGAGCTGGGTGGCGTTGGCGGCATGGACCGTGACCTTCGTGGCCATGCTGTACCACTTGCTGGTGACCCGCGTCATCGGCGCGCGGACCGCGCCTGCGCAGTGAACGACCCGTCCGGCCAGCGACCCGGCGCCGCACCGACGACGGAGAGATCCTCGACCGGGCAGGGCGGCTGAGGTGATCGAAGTGGGCACGAACCGGCGTCGGTGCGCCGGACGTCACATCGGCGGTTGGATCTGCATTAGATTACCTAGCTTGTCGTAGTCAATTGTCTACAAAGTGGCCTAGTCTGCCCGTATGGCAGCACGTGCGAACAGCGCCGACCCCCGCGCCGAGCGAGTGCGCACCCGGCTTCGGGAGGCGGCGTTCGCGTTGGCACACGAGCAACCGGTCGACCGGTTGACTGTCGGTGACATCGTGGCGCGTGCCGGTGTCAGCAGGCAGGTCTTCTATCAGCACTTCACCGACCGCGACGACGCCGTCGCGACCGCCGTCACCGTGGCGTTCGCCGCGGCGACCGCCGACATCGGCGGGGACGCGCGCGTACGGGTCCTGCGGTTGTTCGACTTCGTCGCCGAACATCGGGCGATGTACCGCAACGTCGTGCCCAGCACGGTGACCCAACGCGTCGTCGCCGCATTCCGTGGCGAACTGACGCCGGCGTGCGAAGAGATGGCCGCTGCCGCCATCCCCTCGGTCTCGGCGATCGCCGGTGTGGGCCCAGAAGCCGTCACCCGGTTCCTCGTCGGCGGCTTCACCGAGGTTCTGCGGTCCTGGATGGACGACCCCGACTCCACCGACCTTGCCGATCGGGTGCGGGCCGCGCTCGACACCGTCAACGCCCTACTGGGCGTTCCCGAACATTCACGAGGTTCACACCATGGGTAGACACCACGCCGCGGAGCGCTCCCCCGTGCGTGACCGCACCGCACTGCGCGTCACCGCGCTGGCGCTGCTCGGCATGATGCTGGTCGTCATCGCGATGATCGCAAGCTATTCCGGAGCATTCGCCAAACCCGAGCTGCACAATCTCTCGGTGGCCGTCGCAGGGCCGCCGCAGATGGTCGATGGTCTCCTCCATCAGGATGCGTTGACAGTCAACGAGGTTCACGATGGGGCCGCGGCGCGCCAGCAGGTCTACGAACGCAAGACCGACGCGGCGTTCGCCGTCGATCCCCGTGGTGCGATGACGATCTACATCGCGGGTGGTGGCGGCCGCAGCGTGGCGACGGCGGCGGAGAGCGTCGGTGAGGCGGTCGCGGCGAAGGCGGGTCTGCATGCGGTCGTCGAGGACGTCGCGCCCCCCTCCGCCGGCGATCCCTCGGGCACCGTGGAGTTCTATGCGGTCATCTTCGTCTCCATCGGCGCCACGGTCGCGGCCGCCGTGCTCGGCAGGTTCATGGGCACCGTCCGGCGGCCCATCAGCCTGGTGCTGCGCACCGCGACACTTGCCGGTTACTCGGCGCTGCTGGCGGGCGGTGTCACGCTCTACGTCGATGTGATCCTCGGTGCCCTGGTCGGGCACACCTGGCAGGTGTTCGGCGCGCTGTGGCTTTACTCCATGGCGGTGAGCGGTGCGATCACCGGTGTCGCCGCGGCGTTCGGCTCCACCGCCTCACTGGCACTGACGGGCTTTCTCGTGATCATCGGCAACGCCGCGGCGGCGGGTCCGGTCGGCCGTCCACTGCTGTCGGGGTTCTACTCGACCCTCAGCGCGATCGTGCCGCAGGGCGCCGGCGTTTCGCTGTTGCGCAGCGTGGTCTACTTCGACGGCAACGGGTCGCCGACACCCGTTCTCACCCTGGCGCTGTGGGGCGCCGCGGGATGCCTGCTCGCAGTCCTCGCGACCGCCGCGCGGGTGAATCACCGTGCCGTGCATGAGCGTCTCGCTCGGCGACGCGACCTATTACGACCTCGGGGCCTATCCCCGGCCGATTGAGCCACCGTCGCCGCAGGCGCAGGTGTGGTTCGACCGTGGGCTGGTGTGGTCCTACGCCGAGGCGGCGATCATCGGCCAACAGCTCGCGTTGGCCGCGGCGGGTGCCGACGTACCCATCCGCGCGCCGTGCGCCTGCCGGCTGGAGGTTTCTCGGGCTGCTGCGACTGATCCGTAGACTTCGACTGTGGCCATCAACGACGAGGATCTCGCCCGTCTCGGCCGCTGCGTGGAGTTGGCGCGAGAAGCGCTCGACCACGGCGACGAACCGTTCGGCTCCGTCCTCGTCGACGGCACCGGCCGTACGTTGCTCGAGGACCGTAACCGCGTCAAGGACGGTGACCACACCCGCCATCCGGAGTTCGCGATCGCCCGCTGGGCGGCGGCCAACATGTCCGCCGAGCAGCGCGCCGACGCGACCGTCTACACCTCCGGCGAGCACTGCCCGATGTGCGCGGCAGCCCACGCCTGGGTCGGCCTGGGACGCATCGTGTACGCCGCGTCGTCGGCGCAGCTGTCCCGGTGGCTGACCGAATGGGGTGCGCCGCCGCCGCCGGTGGCGTCACTGCCGATCACCACGGTCGCCCCCGGCGTCGTGGTCGACGGTCCGGCCACGCAGTTCGAAGAGACGATGAAGACCTTGTACGAGACGAAGTTCCGGTGACCGAACCCGCCTGGGTCGAACACGTCATCTGGTGGCACCTCTACCCGCTCGGCTTCGTCGGCGCATATCCCGCCGAGCCGCCACCGGGACCGGAGGAGCACTTGCTGCGCCGCATCGTCGACTGGCTTGATCACGCGATAGGGCTCGGCGCGTCGGGCATCGCGCTCGGGCCGGTCTTCTCCTCGCGCACCCACGGTTACGACACCACCGACCACTTCCGCATCGACCCGCGACTCGGTGACGGCGAGGACTTCGAGACCCTCGTCGGCGAGGCGCACCGCCGCGGTCTGCGAGTACTGCTCGACGGCGTGTTCAACCATGTCGGAACTGATTTCGCCAACACGTCGTGGTTTCGCAAGCGCGGCAACGAAGTCGTCACGTTCGAAGGGCACGGCGATCTGGTCGCGCTGGATCACGACAACCCGGCGGTGGTCGACTACGTCGTCGACGTCATGACGCACTGGCTGCGCCGCGGCGCCGACGGCTGGCGCCTCGACGCGGCCTATGCCGTCGCCGACCGGTTCTGGGCCCAGGTGCTGCCGCGGGTCCGCGAGCAGTTCCCCGACGCATACATTCTCGCCGAGATCATCCACGGCGACTACGCGCAGCGCGTCCGCGCGACCGGCTTCGACTCGGTGACGCAGTACGAACTGTGGAAGGCCGTCTGGAGCAGCCTCAACGACGGCAACTTCCACGAGCTGGATTGGGCGCTGGTGCGGCACAACGACTTCCTCGACACCTTCGTGCCCGCGACATTCGTCGGAAACCACGACGTCACCCGTATCGCCAGCCGACTGGACGACATCCGCCACCTGGAACACGCGTTGGTGCTGCAGATGACGACCGGTGGTACGCCCACCGTGTACGCCGGTGACGAGTTCGCCTACCGGGGAATCAAGGAGGAACGGTTCGGCGGCGACGACGCTGTGCGGCCGCAGTTCGCCACCCCTCCGGTGAGTGTCGACGAGCACGGCGACGACGTGTTCCGGCTGCACCGGTACCTGATCGGACTGCGCCGACGCCACGCGTGGCTGCACTCGGCGCGCACCTGCTCGCTGCTGCTGACCAACCGCCGGTACGTCTACCAGGTTGGCACCGGGTCCGAATCGTTGATCGTCGCGCTCAACATCGACGACGAGCCGCTGCCGATTTCGTTACCCGAACTGGGGTTCGGCCGGGGGGAAATCCTGGCAGGGTCGGGAGCGCCGCCGTCGCACGTCGTGACCATGACCGAAGCTGGACCGCACGGGTGGTTGGTCATCGCGCCGCGTTGAGGCGTTCGATCGTGAGGGGGTCCGGTTCGCCGTCGTAGTACTTCGTCAGCACTTGATCGAAGACTGCCTGAACAGCCGGGTCGTCGGAGGCTCGGCTGAACAACGTCATCGACGACCGCACCTTGAGCTTGTCCGGCCAGCCAAACAAGTCGTCGGCCGACGCCTGTGCGCTGCGCGCGACCAGGTGCGCACACTCCCCCAGTCGCGGACCCAGCACGTCGTGAGCGAGGTATGCCCGCGCCTCCTCGAGCGAGGCGATCCCGTATCGCTGCGCCGTCGCACTGTTGCCGAGTCCGCGCAACTGCGGAAAGACAAACCAGATCCAATGACTACGTTTGCGGCCGGCCCGCAGCTCGGCCAGCACGGTGTCGTACACGCGCTCCTGCGCGTCGACGAAGCGCTGCAGGTCGAACGGGTCGTGCGGAGTCGACGATTCATCACTAGCCATGTCGTCAGCCAGTTTCGCAAGCTACTCTGTGCAACTCAATGACGAATACCAACCGGCCATGGTGACGCGCCGCGTCCCCCGGCCCCGCGAGTTGGCGCCGTTGCTGCGGTTCAAGAGACCGCAACTGAACGCGACACGGCGCAAACTGGCCGCGGCCATGACGATCGACGACCTGCGACGGCTGGCCAAGCGCCGCACCCCGAAGGCGGCGTTCGACTACACCGACGGCGCGGCCGAAGAGGAACTATCGCTGGCGCGTGCCCGACAAGCGTTCCGCGACATCGAGTTTCACCCCGCCATCCTGCGCGACGTGTCGAGTGTGGACACAAGCGCGACAGTGCTCGGCGCCCGGGTCGCCCTGCCGTTCGGAATCGCGCCGACCGGCTTCACCAGGCTGATGCACACCGAGGGAGAGATCGCAGGCGCCCGTGCCGCGGCGCGTGCCGGCATCCCGTTCGCGCTGTCGACGCTGGGCACCACTTCGATCGAAGCCGTCAAGTGTGCGAACCCGCACGGAAGCAACTGGTTTCAGCTATACATGTGGAAAGACCGGGAGCGGTCGATGGCTCTCGTGGAACGGGCCGCGGCCGCGGGCTACGACGCGCTGCTCGTGACGGTCGACGTACCGGTAGCCGGTGCGCGCCTGCGCGACACCCGTAACGGGATGTCGATCCCGCCGACCCTGACGCTGCGCACCGTGCTCGACGCGGCCCTCCATCCGCGGTGGTGGTTCGACCTGCTCACCACCGAACCTCTGTCGTTCGCCTCACTGGATCGATGGCCGGGCACCGTCGCCGAATACCTCGACGCCATGTTCGACCCGACGGTGACCTTCGATGATCTCGCTTGGATCAGGCAGCAGTGGCCGAAGAAGCTGGTGGTCAAGGGAATTCAGACGCTCGACGACGCCAGGGCCGTTGTCGGCCTCGGTGTGGACGGCATCGTGCTGTCCAACCACGGAGGCCGCCAACTCGACCGCGCGCCGGTGCCGTTTCATCTGCTGCCGCGCGTCGCGACCGAACTCGGCAACACCACCGAGGTTTTGCTGGACACCGGGGTGATGTCCGGTGCCGACGTCGTCGCGGCGATCGCCCTCGGAGCGCGGTTCACGCTGGTGGGTCGTGCCTACCTCTACGGGCTGATGGCGGGCGGCGAGGCCGGCGTCGACAGGGCGATCACAATTCTTTCGGAGCAGGTCAGCCGCACAATGCGGCTACTCGGAGTGAAGTCTTTGGGCGAACTCGGTCCACGGCATGTCACTCAACTCCACCGACTGAGGCGGGGCTTGTCGGACCCCGACAGGATGTCACTCGAGTAACTCTGTTCCCACCGGCAGCAGCACAAATCCAGCTTTCGCGAGTCCTCGCTGAGTCGTAATCGTTAGCCAACCGCGACGTGCGAACCGCATGTCGAGCCGACAGTCCCGCCGCGCGGCCGTGTTTCATTACGCAGGCAAAGCAACGGCAATTGCTTGTGGAAGCGATGAAAGGTGGGTTGGTTGCCGTTATGAACATCTTGGAGAGGTGCCGAGGTACCGGTACAAAACTGTTGCGCCGAATGGCGGTGGCCGCCTTGACAGTCGCGGCGCTGCCCGGGCTGATCGGCTTCGCCGGGGGTTCGGCGACCGCGGGGGCGTTCTCCCGCCCGGGGCTGCCCGTCGAGTATCTGGATGTGTTCTCCCCGGCGATGAACCGCAACATCCGAATCCAGTTCCAGGGCGGCGGACCGCACGCCGTCTATCTGCTCGACGGTCTGCGCGCCCAGGACGACTACAACGGCTGGGACATCAACACCCCGGCCTTCGAGTGGTACTACCAGTCCGGGCTGTCGGTCGTCATGCCGGTCGGTGGGCAGTCCAGCTTCTACACCGACTGGTACCAGCCGTCTCGGGGTAACGGCCAGGACTACACGTACAAGTGGGAGACCTTCCTGACCCAGGAACTCCCGGCGTGGCTGGAAGCCAACAAGGGCGTGTCGCAGAACGGCAATGCGGTGGTGGGCATTTCGATGGCGGGCAGCACCGCGCTGACGTACTCGATCTACTACCCGCAAAAGTTCATCTACGCCGCCTCGCTCTCGGGCTTCCTCAACCCCTCCGAGGGGTGGTGGCCGATGCTGATCGGGCTGGCGATGCAGGACGCAGGCGGATACAACGCCGAGAGCATGTGGGGCCCGTCATCGGATCCGGCGTGGAAGCGCAACGACCCGATGATCAACATCAACCAGTTGGTGGCCAACAACACCCGCATCTGGATCTACTGCGGCACCGGTACGCCGTCGGACCTCGATGGCGGTACCGCCGGGCAGAACCTGATGGCAGCGCAGTTCCTGGAGGGGTTCACGCTGCGGACCAACGTCACCTTCAAGGACAGGTACGTCGCCGCGGGTGGCACCAACGGAGTGTTCAACTTCCCGGCTCAGGGCACTCACAGCTGGGGTTACTGGGGTCAGCAGCTCGAGATGATGAAGCCCGACATCCAGCGGGTGCTGGGGGCACAGGCCAGTGCCTAGGAGCGCCGCCTAGATCCACCCACACAGGAAGCCTGCCGTTTGCCCCGAACGGCAGGCTTCCTGCCGTGTGTCGTCCCCCGCGAATGAGAATCCATGGTCGCGAATCGGCGCAGACAGCAACCAGGAACGCTATTTCGCCACGAGGGTGGGGGAACAAATCAGACCGGCTAAAGGTTGAGCGCATCAGACTCACATTTTGGAGGATTGATGGCTGAAGCCAAGACAGTTCCGGTCTTGTTCCTGAGCGGGTCGATCGTGCTGCCCGGAATGGTCCTGCCCATCGAGCTCGACGAGGCCGCGCGCACGGCAGTCGACGCCGCCCAGGCCAGCGAGTCCGGCGAGCTGCTGATCGCGCCGCGGCTCGAGGACCGGTACCCGTCGCACGGTGTGCTGGCCTCGATCGTGCAGATCGGCCGCATGGTCGGCGGACCCGCCGCGGTGGTTCGTGGTGAGAGCCGTGCCCACATCGGTGCCGGCGCCACGGGACCGGGCGCCGCGCTGTGGGTGGAGGTGACCGAGGTCAAAGAGCCAGAGGCGACCGAGGAGACGGTCAAACTCGCCGCGGAATACAAGAAGCTGCTGCTTGCGATGCTGCAGCGGCGCGAAGCGTGGCAGATCATCGACTTCGTCAACCAGCTCTCCGACCCGTCGGCGCTGGCCGACACCGCGGGCTACGCCTCCTATCTCACGCAGGTCCAGAAGCGTCAACTGCTCGAAACGCCGGACGTCGCCGCGCGGTTACGTTCGCTGATCGAGTGGACGGGTGATCAGTTGGCCGAGGTCGAGGTCACCGAGAAGATCGCCGAGGACGTGCGGTCCGGCATGGAGAAACAGCAGAAGGAATTCCTGCTGCGCCAGCAACTGGCCGCGATCCGCAAGGAACTCGGCGAGGACGACGCCGACGGGTCCTCCGACGACTACCGGGCCCGTGTCGAGGCCGCCGACCTGCCCGACAAGGTCCGCGAAGCCGCGCTGCGTGAGGTCGGCAAGCTGGAACGCACCAGCGAGCAGAGCCCCGAGGTCGGCTGGATCCGCACCTGGTTGGACACCGTGCTGGACCTGCCATGGAACGCGCGCACCGAAGACTCCACCGACCTGACGGCCGCGCGGCAGATCCTCGACGCCGACCACCACGGCCTGGAGGACGTCAAGGACCGCATCGTCGAGTACCTGGCCGTGCGGGCCCGGCGAGCCCGGCGCGGTCTGGAGATCGTGGGTGGCCGCGGTTCGGGTGCGGTGATGGTGCTGGCCGGCCCGCCCGGCGTCGGCAAGACGTCGCTGGGCGAGAGCGTGGCGCGGGCGTTGGGCCGCAAGTTCGTTCGTGTCGCCCTCGGCGGCGTGCGGGATGAGGCCGAGATCCGTGGGCACCGCCGCACCTACGTCGGCGCGCTGCCGGGCCGCATCGTGCGCGCCATCGGCGAGGCGGGTTCGATGAACCCCGTCGTGCTCCTCGACGAGATCGACAAGGTCGGCTCCGACTTCCGCGGCGACCCCGCGGCGGCGCTGCTGGAGGTCCTGGACCCGGCGCAGAACCACACGTTCCGCGACCACTACCTGGACCTGGACCTCGACCTGTCCGATGTCGTGTTCCTGGCGACGGCCAACGTCATCGAGAGCATCCCGTCGGCGCTGCTGGACCGCATGGAACTGGTCGAAATCGACGGCTACACCGAGGACGACAAGGTCGCCATCGCCCGGGACTTCCTGCTGCCGCGGCAGCGGGAGCGCGCGGCGCTGACCGAGGACGATGTGACGGTGACCGAGGTCGCGCTGCGCAAGGTCGCCGCTGACTACACCCGCGAGCCGGGGGTTCGTCAGTTCGAGCGGCTGCTGGCCAAGGCACTGCGCAAGGTGACGACCAAGCTCGCCACAGAGTCGGGTCCGATCAACATCGACGAGCCGGATCTCGTTGCCTACCTGGGTCGTCCACGGTTCCTGCCAGAGTCGGCAGAACGCACGGCTGTGCCGGGTGTGGCCACCGGACTGGCGGTCACCGGCCTCGGCGGCGATGTGCTCTACATCGAGGCCGGCGCGACCGATGGTGAACCGGGGCTGCAGTTGACCGGCCAACTGGGCGACGTGATGAAGGAGTCCGCACAGATCGCACTGTCCTATGTTCGCTCGCACGCCGAGCAGTTGGGCGTCGACCCCAAGGCGCTGGACCGGCGGATCCACGTCCACGTGCCTGCGGGCGCCGTGCCGAAGGACGGTCCGTCGGCGGGTGTGACGATGGTGACCGCGCTGGTCTCGATGGCCACCGGTCGACAGGTGCGGTCGGACGTCGGCATGACCGGCGAGGTCACGCTGAACGGCCGGGTGCTGCCCATCGGCGGTGTCAAGCAGAAACTGCTGGCGGCGCAACGGGCCGGTCTGTCAACGGTTTTCATTCCCCAGCGCAACGAGGCGGATCTGGAACCCGAACATGGCGGGGTGCCAGCCGACGTCCTCGACGCACTGGAGGTCAAACTGATGACCGACGTCGCCGAGATCGTCGCGCAGGCCCTGCAACCCGCAGAGGAGGCGGCCACCGCCGCCTAACCGCAAGATTGCACTGAGTGTCGTGATCGCTGACCGGTTACGACCCTCAGCGCAACTTCGAGCGAAGGTGCGCGCGCACGTGCCGCGCTACGGTCGTCTGATGGCCTATGACGAGGACCTGGCTCACCGCATCCGCGAACTGCTCGGCGGCGAACGAGGTGTCGAGGAGACGCCGATGTTCGGCGGGTTGGCGTTCCTGATCAACGGCAACATGGCTGTGGCGGCTAGCGGGAAGGGTGGCCTGATGGTGCGGGTGCCGCCCGGCGACACCGCGAAGTTGCTGACGCGCGACCACGTCGCACCGATGACCATGGCCGGAAGGGAGACACGCGGGTGGCTGCGGGTTTCCATCGACGGGGTGAAAAGCCAACGGCAACTGCGGCGGTGGATCATCCGCGGGGTCGAGTACGCGAGGAGTTTGCCGCCGAAAGACCGCGGGTACGCCAGCCGACGTGGACGCCGCAGCATGTGAGAAGCTGGCAGCACGCCTGTTGGAACGCGCGGGCACGATTCACGTCGAAGATGCGGTTATCCGGTTGGTGGACAAGCCGATGCCATGGTTTGAGTCGCTGACGCTGTGCATGCTCTCGAGCAAACCAACCGACGCCTGGATTGCGGTGGCTGCCGCCCCGGAGTTGTTTCGCGCGGCGGTGGTGAAGGTGTCGCTCGACGACAAACTGCGTGACGCGGTTTCGGCCCGGGGCTGAGGCAGTGGTCATCCGGATCGGCACGTCGGGCTGGTCGTACGACCACTGGACGGACGTGCTGTACCCCGCGGGCACGCCGGTGGCGAAGCGGCTTTCACTCTACGTCGAGGAGTTCGACACCGTCGAGCTCAACGCCAGCTTCTACCGCTGGCCCAAAGACGCCGCGTTCGCCGGCTGGCGGCAGCGCTTACCCGACGGTTTCACGATGTCGGTCAAGGCCCAGCGCGGGCTTACGCACTACCGGAGGTTGCGGGAACCAGAACCATGGGTCGAACGGTTCGATCGGTGCTGGAACCTGTTGGCCGACCGCGGCGAGGCCCTGCTCGTGCAGTTGCATCCGGAGTTGGAACGCGACGACGCCCGCCTGGAGCACTTCCTGAAGCTGATGCCGGATCGGATCCCGGTGGCCATGGAGCTGCGGCACCCGTCGTGGGACGATCCTGCCGTATTTGCGCTGCTGGAACGCTACAAAGCGGCGTACGTCGTGATGAGCGGCGCACGGCTGCGGTGCATTCCGCGGGCGACCAGTGAGTTGGTCTACATCCGGATGCACGGCCCCGACCAGGATTCGATGTACGCGGGGTCATACCCCGACGACGAGTTGCGGTGCTGGGCCGGCCGGATCCTGTCGTGGGATCGCGAAGGCAGGCGCGTCCTGGTTTACTTCAACAACGACCTGGGCGGCCACGCCGTGCGCAACGCGCAGACACTCAAGGCGATGCTGGCGGGCTAACCGAGGCTAACCCCCGCCTCCCCCGCCCAATTGGGGTTGGGGCACGCTTAGGAACCGAAATGCGTGTCCTATGTCTGATCTCGGCCACCGCGATCCTCGCCGCTGGCTGTTCGGGTGAGCGGATCGTCACCACCGATGAGCCGCTCGAGGCAGCGCCTCCGACCTCCAGCACCTCTGCGCCGCCTCCGGCCCCGAACAGCGCCCACCTGGTCAGCGCATTCGACTATGTGGCGCATCCGGCGGGTGCGGCCACCTACTACTTCACCACCCCGAGTGGCCGGTGGGCGTGCGCGATCGTGCCGCGCGTCAAGGCCGGTTGCCAGTCAGCGACCACCCCCCTTTTCAGCATGAACATCACCGGCCAACCGCAATCGGTGCCGAACGCCGCCGGCGAGCAGGCCGCGCCGAACGCGGTCGTTATCGAGCGCGACCGTGATCCCCGCTTCGTCGCGTTGGAGCAGCCAGAGTTCGTCCTCGAGGACGCAAATGTGCTCCAATTCAACAAGATCCTCATCGCGGCCGGGTTCCGCTGCAACGTGCAGGAAGTCGGCGTCTCGTGCATGAGCGAGGCGACCGGCAGGGGTTTCACCTTCGCCCCGGAGGGGTTCAAGCCGCAGTACACCGAGGTGCCCGCCAACGCACGGTAGCCGCGGTCAGAGCAGTGTGGCGGTACCGTCCGGATTGACCTGAACCTTGGCGCCGGCGATGTCCTCGTCGACCGTCGCCGCCGCACCCGCCGCATCGGTGATGACGGCCAGTACGCGCGAGTCGTCGGGCGTGCGGACCGCGAGAAACGCCTTCTCCGGCGATCCTTCCCGGCTGAACGGGGTCGTCCACGTCTCCACCGTGCCCACCCCCGCCCACTCCACGAGTGCGGTCCGGGTCGGCTCGCGATCGACCTCGGATTGCACGTCTTCCCAACGGAACTCGTGCGGTGGCGGCTCGGCGCCGTAGACACCGAAGCTGTGCTTGGTGAGGTAGCCGCCGTTGGCGGTGATCAGACCCAACTGGCCGGTGTGGGCGGCCAACCTGTCAGCCATGGTGGCGATCGAATGGGTCACGTAGTTGTTCCACGGCCCGCCGGCGAAGGTGAGCCCACCGGTTACCGTGAGCGGCCTTTCGGCGTCCCCGATCGGTAGCCCAAGCTCGTTGGCGGCCACCTGTACCGCCGACGGGAAGCACGAGTAGAGGTCGACCAGCGCGACGTCGTCGATGCCGGACCCGGCGAGTTCCAGCGACCGTCGACCCCCGATCCGGATGGCGGGTGAGGTGTAGAACTCTGCCCGTTCCCCGATCGCGTACGTGTCATGCGAGTCGGTGCCCGAATAGGGAAACACCCACCGGTCCTTGGGTATCTGCAGATATGCCGCCTTCTCGGCGGAGGTCAGCACGAGCACCGCCGCCTGGTCCACCATGTTGTTGGAGTTCATCAGCTTCGGGTACGGCCAGCTGATCATCCGGTTGCCCGGGCCGGCCTGCCAAATCTGCTCCGCGGACACCGGGTCCCGGCTCCAGGCGTGTGGGTTGGTCGAGGCCACCGCACTGAACTGCGCCCACAGTTGCCCAACCCGACGCCGGTGCTCCTCCCCGGACTCGCCCGCGGCGATCCGCAAGGCCTGTTCGAACATCGGGTAGACATAGGCGGGCCGGTCCAGGTTGATCCGGATCTCAGCGGGTCCGGCCATCGGCACCCCGTCGTCGGCACCGGGGGCCATCGGGACCGATTCGTCTTGGCGGGTCCAGTCCGGCTTGATGCCCTTGGCGCGCAACCGGGTTCGTGTTCGCCAGGTCTCCGCGCCAGCGATCACGACGACGTCGGCGCGCCCCTTCTGAATGTCCAGGCATGCCTCGTTGACCAGTGACTGCGGCGTGTTGCCGCCGACACCGGTGTAGCGCGTGGTGGCACCGTCGGCCCGAAGACGTTGCGCCAGAAGCAGTCCCGGATCACGATACCGCCAGGAGAGGAGGCTGACCACCCGCACCGAGTCGACGGATTCGAGGACCCGGGGGTCGGCTGCGGCGCGCGCAGCGTCGACCATCAGGTCGATCGGCTCGACATCAGGATTCTCGTCACGCTGGTTGACTTGCCCGTAGCCGACCAATACCGGCGTCCTGGGGTCCATCACGGCCTTTCTCGATACGCGAAGAGCACGCCGTCGGCGATGAGCCGATCGGTGACCTCGACCGACATGCCGAGGCTTTCCTGACAGATCTTGCGGGTCTGCTCCCCCGGCATCGGCGCCGGTTGCATCCGGGCGGGCGGGATGTTGGTGTACGGCGCGGGCCGCGTTTCAGCGAGCATGGGCGCCTCGAACATCGGATGTGCCATGTCGGCGAACACATTCCGGGCGCTGACCTGCGGATCGACCGGCACATCGACGACGCGGTTCATCGGCGCCGCGGCGATCCCCACCTCCTGCAGTGCGCGCGCCACCGCGGTCTTGTCCCGCGTGCGCGTCCATTCCGCGATGTCGATGCCGCCGGTGAGAGAGTCCAACAGGTCGCGGTCGGCGTCGGAGCGCAGCGAGATCACGCACCACTCGTCCTCGCCGGCGCAGGGATACACGCCGTGCGCGGACCCGTCCTCGACGACTGGCAGGTGGGCGGCGCGTGCCGCCTCGGCGACATAGCGCGTCGCCAACTGGTTGATCGCGGCCTCCGCCTGCGAGACTTGGACATGTGCGGGTTCCCCGGTCCGGTCACGCCGGATCAACGCCGCCAGCGCCGCGATCGCCGTGATCCGCGCCGACACATGGTCCGGGAAGACCGTCGTCGCGTCGTAGAACCCGCGGTCGTGCGACGTCCACAGCGAGGTGATCCCCGTGGTCGCACGCACCAGCGGTCCATAACCCATCCGCCCGCTCCACGGTCCTGTCGAGCCGAAGGCGCTGCTCTCGGCGAGCACGATGCGGGGATTCAGTTCCCGCAGACGTTCATATGAGAAACCGAGTGCGGCAAGGGTTCCCGGCCGAAAGTTGGCGAACACCGCATCGGCGTCGACTACCAGACGGGAGAACAGTTCGGCACCCGCGGGAGTGCGTAGGTCAAGTCCGAGGCTCTGCTCGTTGCGATGAGTCAGCGCCCACGACCTACTCATCACCTGGCCCGGAGGCGTTTGGCGCAATCCGTCCGGATAGGCGGCGCTCTCGACCTTGATCACCTCGGCGCCGAGGTCGGCGAACAACCGGCCGAGTTCGCCCCCGGCGACGATGACGCCGAGATCGAGGATCCGCAGTCCGTCGAACGGACGCCGCACCGCGACCGTACCCGTCGGGGACGCCGATGACGCACCGGCCCAGGCTGGTTCGTCGGTTCCCGGGGGCGGCGCCAGCCATCTCATGCCGGTGCGTCGTCCGTCGACGACAAAAGGTCCCGCGGGTGCGGCGACCTGGGTTCCGGGCGAGAACTGCGCGGTGGTCAAAGCGCCGACGACGCGGAAATGCTCGGAAGCCAGTGCCTCCGTAGGCGTCAGCATGGCGGCTATCGGCACCCCTCGCGCCTGCCCCTCGGTCACCAGGGCATCCATCGTGTGCGGCGCGACGAAGTCGGCGATCAGCGCGTTGAGTTCACGCGACGACGCATAGCGCGCGGCGATCGTGTCGAATTTCGGGTCGGCGAACTGCTCGGGTTCACCGAGCCAGGCGCGCATACCACGCCACTGCCGCGCAGACAGCAAACAGATGCGCACATGCCCGTCCTTGCAGGCGAAGATCGGGTAGATGTTCTGGTTACGCGGTCTACCCCGCCAGATCTCGGTGGTTTTCTTGACGCCGACGGCTGCCTGCCCCTCCGAGCCAAACGGCGGGTCCAGCGACTGGAGCACCCCCTCGAATCGAGAGAAGTCAATGTAATCGCCGGTGCCGTCGCGCAATCGGCGATAGTAGGCGGCCAGCGCAGCCCATGCCGCCTGCACGACTGCGGTCCCCGATGCCAGGCCGACCGGGGGCAGCACCGGAGTCCCCGAGGTCGGCCCGGTACGCGACAGCGCAGTCGACAGCGCATACAACACCGGGTCGGTGGCCCGCCACGAGGCATACGGCCCCTCGGCGCCGAAGTCGGTGACCGACAGCACCACGAGATGGCCGAACCGTTGCGCCAACGCGGCGCACGTGGTGCCGAACATCACTGCGCCGCCGGGACTTCCGCCATCGATGACGATATCGGCGGCGCTCACCAGATCCAGTAGTTGACGGCGGTCATCAGCGACGGCTGGGTCCAGGACCGCGCAGCGTTTGTTCGCATTGCCCAACCCGAACGGCACGCTCGTCCCGGCCACCGTCGGCAGCACCGCGCGGGCGGAACTTCCACCCGGCGGCTCGATTTTCAACACATCGGCGCCGAGGTCGGCGTAGAGACGGCTCACCCCATCGGATTCGGCACCGCCGAGATCGAGCACCCGCACGGCTGCCAGCAGTCGCTCACTCATGGCGCCAGCAGCCGTTCGGCCCACCGCAGGTGCTCTTCGATGTTCGTCGCCACGTACATCAGGTCGACGAACACGTCCCGGTAGCCGGCATCGGCCAGCCTCCGCACGGCTTCGGCGACCGCTTCGATCGGTGCGCCGTCGGCGACGTTGATCCGTACGTAGGTGTGGATGGCCGAAGGATCCCGGCCGGCCGAGCGGGCGGCGTCATCGATGGCGCGGCGCTGCCGGGCGAGGATCTCGGGTACGACACCGCCGGGCACCTGCACGGCGGGCAGCCACCCGTCGGCGCGCGCCCCGATGCGCTCGAGGCTCGCCGGGGTGAACCCGCCGAGGTAGATCGGCGGCCGCGGTTGCTGCACCGGCTTGAGGTTCACCCACGACAACGGGATCGACCACCGCTCACCGTCATGAGCCACCGGATTCGTCGTCCACAGTTGCTGCAAAGCGTCGAGCAGTTCATCCAACTGGGCTCCGCGGCGGCGGAACGGGGCGCCCGCGGCCGAGAACTCCTCGGGCGACCAACCGATGCCGAAGCCCGGCAGCAACCTGCCCCCGCTGATCACGTCGATGGCGGTCAGTTGACGGCTCAGCTGCACCGGCGGATACCACGGTGCGACGAACACGCTGCTGCCCAACCGCACCCGGTTCGTCACCGCGGCCAGCACCGCCAACGCGATGAAAGGATCCAGGCCGGCACGAAACTGCTCGGGGATGGTGTCGCCGCCCGCGTAGCCGACGCTGGGATGCACCGGCGTCAGCAAACGGTCTCCCACCCAAAGACTGTCGGCCCCGAGGTCTTCCGTGGTGGCCGCATATCGCATCAGGTCGGCCCGGGCGGACTCCCCGAACTGCGGCACCGCGAATCCCAACACGCTGGACAGGCTAGTGGGTAGGTTCCGTCGCATCGGGTACCAGGAGTACGTCCCGTGTTCACCCGCCCCGACGATGATGAGCCAGATGACTGCCCAGGTACTCTCCCCCACCCTGCCCGCCCATGAACTCGACCTCGTCGACGCCTACTGGCGCGCGGCGAACTACCTGTCCGTCGGGCAGATCTATCTGCTGGACAATCCGCTGCTGCGAGAACCACTCGCGCCGCACCACGTCAAGCCACGCCTGCTCGGCCACTGGGGCACCACGCCGGGATTGAACCTCATCTACGCGCATCTCAACCGCATCATCCGCCACCGTGACGCCAACCTGATCTACCTCACCGGACCCGGCCACGGCGGCCCCGGCCTGGTGGCGAACGCCTATCTGGAAGGCACCTACAGCGAGGTCTACTCGGGCATCACCGAAGACACCGACGGGCTGCAAAAGCTGTTCCGCCAGTTCTCTTTCCCCGGTGGCATCCCCAGTCACGTCGCCGCCGAGACGCCCGGCTCGATCCACGAGGGGGGCGAGCTGGGCTACGCGCTGGTGCACGCCTACGGTGCGGCGTTCGACAATCCGGATCTGGTGGTCGCCTGCGTGATCGGCGACGGTGAGGCCGAAACCGGTCCGCTGGCGGCGAGCTGGCATTCCAACAAGTTCCTCAACCCCGTCACCGACGGTGCGGTCCTGCCGATCCTGCACCTCAACGGATACAAGATCGCCAACCCGACGGTGCTCGCGCGGATACCTCAGGAGGAACTCGAGTCGCTGATGTTCGGCTACGGCTACCGGCCGATCACGGTGGCCGGGGACGATCCGGCCAACGTGCATCAACAACTGGCCACCGCGTTCGACGAGGCGTTCGACCAGATCGGCGCGATCCAGCGGGCCGCCCGTCTGGACGAGGAACAGGGTCGCCCGCTGTGGCCGATGGTGGTGCTACGCACCCCGAAGGGCTGGACCGGCCCTCGAGAGGTCGACGGCAAGAAGGTCGAGGGCACTTGGCGGTCCCACCAGGTTCCGCTGTCCGGGACCCACACCAACCCCGAACACCGGGCCCAACTCGAGGCGTGGCTGCGCAGCTACCGACCCGAGGAGTTATTCGACGACGACGGCGCATTGCGGGCCGAACTGCGGGCAATCGCCCCGTGCGGGCAGCGGCGGATGAGCGCCAACCCGCACGCCAACGGCGGGCTGCTGCTCAAGGATCTCGATCTACCCCCGTTCACCGACTACGCGGTGCCGGTCGACAAACCCGCCTCCGAATCGGCCGAGGCGACGCGGGTGCTCGGCGCCTTCCTGCGCGACGTCATTGCGCGCAACACCGACCGGTTCCGGTTGATGGGCCCCGACGAGACCGCATCCAATCGGCTGTCGGCCACTCTCGAAGCGACCGACAAGACGTGGCTCGCCGAGATCGGCCCCGACGACGAGAACCTCGGTCCGGAGGGCCGGGTGATGGAGGTGTTGTCCGAGCATCTCTGCCAAGGCTGGCTCGAGGGCTACCTGCTGACGGGCAGGCACGGGCTGTTCAACTGCTACGAAGCGTTCGTCCACATCATCGACTCGATGCTCAATCAACACGTCAAATGGCTCTCCAGCAGCCGGGAACTGTCCTGGCGCATGCCGATCCCGTCGCTGAATTACCTTCTGACGTCGCATGTCTGGCGACAAGACCACAACGGCGCATCGCACCAGGATCCCGGCTTCATCGACCACGTCGCCAACAAGCGGCCGGAGGTCGTCCGGGTGTACCTGCCGCCGGACGCCAACACCCTGCTGTCGGTGGCCGACCACTGCCTGCGCAGCCGCGACTACGTCAACGTGATCGTCGCCGGTAAGCAACCGGCGCTGACCTACCTGGATATGAACTCCGCGATTGCGCACTGCACCAGAGGGCTCGGGATCTGGCAGTGGGCGAGCACCGCGACCGGGGATCCGGACGTCGTGCTCGCCTGCGCCGGTGACATCCCGACGCTGGAGACCCTGGCCGCCGCCGACATCCTGCGTCGGCGGCTGCCCGAGCTGAAGGTCAGGGTCGTCAACGTCGTCGACATCATGCGGTTACAGCCCGCCTCCGAGCACCCACACGGCTTGTCCGAGCGTGATTTCGACTCGATTTTCACCAGGGACAAACCGATCATCTTCGCCTACCACGGCTATCCATGGCTGATTCACCGGCTGACCTACCGCCACGCCAACCACCCCCAAATGCACGTGCGCGGCTTTAAGGAGCGGGGCACCACGACGACGCCGTTCGACATGGTGATGCTCAACGATCTCGACCGATTCCACCTGGTCATGGATGTCATCGACCGTGTCGAAGGTCTGGGCAGCGGTGCGGCGGGGTTGCGCCAGCAGATGGCCGACGCCCGCCTGGCGGCCCGGCTCTACACGCGAGAGCACGGCGAGGACGATCCGGCGATCTCGGGGTGGACCTGGGATCCGGACTACGCTGCACCGTCGCTGTCGCAGGACACGCTTAGCGAACACGACCGCTAAACTGGATTTTTGTGTCCGACCAAGCCGTGCTAGCCCAGCGTCCGCATCCGCTGGTCGAACAGCTTTCCGCCCTGCACCACTTCCGTACCTATGTCGACATCGCGGTGGTCGTGGTGGTGCTGGCGTTGACGAACTTGATCGCGCATTTCACCACGCCGTGGGCCAGCGTCGCGACGGTTCCTGCGGCAGCGGTTGGCCTGCTGGTCCTGGTCCGGTCGCGCGGCCTGGGCTGGGCCGAACTCGGCCTGGGCCGCGAACATTGGAGGTCCGGGACCGGCTACGCGCTGGGCGCCGTCGCGCTGGTCCTGTCGGTGATCGCGATGGGCGCGCTGCTGCCATGGACGCGACCGATGTTCATGAACAACAACTACGCCACCATCTCGGGCGCCCTGATCGCGTCGATGGTCATCATTCCGCTGCAGACCGTGATCCCCGAGGAACTGGCTTTCCGGGGTGTGCTGCACGGTGCGCTCAACCGCGCCTGGGGCTTCCGCGGTGTCGCCGCGGCGGGCTCACTGCTGTTCGGGCTCTGGCACATCGCCACCTCGCTGGGCCTGACCAGCAGCAATGTCGGGTTCACGCGCATCTTCGGCGGCGGGGTCATGGGCACCGTCGCGGGTGTGGCGTTGGCCGTGGCCGCTACCGCCGTGGCCGGCTTCGTCTTCACCTGGCTACGGCGTCGCAGTGGCAGCCTGATTGCCCCTATCGCGCTGCACTGGTCGCTCAACGGGCTCGGCGCGCTGGCCGCCGCGTTGGTGTGGCATCTGAGCTGAGGGCCAGGCGAGCGCTGGCAGGTGCGGAACTCCCCGTTCTTGAGCTTGTAAGCGCACGTCGAAGACGGCGGCCCAGGTCTCACCCTTGCGCTCAGATCCCTGCGCAGATCGATACGAAGGGGATGGGCGCGCAGACGCCGACGGAGAAATACGGTGTTATGTCACCGTTCCATACCGGTGGCGGTGGCGGCGGCGGCGGAAGCGGCGCGGCGATGCAAGTGTTCGACGGCGGGTCGTACACCGTCCCCACGCCACATTCGACCGCGTTGGCTGTACCCGGCGACAACAGGGCTAGGGTCGTGAGCGGCGTGAGAATTGCCGGAACAACTATTACCCGATGAAAATACGTCCCCCGCATCGTCAGGCCTCCCTCAAAACCCCGGCCTGACCCCAGTGTAGAACCCGCCATAAACCGATACAGCAAGATTGGCTTCACCGTAAACGTATGCGGCGGAGGTGGGTGTGGTCAGACCAATAAGACCGCCGCGCCGGCGATGCGGCCGTCACTCAACGCGGACAAAGCGTCGTCAGCACGCCCGAGGGGGTATTCGACGGTGGTCACGTCGATGTGGTGTTGTGCGGCAAACTCGAGGAAGTTGCGCGCGTCATCGCGCGTATTGGAGGTCACCGATCGCACTTGGCGCTCTTGGAAAAGATGGCGCTCATAGCTCAACACCGGAATGTCGCTGAGATAGATGCCCGCGATGGCGAGTGTGCCGCCGCGTTCGAGAGCCTCGAGAGCGGGTAACACCAGTTCGCCCACCGGCGCGAATAAGATCGCGGCGTCCAATGCGACCGGCGGACGATCGGCGGCGTCCTGCGCCGAGGCCGCCCCCAGCGAGAGCGCCAACTCGCGAGCTCGCTCGCCGCGGGTCATGACGTGTACTTCCGCTCCCTGGGCGAGTGCCACCTGCGCGGTGAGATGAGCGCTGCCGCCAAAACCGTAGATACCCAGCCGGCCGCCGGCGGGAAGATCGGCCCGCAACAGTGATCGATATCCGATGATGCCGGCGCACAACAACGGCGCCAACTCGGTGTCGGAATAGCTTGCGGGCAGATGGTGAGCGAACGTCTCTGGAACAGTGGCGAATTCGGCGTAGCCGCCGTCTGCGTCCCAGCCTGTGTAGCGGGACTGCGGGCATAGATTCTCCTGCCCGCGGACACAGAACCTGCAAGATCCACAGGCCATGCGCAGCCACGCGATGCCGACGCGATCGCCGACTGCGAACCCGCCGCCGGTGTCGGAGCCAATTGCGGCGACCTCTCCAACCACCTCGTGGCCTGGAATGACACTCGGTCGGTGAACCGGGAGATCGCCCTCGGCGACGTGCAGATCGGTGCGGCACACGCCGCAGGCGTGCACGGCAACGAGCAGTTCACCTGACCCGGGCTCAGGCACGGGCACGGTAACTCTTTCCAGCGGATGGGTCGCCATCGGGCCCGGCCGCCGGACCCGCCACGCACTCATCGTGGGGATGACCATACCTCTATCATGCTCCCGTGCCGAGAGTTATGCGCTCGCTTGGGATTTCGCACTCAGCCGGCTTGCGGCCTTCGATGACTAAGGCTGCATTCCGGGAGCGGCGTTCGGGTCAACCGGCACCGGAACGCCCACGCGATCCTGGCCGGTCGCGTTCGGATCTGCCGGCGGGGGCGGTGGAGCGTTCGGATCTGCCGGCGGCGGGGGCGGTGCGGCATTCGGGTTTGCGGGCGGTGGCGGCGCGGTGTACGGCCGGATCGAGTTGGCCAGCGTCACCGCTTCTTCCTTCGGCACAGCGTTGTTCGCAGTGCCGAGCCAGACCACAAACCACCGCTCGGGTGTGCGTTGTCCGCGCGGCGTTCCGGGCTCGACCGGGTTACCGACGACACCGGCCCAGATCTGGCCGTTGGGCTTGTTCGTATCGGTGAACTTCACCTCGTAGTACGACGCGACGCCCGGCATGCCGTCGGCGTTGAGTTCGACGGTCTCCTGGTTGATCCTGGTGCCGGGGAAAGGCATGAAGAATTCGCCCATATCCGAAGCCAGTCGGTGCGCGGCTTTGGTGTTGTCGGTCTCCGCACCCGCGAACAGCTTCAGGTCGAGCCGGCCGAGCAGGATGCTGGTGTCATTGGGAGGCTCGCCACCCGGAGGAGCCACCTTGGTCAGCAGCACCTGCCCGTAGGAGAGTTGGGTTGAATCCGCTACCTGCCACCCGGCGGGCAGTACGTAGCTGAGCCCGCCGGCGGCTGACTCGACGCGCCCTTGGTCGCCGGGTGGCGGAGCCGGCGCGTTCGGGTCGGCAGGCGCCGGTGCCGGCGCGTTGGGATCCGCGGGCGCAGGCGGCGGTGCACCGGGTGCCGGAGCAGGTGGGGGCGCGTTGGGATCCGCGGGGGCCGGCGCGGGCGCACCGGGTGCCGGCGGAGGCGGCGGGCCCTGCAGGAAGGTGTTACCCGACGGTGGTGGTGGCGGCGGTGGCGTCGGTTCGGGCTGTGCCTGCGCCACTGTCGGCAGCGCGAGTGCCACGGCGGTGGCACCGGTCAGCGCCGCGGCCGCGAGCATCCTCGACAGGCCCCTGCGCGGGGGTGAAAACGCGTCCGGGTGATCCATGGGGAAGAAACTACCGTGTTACCGCCGTGACGCAAGTGTGAATTGCTCAAAACGTGCTCAAATAGAAAATAGCTACTAATTTGAAAGAGCCTGGTGAGAGCCACTTAGCAGATTGCTGACATGGCGGCATCCCCGCGCGTGGCGCGGGGATGCCCGACCGGCTCGCCCCCCGGGGTCTGACCCGTTCTTCGCGGCCGCACGAATGTCCGTTACAGGTCCCGATGGGCGACTCCGGCGCATTGGTGGCCTCCTCCCCCCTCACGGGAAGAAACGCCGGTTTCACTACGCCGCGCGCCGGTTTCGTGGTCTAGCTACTGTCCAGTAACATCGCCTGCATCGCTGGATTTCATCGACATGACAAGGAGGTCCTCGCGATGGAGGTGCTCGTCACCGCCGGTGACACCGATCTGGGTCGCACGATCGCCGGAGGCTTCCGGGACGCCGGTCACCGCGTCGTGATCGCGGGCGCTCGTCGCGACGATCTCGAAGTCGCCGCGAAGGAACTCGATGTCGACGCGATCGTGTTCGACAACACCGATCCGGCCAGCCTGGAAGCAGCGCGACCGAAGTTCCCTCATCACCTCGACACGATCGTCAACGTGCCCGCACCTCGCTGGGACGACGGTGACCCGCGCACGTATTCGCTGGCGGACCTGGCCAGGGCGTGGCGGGAGGCGCTCGACTCGACAGTCGTGTCCGCCGTGTTGACCGTGCAGATCCTGGGCGACCATCTGCGCTCGGGAGGCTCGATCGTCAATGTGGTGCCCGAGAGCCCGCTCGAAGGCAGCGCCGAGGCGGCGATCAAGGCTGCGCTCGCCGACTGGACCGCCGGGCAGGCCGAATACTTCGGCACTCGGGGCATCACCGTGAACGCGGTGGCGTCGGGTCGCAGCGCCGAACCAGGCTACGAGGGCCTGTCGCGCACGCCGCCGCCGGTCGCTGAGGAGATCGCCCGTCTCGCGCTGTTCCTCACGACACCGGCGGCGCGCCACATCACCGGCCAGACCTTGCATGTCAGCAGGGGTGCGCTCGCGAGCTTCGGCTGAATCTTCCACTGTTCGCCCGAAGCTGAGGCGGGGCGAGAGCTCCGGTTGGGTGTGGTTACGTGAACCCGTGACCATCAAACTCGGACTTCAGATCCCCAACTTCTCGTACGGCACCGGCGTCTCGGAAATCTTCCCCACGGTGATCGCACAGGCACAGGAAGCCGAGGCCGCGGGCTTCGACTCGGTATTCCTGATGGACCACTTCTACCAACTGCCCGGCCTGGGTACGCCGGACCAGCCCATGCTCGAGGCGTACACCGCGTTGGGCGGTTTGGCCACGGCGACCGAGCGGGTCCAACTCGGAACGCTGGTCACCGGCAACACCTACCGGAACCCGACACTGCTGGCGAAGGCGATCACGACCTTGGATGTGATGAGCCACGGCCGCGCCGTCCTGGGCATCGGCACCGGTTGGTACGAACTCGAACACGACAGTCTCGGCTACGAGTTCGGCACCTTCACCGACCGGTTCAACAAGCTTGGCGAGGCGCTGCAGATCATCTTGCCGATGCTCAAGGGCGAGCGGCCGACATTCGAAGGCCAGTACTACCGCGCCACAGAGGCGATGGCCGAACCCCGCTTCCGCGACCACATCCCGCTGATGATCGGCGGCAGCGGCGAGAAGAAGACGATTCCGCTGGCGGCCAAGCACTTCGACCACCTCAACATCATCGCCGGCTTCGACGAGTTGCCGCGCAAGCTTCAGGTCGTCAAGGAGCGCTGCGAGGAGATCGGGCGCGACCCCGCCACGCTCGAGACAAGCATGCTCGTCGTGGCGATCATCGACGAGAAGGTGACCGGCGATGTCATCCCCGACGACTTCAAGCAGAAAGCGGTGATCGGCAGTGCCGATCAGGTCGCCGAGCAAATCAAGACCAAGGTCCTCGACGCCGGCGTGGACGGTGTGATCCTAAGCCCGGTAACGAGCCTCAGCGGCTACCACCCCGGCGGTGTCACCGCGGTGGGTGCGGCGCTCAACCCCCTGCTCGGCGGGTGATCCCCAGTCTGTGGTGGGATATAACACAGCAGACCTGTTTTCCGATCGGGCGTTCAGGCGGCTACCGTTACGGGTAGAGAACTGCACGTGGAAGCACCGTCGAGGAGCCCGATAATGAGCCATCCCGGAGCCACTGCATCTGATAGGCACAAGGTGGTCATTATCGGGTCAGGGTTCGGCGGGCTGACCGCTGCCAAGCGGCTGAAACGAGCCGATGTCGACGTCAAGCTGATCGCCAAGACCACGCACCACCTGTTCCAGCCGTTGCTGTACCAGGTCGCGACCGGCATCATCCCGTCCGGTGAGATCGCGCCGCCGACCCGAATGATCCTGCGCAAGCAGCGGAATTGCCAGGTGCTGCTCGGCGACGTCACCCACGTCGACCTGGCTCGCCAGACGGTCAGGTCGGAGCTGTTGGGCCACACTTACGTCACCCCGTACGACTCGCTCATCGTCGCTGCCGGCGCGGGTCAGTCCTACTTCGGAAACGATCATTTCGCGGAGTGGGCACCCGGCATGAAGTCCATCGACGATGCGCTGGAACTGCGTGCGCGCATCCTCAGCGCGTTCGAGCAGGCGGAGCGTTCGAGTGACCCCACCCGCCGCGAGAAGCTGCTCACGTTCACGGTGGTCGGCGCCGGCCCGACCGGTGTCGAAATGGCTGGCCAGATCGCGGAGTTGGCCGATCACACCCTCAAAGGCGCGTTCCGCCATATCGATTCGACCTCTGCACGGGTGATTCTGCTCGATGCCGCACCCGCGGTTCTACCGCCGATGGGCGAGAAGCTCGGCAAGAAGGCACAGGCCCGACTGGAGAAGATGGGCGTCGACATCCAGCTCGGCGCCATGGTCACCGATGTCGACCGAAACGGCATCACGGTCAAGGACTCCGACGGCACGATCCGGCGTATCGAATCGGCGACGAAGGTGTGGTCGGCCGGTGTCCAGGCCAGCCCGCTGGGCCGAGATCTTGCCGAACAGTCTGAAGCCGAGGTCGACAGGGCCGGTCGTGTGCTGGTGCAGCCCGACCTGACACTGCCCGGTTATCCGAATGTGTTCGTCGTCGGCGATATGGCGCACGTCGAGGGTGTGCCCGGTCAGGCGCAGGGCGCGATCCAAGGCGGTAGGTATGCCGCCGACGCGGTCCGGGCGGAACTCAAGGGCGCCGATCCCGCTTTGCGCGAACCGTTCCAGTACTTCGACAAAGGGTCGATGGCCACGGTGTCGCGGTTCTCCGCGGTCGCCAAGATCGGCCCATTGGAGTTCGGCGGCTTCGTCGCCTGGCTGGCGTGGCTGGTGCTCCATCTCGTCTACCTGGTCGGCTTCCGGCGCAAGATCACCACGCTGCTGCACTGGACGGTGACGTTCCTGTCGACGCAGCGCGGTAACCTCACGATCACCGAGCAGCAGGCCTACGCCCGTACCCGTATCGAGGAACTCGAGGAGATCGCGGCGGGCGTACGGGACACCGAGAAGGTGGCCGGCTAGAGCCGCCGGCCCTTTAGGTAGCCGCCTGCCGCCAATGCCAGTGGGGTAGCCGCGGTTTCGGCCTCGGCCCCAACTCGATGCGGTGGCGCAGCGGCGGTACGCCGACGGTGTCCCGCGACGATAGGACCGTCACTGTATTCCGTTGTCCGCCTTGATCCCTCTGTAGTCGACGATCACCACGCCGGATGATGACGGTATCGGGAGCACCGTCGGCGCGCGTCGCACGCCACTGTCCCATGGGCTCGCGCAACACCTTTCCCTGCCGCGCACGCCCCCGCTCCGGCGCGTTCCGGTCCTCGGTGATCTCGACGAAAAGGTTGGTGTCGGCGAGCCGGTGCATAGTGCGCGATATCGCCACGGAGCGTGGCGATCAGCAGCGCAGGCGCGGGCGCCTTACTCGGCGGGAATGTTCTGCAGGCGCACCTGTCCACGCGCGACGAGCTTGTCGCCGTCGTCGGTGATGGTGATCTGCCACAGTTGCTGGCGTCGGCCGCGGTGAATCGGCGTGGACACCGCGGTGACGGTTCCCGACGAGATGGCCCGGAGGAAGTCGGTGTTGTTGTTGACACCGACGACGTTCCCGCCGCCGTTGTCGGCGAGCCAGACAGCCGCCGAGACGCTGGCCAGGCTTTCGACGATCGAGCAGTACACGCCGCCGTGCACGATGCCGTAGGGCTGCAGCAGCTTATCCGCGATCTTCAGCTGCGCACGGCCGCCGTCGGGACCGATCTCGAGATACGCCAAGCCGAGTTCGGTGTCGAAGCCCTTACCCAGTTCGGAAGGCAGGTCCGAGGTCGAATCGATGGTCACGCGAACTGTCTACACGGTCGCCGGGACCACGGCCTCGCCGGGTAGGAAGGCGCCCTCGGTAGGAATGCGGGCGGGCCCCGCACCAGTGGTGCGGGGCCCGCCCTCCGTGTGGACCGTGGGTCTCTGCAGCCCTCAGGACTCCGGCGCGGTCCGGTGGTTCTCGGTTGATTTCCCGATCATTCTGCGCTGAGCATAGGCAAGGCTGCCCTAATTAAGCAAGACCTTCCCCGCACTTGCCCGGGACGTGCCCCTGACCGGCAGGCCGAAGCCGACGAGGGCGTCCAGCACGGCTTGGCTGCGCCGCATGCTTGTCCATTCGCTGGACCCCGCCAGCAGCGGCACCCGGGTCGCCGCACTGACCACTGCCCCGCCGACCATGTGCCACATCGCCGCGACCGGCATGGCCCCCGCGCTGATCTCACTCAGCTTGGCGAACAGCGGTGCGAGCGTGCGGTGGCTGCGGTGTGCGACCCACGTCGTCAAAGCCGCCTCGCTGGGCAGCGCCATGATGCCGTCGCGCGTAGCGCGTCCGGCGGGGTGTGGCCGGTGGCCGAACGACGAATCGTCCGGGAGGGCCCGTAGGGTCGGGTCGACGACGCCGACCCAGTCGATTGCGCCCTCGGAGTCCACATGCACCCACAGGTTCTCCAGGCCGGTGTCCCACGCCCGGCCTTCGAGCACGATGAGCGGCACCACGCGCCCGACGACGACGTGGGCGAGGGTCGCGGCCAACTGCTGGGCCACCGCCGTCCGGCTGTCGGTCTCCTCGGCGGCCAGATCGAACATCGTCTGCAGACGGTCGGTGGTCAGCGCCTCGGCCAGCGGCCACCACCGCCGGCGGGACAGATCACCCATCACCGCCACGCCGTATACCCGGGGACACTCGGGATAGAGCTCGCGGAGGCGTCGACTGGACTCATGCAGCGGCAGTGTCCTGCGGATCGCCATGCTCGCGATGAGCGGATCGTCGACCAGAACCGTCATGGGGCCTCCCGATATCGAGTTAGGTAAGGCTTACTATAACTAGATGCGCGAGGGCGGCTAGACCCTGTGACTGCTTTCACAGCCCGCCTGAAAAGCGGGGTGACCACGGCAGTAAGCGGTGTCAGGCGCAACTGACGGGCTGTGCGCCCGACGACATACGACGCACCGTAGTAACCAGGAGTACGGTGGGTGAATAGCCTCTAGGAGATGAACGGACCATGGCGAGATTGACGCGTCTAGGGGAACTCGAACGCGCAGTGATGGATCACCTGTGGTCCACGCGTGAGCCCCAAACCGTGCGCCAAGTTCATGAGGCGCTTTTCGCCGAACGGGACCTGGCCTACACCACGATCATGACCGTGCTGCAGCGGCTGGCGAAGAAGAACCTCGTCGTACAGCACCGCGATGATCGCGCCCACCGATACGCGCCGACCCACGGCCGCGACGAACTGGTCGCGGGCCTGATGGTCGACGCGCTCGACCAGGCCGCCGATTCGGGCAGCCGCGAGGCGGCTCTGGTGCATTTTGTCGAACGGGTGGGCGCGGACGAGGCGGCAGCATTGCGTCGCGCGCTGGCCGAGTTGGAGGGCAACCATCGCGTACCGCCACCCGCTGGTAATCCGGCCACCGGCTGAGGGACACTGGCAGCGTGACCGCGCTGGCCTTCACCGTCCTCGCGCTGGTCCTGTCCGGACCGGTGCCCGCCATACTGGCGCGTGCCTCGTGGCCCTTTCGCGCACCGCGCGCGGCCATCGTGCTGTGGCAGGCGATCGCCATGGCGGCCGTACTTTCGGCGTTCTCTGCCGGCATCGCGATCGCGAGTCGGCTCTTCGCGCCGGGACCCGACGGTAGGCCGACGACGACGATCACCAGCGAGGTAGGCGTGCTCGGCTGGCCCGGGTGGGTTGCGTACGTGGTGGTTTTCGCGCTGACGCTGGTCGTCGGCGCCCGGCTGATCGCTGCGGTATTACAGGTCGCGATCGCGACGCGGCGCCGGCGCGCCCACCACCGGATGGTCGTCGACCTGGTGGGCAAGTCGCGCAAGTGGGCCCACGCACACGGCCTCACGCGCATGGGCCCGCGCAGAAGCTGGGGACTGGGGACCGGGGACGGGTTGCGCATCCTCGACGTGGATCAGCCGCTGGCCTACTGCCTGCCCGGGGTGCGCAGCCGCGTCGTGGTCAGCGAAGGCGCCCTGGCAACGTTGGCGGACAACGAAATCGCCGCGATCCTGTCTCACGAACGCGCGCACCTCCGGGCGCGGCACGACTTGGTGCTCGAGATGTTCACCGCGGTGCACGCGGCCTTCCCGCGATTCGTCCGCAGCGGGAGCGCGCTGGACGCCGTGCGCCTGCTGGTCGAGATGCTCGCCGATGACGCGGCGGTGCGCATCTCCGGCCCCACTCCCCTGGCCCGTGCCCTGGTCGCTTGCGCGGCCGGGCATACGCCGAAGGGAGCCCTGGCCGCCGGCGGGCCGACCACCGTGCTGCGAGTGCGCCGCCTCGGCGGTCGACCCAACAGCCTGGCACTGGCCGCGGGCGCATACGCGGCCGCGGCGACGGTGCTGGTGGTGCCGACCATCGCGGTGGTGCTGCCGTGGCTGACCGAACTGCAACGGCTGTTCGCCGCTTAGGGACGCGTCGCACACCACAAAGCGTTCGCCACAACAAAACAACGAAAGGCTGCCCGAATGAGCTCTGACGCTTTCGCACCGACCACCGGTACCGCTCAAATCGGGGTCACCGGCCTTGCCGTCATGGGATCCAACATCGCGCGGAACTTCGCCCGGCACGGCTACACCGTCGCGCTGCACAACCGCTCGATCGCCAAGACCGACGCGTTGCTCGAACAACACGGCTCGGAGGGCAACTTCGTGCGGAGCGAGACCATTTCGGATTTCCTCGACGCGCTGGAGAAACCACGCCGGGTGCTGATCATGGTCAAGGCCGGCGATCCCACCGACGCCGTCATCAACGAGCTCGCCGACGCGATGGAAAAGGGCGACATCATCATCGACGGCGGCAACGCGCTCTACACGGACACGATCCGGCGGGAGAAGGCGATGCGCGAGCGTGGTCTGCACTTCGTCGGTGCGGGCATCTCAGGTGGCGAGGAGGGCGCGCTGAACGGGCCGTCGATCATGCCCGGCGGCCCCGCCGAGTCCTACAAGTCGCTCGGGCCGCTGCTCGAGGAGGTCTCCGCGCACGTCGACGGTGTGCCGTGCTGCACCCACATCGGGCCAGACGGCGCCGGTCACTTCGTCAAGATGGTGCACAACGGCATCGAGTACTCCGACATGCAGCTCATCGGTGAGGCCTACCAGCTGCTGCGCGACGGGCTGGGCAAGTCGGCGGGCGAGATCGCCGACGTCTTCGACGAGTGGAACTCCGGCGATCTGGACAGCTTCCTGGTCGAGATCACCGCGAAGGTGTTGCGCCAGACCGACACCAAGACAGGCAAGCCGCTCGTCGACGTCATCCTCGACGAGGCCGAGCAGAAGGGCACCGGCCGCTGGACGGTGAAGTCGGCGCTCGATCTCGGCGTGCCGGTGACCGGTATCGCCGAGGCGGTGTTCGCCCGGGCCCTGTCCGGATCGGTGCCTCAGCGCAAGGCCACCACCGGGCTGGCCTCCGGGGATCTCGGTGAAAGGCCAACCGACGCGGCAAAATTCACCGAGGATGTGCGCCAGGCGCTGTACGCGTCGAAGATCATCGCCTACGCGCAGGGCTTCAACCAGATCCAGGCGGGCAGTGCCGAGTACGGCTGGGGTATCACGCCCGGCGACCTGGCGACCATCTGGCGGGGCGGCTGCATCATCCGGGCCAAGTTCCTCAACCGGATCAAAGACGCGTTCGACGACAACCCGGACCTGCCGACGCTGATCGTGGCACCGTACTTCCGCAGCGCGATCGAGGCGGCGATCGACAGCTGGCGTCGCGTCGTCGTCACCGCCACCGAACTCGGCATTCCGATTCCCGGCTTCTCGTCGGCGCTGTCGTACTACGACGGGCTGCGTCAGGACCGCCTGCCCGCCGCGCTGACTCAGGGGTTGCGCGACTACTTCGGGGCGCACACCTACGGCCGCATCGACGCGGACCCCGCCGCGCGGTTCCACACTCTGTGGAGCGGGGACCGCAGCGAGGTGGCGGTCTAGCTTCTTCCCGGCGAAACTGCGCCTGGATCGCGATAACGCGGGAAATCGCGATCTCATCGCAGTCTCGGCGGGAACTAGACTCGTAGTCGATGCGCTTTCTCGACGGGCACACACCCGCATACGACCTGACCTACAACGACGTCTTCATCGTCCCCGGGCGTTCGGATGTCCAGTCGCGGATGGACGTGGATTTGTCGACCTCCGACGGCTCGGGCACCACGATCCCGGTGGTGGTCGCGAACATGACGGCCGTCGCCGGCCGCAGGATGGCCGAGACGATCGCCCGCCGCGGTGGCCTCGTCGTGCTGCCGCAGGACCTGCCGATCTCCGCGGTCGAGCAGACCGTCGGCTTCGTCAAGAGCCGAGACCTGGTGGTCGACACCCCGGTGGTGCTTTCCCCCGACGACTCGGTGTCCGACGCGACCGCGCTGATCCACAAGCGGGCGCACGGTGCGGCGGTCGTCGTGTTCGAGGGCAGGCCGATCGGCCTGGTCACCGAGGCGAACTGCGTGGGCGTGGACCGCTTCGCCCGGGTCCGCGATGTCGCGATCTCCGACTTCGTCACCGCGCCGGTCGGGACCGAACCGCGCAAGGTGTTCGATCTGCTCGAACACGCCCACATCGGCGTGGCGGTCCTGACCGAGAGCGACGGAACGCTGGCGGGGGTGCTCACGCGCACCGGTGCGGTCCGGGCCGGCATGTACACACCGGCCGTCGACGACGAAGGCCGGCTACGCGTCGCGGCGGCGATCGGCATCAACGGCGACGTCGGCGCCAAGGCGCGCAGCCTGGCCGAGGTCGGCGTCGACCTGCTGGTGATCGATACCGCGCATGGACACCAGCTCAAGATGCTCGACGCGATCGAGCTGGTTTCCTCGCTGAACCTGGGGCTGCCGCTGGCCGCGGGCAACGTAGTCTCAGCCGAGGGCACCAGGGACCTGATCACCGCGGGGGCGCAGATCGTGAAGGTCGGTGTCGGGCCGGGCGCGATGTGCACCACGCGCATGATGACCGGGGTGGGCCGGCCACAGTTCTCGGCCGTCGTCGAATGCGCCTCGGCCGCAAGGGAACTCGGTGCTCATGTGTGGGCCGACGGCGGTATCAGGCATCCGCGCGACGTGGCGCTGGCGCTGGCGGCCGGGGCGGCCAACGTGATGATCGGCTCCTGGTTCGCGGGCACCTACGAGTCGCCCGGCGATCTGATGCGCGACCGCGACGATCAGCCGTACAAGGAGAGCTACGGGATGGCGTCCAAGCGTGCGCTAGCCGCCCGCACGGCAGGCGACGACACGTTCGACCGGGCCCGTAAGGCGCTGTTCGAGGAGGGCATCTCGACCTCGCGGATGGATCTGGATCCGACCCGCGGGGGGGTCGAGGACCTGCTCGACCACATCACCTCCGGCGTGCGCAGCACATGCACGTACGTCGGCGCCGCCAATCTCTGCGAACTCCACGAGAAGGCGGTGGTCGGTGTGCAGTCGACGGCCGGCTTCGCCGAAGGACATCCGTTGCCCACGGGTTGGTGACCCCTAGCCCGGTGCATCACCCGTTACCATGGGTTTTCTTCAGTCCTCTACGCGAAAGGGATCCCGTGCCGCAGGCACCCGTCGAGGCCCGGGTTTCAGAGGGGGCCTTCCGGGCCGAGCGACCCGACCGCGAACCCCCCGACGCCGAGCCCTCCTCTAGACGGCCGGGCAACAGGCCCGGCTCCCGCGGGGGGCGGACCCGATGACCGTCGCGGCGTCGCTGCTGTCCCTGCTGGCGTTCGCGTTGCTGACCGCGGGCACCGCGGTCTTCGTCGCTGCGGAGTTCTCGCTGACCGCGCTCGAGCGCAGCACCGTGGAAGCCAACGCGCGCGGCGGGGACCGGCGTGACCAGATGGTCCGTCGGGCGCATCGCACGTTGTCGTTTCAACTGTCCGGGGCCCAGGTGGGCATCTCGATCACGACGCTGGCGACCGGCTTTTTGGCCGAACCCGTGGTGGCGAGGCTGATCCACCCCGGCCTGGACGCAATCGGGGTGCCCGCGGGGTTTTCCGGCGGGCTGGCGCTGGTGCTGGCCATCGCGATCGCGACCTCGCTGTCGATGGTCTTCGGCGAGCTGGTGCCGAAGAACCTCGCGGTGGCGCGCCCGGTGCCGACGGCACGCTGGTCGGCCGGTCCGCAGCTGCTGTTCTCGGCGCTGTTGACGCCGCTGATCCGGTTGACCAACGGGACCGCCAACATGATCCTGCGCCGGCTGGGGATCGAGCCGGCCGAGGAGTTGCGGTCGGCTCGCTCGCCCCAGGAGTTGGTGTCGCTGGTACGCAGTTCGGCCCGCAGCGGCGCGCTGGACCCCATCACCGCGGTGCTGGTGGACAGGTCACTGCGGTTCGGCGACCGCTCCGCAGAGGAACTCATGACGCCTCGGCAGAAGATCGAGTCGCTCGACGCCGACGAGACCGTCGCCGACCTGGTGAACGCCGCGATCAGGACAGGATATTCGCGGTTTCCGATCATCCGGGGCGACCTCGACGAGACGATCGGGATCGCGCACGTCAAGCAGGTCTTCGAGGTGCCGGCCGGTGAACGCGGCGCCACCCGCCTCGCCTCCGTGGCGCTCCCGGTCGCGAAAGTGCCCTCGACGCTCGACGGAGACGCGGTGATGACACAGATTCGCGCCAACGGGCTGCAGACCGCGCTGGTGGTGGACGAATACGGCGGGACCGCGGGCATGGTCACGGTGGAGGACCTCATCGAGGAGATCGTCGGCGACGTCCGCGACGAACACGACGACGAGGCGCCCGATGTCGTGCCCGCGGGCCGTGGCTGGCAGATATCCGGCCTGCTGCGCATCGACGAGGTCGCGGGCGCCACCTCGTTCCGTGCCCCCGAGGGCGACTACGAGACGATCGGCGGCCTGGTGCTCGAGAAGCTGGGCCACATCCCCGAGCAGGGCGAATCGATCGAACTCGAGGCCTTCGGCCCCGAGGGCGCGCTCGACGAAGACCCGAACCGCTGGCTGGCCACCGTCGTGCGCATGGACGGGCGCCGCATCGACCTGCTCGAGCTGACCGAACTGGGCCGACGCGGCGACGGCCCGGTGGACGGGAGCCGGGTCGATGGGTGACTTCCTGGGCGTGCTGCTGACGGTGTTGCTGCTGGCCGTCAACGCGTTCTTCGTCGCCTCGGAGTTCGCGTTGATCTCCGCGCGCCGCGATCGGCTGGAAGCGCTGGCCGAACAGGGCAAGAAGAGCGCCGTCACGGTGATCCGCGCCGGTGAGCGCCTGTCGCTGATGCTCGCGGGCGCACAGTTGGGAATCACGATCTGCTCGATCCTGCTCGGCCGGGTCGGGGAACCCGCCGTCGCGCATCTGTTGGAGAAGCCGTTCGATGCCGTCGGTGTGCCCGATGCGGTGCTGCACACGGTGTCGTTCGTCGTTGCGTTGGGCATCGTGGTCGTGCTGCATGTGTTGCTCGGCGAGATGGTGCCGAAGAACATCGCGATCGCCGGACCGGAGTCGGCCGCGATGCTGCTGATACCGGTGTACCTGGTGTGGATTCGCGTGGCCCGACCGCTGATCGCGTTCTACAACTGGTGTGCGAACGTCACGCTGCGGGCGTTCCGGGTGGAGCCGAAGGACGAGCTGGACGTCACGGTGTCCACGGTCGAGCTGTCGGAGATGATCGCCGAGTCGCTGTCGGAGGGGTTGCTCGATCCCGAGGAGCACGGCAGGCTCACCCGCGCCCTGCAGATCCGCGACCGCGCGGTCAAGGACGTCGCGTTCCCGCTACGCGACATCAGGACGGTGTCGGTGGCGCGCGAAGGGGCTGGACCCACCGTCGGCGCCGTTCAACACGCGCTGGCGGAGACCGGCTACTCACGGTTCCCGATCACCGACGCCTCCGGCACTTATCTGGGCTACCTGCACATCAAGGACGTGCTGGCCTTCGTTGACGACCCCGGCGCGGTGCTCGACTTCTCGATGGTGCGTCCGCTGCCGCTGGTGCCCGCGTCGCTGCCGCTGCCCGACGCGTTGTCGCGGCTGCGGCGCAGCAACAGCCACCTCGCCCTGGTCACCGCCCCCGACGGCAGCGTCGAGGCGATGGTCGCGCTCGAGGACCTCGTCGAGGACCTGGTGGGCACCGTGCGCGACGGGACGCACCGTGTCTGATGTCGCGCTCCGCGCTCCGGTGGCTGACTTAGTTCTCGACGAGCGCGACTGGACCACGCGCGAGCGGGCACATCACCGGCGGGTCGATGAGTTCTGTGCACCGCACCGTCGCCGCGCGCGGGTCGGCGAACCGCATCCAGTGTGGGACTTCCTGTTCACCTACTACAGCCTGCGGCCTCGACAGTTGCGGGTGTGGCATCCCGGCTTCGGCGTCACGCTGGGCGGCGCGGCCGCGCGGCGCCACCTGACCCGGACCGGCTACGCGTCCGATCACGACGGTGTGGCGGTGAGCCGCGAATACCTGTCGGCGCGCGTCGACACCGTCCGGTTCATCGGCCGCCTGCTACGGGCCACGGCGGCGCGTCCGGCCCGGTTGAACTGTTTCGGGCTGCACGAGTGGGCGATGGTGTACCGCGCGCCGACGGTCCGCCACGACCGGGTGCCGCTGCGCCTGGGTGCCGCCGGGACCGACGCGGTCGTCGACTCGATGCCGTTGCGGTGCAGCCACTTCGACGCGTTCCGGTTCTTCACCGAGCCGGCCGCCCGGCGCAACGCCGAACAGCTCACCCGACAGGGGCAGGCCGCCTTTGAGCAGCCGGGCTGCCTGCACGCCGGCATGGATCTGTACAAGTGGGCGTTCAAGCTGGGCCCGCTGGTGAATTCGGAGTTGGTGATGGACTGCCTGAACGTGGCCGCCGATGCCCGCGAACTGGACATGCGCGCCAGCCCCTATGATCTCCGCGAATACGGATTCGAGCCGATCGCGATCGAGACACCGGCCGGTCGAGCCGAATACGTCCGGATCCAGCAGACCGTCACTGATCGGGCGGCCCCGCTGCGCGCGGCCCTTGTCGATCGGTGCGACCGGCTACTGGCAGCGGCGGGCCACGAAGCGGCCACCGCGGCGGTGGTCAATAGCCGGGTTACCGATGGGTAAGCTGGGGCGACAGTTCGAGGAGGAATGATGACCGATCGCGTGACGGTGGGAAACCTGCGCGTGGCCCGGGTGTTGTACGACTTCGTCAACAACGAGGCGCTGCCCGGCACCGACATCGACCCCGACACCTTCTGGTCCGGAGTGGACAAGGTCGTCGCCGACCTGACGCCCAAGAACGAAGATCTGCTGGCCAGGCGGGATGACCTGCAGGCCCGTATCGACAAGTGGCACCGGCAGCGGGTGATCGAACCGCTCGACCACGACGCGTACAAGGCGTTCCTCACCGAGATCGGCTACCTGTTGCCCGAACCCGGCGACTTCACGATCACCACCGCGGGAGTCGACGACGAGATCACCACCACTGCCGGCCCCCAACTCGTGGTGCCCATCCTCAACGCCCGCTTCGCGCTCAACGCGGCCAACGCCCGCTGGGGTTCGCTCTACGACGCGCTCTACGGCACCGACGTGATATCCGAAGACGACGGCGCCGAGAAGGGTGGCAGCTACAACCGGGTGCGCGGCGACAAGGTCATCGCCTATGCCCGTCGCTTCCTCGACGGCGCCGCGCCATTGGCGTCCGGCAGTTGGAGTGAGGCGACCGGGCTCCAGATCGAGGACGGTCAACTGCTGATCACGCTCGGCGACGGGCAGGCTGAGGGTGCTGACTCCGCACGCGAGCGCTCGTCGGTCGGGCTCGCAAAGCCCGAACAGTTCGTCGGCTACACCGGCGAGCTCGGCGCCCCGCGCTGGTCGGTGCTGCTGCGCAACAACGGCTTACACATCGAGATTCTTGTCGACCCGGAGTCGCCCGTCGGCGCGACCGACGCCGCGGGAATCAAGGACGTCGTGCTGGAGTCCGCGGTCACCACGATCATGGACTTCGAGGATTCGGTCGCCGCAGTGGACGCCGACGACAAGGTGCTCGGTTACCGGAATTGGCTCGGCCTCAACCGGGGTGACCTCACCGAAGAGGTGACCAAGGGCGGCGAGACCTTCACCCGCCGACTCAACGAGGACCGCACCTACACCACGCCGGACGGCGGTGAGTTGACGTTGCCGGGCCGCAGCCTGATGTTCGTGCGCGACGTCGGGCACCTGATGACCAACGACGCGATCGTCTTCAACGACAACGGGGCCGACGGCAAAGAGGTGTTCGAGGGCATTCAGGATGCGTTGTTCACCAGCCTGATCGCGATCCACGGACTGAAGTCCGGCGACGGGAACGGGCCGCTGGTCAACAGCCGGACCGGCTCGATCTACATCGTCAAGCCGAAGATGCACGGCCCCGACGAGGTGGCCTACACCGTCGAGTTGTTCGGCCGGGTCGAAGATGTGCTCGGATTGCCCGCCAACACCCTCAAGATCGGCATCATGGACGAGGAGCGGCGCACCACGGTCAACCTCAAGGCGTGCATCAAGGCGGCCAAAGACCGGGTGGTGTTCATCAACACCGGCTTCCTCGACCGCACCGGCGACGAGATCCACACCTCGATGGAGGCGGGCCCGATGATCCGCAAGGGCGCGATGAAGAGCACCCAGTGGATCCAGGCCTACGAGGACCAGAACGTCGACATCGGTCTGGCCACCGGTTTCTCCGGCAAGGCCCAGATCGGCAAGGGCATGTGGGCGATGACCGACCTGATGGCCGACATGGTCGACCAGAAGATCGGTCAGCCCAAGGCGGGCGCCACCACCGCGTGGGTGCCGTCGCCGACGGCGGCCACGCTGCACGCCATGCACTACCACGAGGTCGACGTCTACGCGGTGCACAAGGAGCTCGAGGGCAAGAAGCGCACCAGCGTCGAGCAGTTGTTGGCCGTGCCGCTGGCCAAGGAGCTGGCGTGGGCGCCGGAGGAGATCCGCGAGGAGGTCGACAACAACTGCCAGTCGATCCTCGGCTACGTGGTGCGATGGATCGACGCCGGCGTCGGCTGTTCGAAGGTGCCCGACATCCACAACATCGCGTTGATGGAAGACCGTGCCACGCTACGTATTTCGAGCCAGCTGCTGGCGAACTGGCTGCGCCACGGCGTGATCACGCCCGACGACGTGGTGGCCAGCCTGAAGCGGATGGCGGCCGTCGTCGACAAGCAGAACGAGCAGGATCCCGAATTCAAGCCGATGGCAACGGATCCGGACCACAACATCGCGTTTCAAGCCGCGCAGGAGTTGATCCTGTCGGGCACCGAGCAAACGAATGGCTACACCGAACCGATCCTGCACCGCCGCCGCCGCGAATATAAGGCCGCAAACAGCGGTGCGTGATCCGGTGACCGGTCGACGTCGCAAGTAAGGGCGGAAGTGGGCAGGCACAGGAAACCGGATCCCGAAGACTCGGCAGGCCGGGAAGTCGGGGAACAGCGGACCGAACGCTTCGGCCACCTCGGCGACCATCCGGAAACCAAGGGCGCCGGCTTTGACCGTCCTGACTACGAGGACCGTCCTGACTACGAGGACCGTCCTGACTACTCGGACCACTCGGAGCGCGAACCCGAGTTCCAGTCCGACGCCGGATCGGTCCCTCCCCGCTCGGGTCCCCAGCACAGCGGGGACTGGGAGGGCGGCGAGTGGACCGGCAGCCATCGTGCCGTGACCGCAGGCCGGCGCGGTGTCAGCGTTGGAGTCATCGCCGCCCTCGTCGCGGTCGTCGTCCTCGTCGGCGCCGTCATCCTGTGGCGTTTCTTCGGGGACGCGCTGTCCGACCGCAGCGATCAAGCCGCTGCGCGCTGCGTGGACGGCGAACTCGCCGTCGCGGTGGTCGCCGACCCGGCCATCGCCGAGCACATCCAGTCGCTGGCCGGCCGGTACAACGACACCGCCGCCCCGGTCGCCGACCGATGCGTCAAGATCGGCGTCAAACCAGCCGAATCCGACCAGGTGGTCAACGGGTTCGTCGGAACCTGGCCCGCCGAACTCGGCGATCGGCCGGCCCTGTGGATCCCGGGTAGTTCGGTGTCCGCCGCCCGGCTCGAGGCCTCCGCGGGTGCGCAGACGACCATCGACAGCCGTTCACTGGTCACCTCGCCCGTGGTGCTGGCCGTGCGTCCCGAACTGAAAAATGCTCTCGCACAACAGAACTGGTCGACTCTGCCGAACCTGCAGGCCAACCCGACCTCGTTGGAGGAGCTGAACCTTCGCGGCTGGGGTGCCCTGCGGCTGGCGCTGCCGCTGAGCGGCGACAGCGACGCGTCGTATCTCGCCGCGGAGGCGGTCGCGGCGGCTTCGGCGCCCGCCGGGGCACCGGCGAGCGAGGGTACCCGGGCGGTGAACACGCTGGTGGCGGGTCAACCGAAGCTGGCCGACAAGAAGACATCGACCGCGTTGGACGCGCTGGTCAAAGCGTCGGATCCGGCCGCCGCACCGGTACACGCCGTCGCCATCACCGAACAGCAGCTCTACCAGCGCACTGCCGGTCTAACGGACGGCGCCAAGGTGGTCGCCTCATGGCTGCCACCGGGTCCGGCGGCCGTCGCCGACTTTCCCACCGTGCTGCTGTCGGGCGACTGGCTGTCGCAGGAACAGAAGAGCGCCGCCAGCGAGTTCGCTCGTTTCATGCGTAAGCCCGAGCAGCTCGCCGAGCTGGCCGAGGCCGGTTTCCGCACGGAGGGCGGTACGCCGCCGGAGAGCGACGTCGTCGACTTCGGGCCCGTGCCGGCTCCGTTATCGGTCGGCGACAACGACCTGAGGGCGATGCTGGCCAATGCGCTGACGACCCCGGCGGCCAACCCGGCGGTGACGATCATGCTCGACCAGTCGATGCCGGCCGACGAGGGCGGTCGGTCCCGGCTCGAGAACGTGGTGGTCGCGCTCAACGCCCGGCTGCAGGTCTTGCCGGCGTCGTCGGCGGTGGGGCTGTGGACGTTCGATGGCACGGCGGGCCGCTCAGAGGTCAGCACCGGCCCGCTGAGCGACCAGCTCAACGGGCAACCGCGGTCGGCGGCGCTGACGTCGGCGCTGGACGGACAGTCCGCGTCCGGCGGCGGTGCGGTGTCGTTCACCACGCTGCGGCTGGTATACACCGAGGCGATGGCCAATTACCGTGACAGCCAGCAGAATTCGATCCTGGTGATCACCACCGGCCCGCACACCGACCAGAGCCTGGATGGCGAGGGGCTGCAGCAGTACATCCGCGGTGCGTTCGACGAGGCCAACCCGGTGGCCGTCAACGTCATCGATTTCGGCGCCGATTCCGACCGGGCGACCTGGGAGGCCGTCGCGGAGATCAGCGGCGGCAGCTACCAGAACCTGGAAAGCTCGGATTCCCCCGAGTTGAACTCGGCGCTCGCGACGCTGTTGCGGTAACACGACATTACTGTCTTTCGAGGATGAACGCCTCGATTCGCCGGTCGCCGGCCCACTGCTCTTCCTTGGCGAGTCCGGGATAGAGTCCGACGCCGTTCGCCCAGATCTCGTCGCGCTCACCGGGTGTGGCGAGCCGGGCGGCGGCATCCCAGGTGTCGCCGTCGAGCGTGACCCCCGCCACCGGGTTGGCCTTAAGGTTGTAGTACCAGCCCGGGTGTTTCGCGTCGCCGTAGTTCGCGGCGACGATCGCCACGCCGTCGGGGTGCGGGATACCCAGAAGCGCTACCGTTCGTGGCTTTCCGGACTTGGCGCCGGTGGTGGTGAGGACGACGGTCGGCAGCCCGGCGGCGAGCCCCGCGAAGCTGTACTTTCCCCCGCTGAGCCGACTGACAAGCCGGTCGAGGTGATGCGCCGTTGGCCGGAACACCACCCGTCCCGCCTTCGTGCCGGCCAGCGCCCGCATCGCGCGATGAAAGGCGCTCGCGTCGTCGAAAGACCGGGTCGGCATGGCGTAATTGTCACCCGACCGGTCCCCCGCTGATGGGGTTTCCGAGCGCCGAGTGGTTGTTGACGCCTCATCTCGGCGTTCGTGTACACAACCGCACGCTCGGCGCAGAACGGCTTAGCCGAATGCCTCGACCGGCGGGCAGGAGCACACCAGGTTGCGGTCGCCGTACGCGCCGTCGATGCGACGCACCGGCGGCCACACCTTGGGGCGGAAGTTCTTGCCCAGTGGATAGGCCGCCTCCTCGCGGGTGTACGCGTACGTCCAGTCGTCCACCAGTAGGCACTCCGCGGTGTGCGGCGCCCCGCGCAGTGGGCTGTCGTCGACGGACCACGTACCGTCGCCGACCTTGTCGATCTCACCACGGATCGCGATCATCGCCTCGCAGAACGCGTCGACCTCGGCGAGGCTCTCGCTCTCTGTCGGCTCGACCATCAGCGTGCCCGCGACCGGAAAGCTCATGGTGGGCGCGTGAAATCCGTAGTCCACCAACCGCTTTGCCACATCATCGACGGTCACGCCGGTTTCTTTGGTGATCGTGCGCAGATCGAGGATGCACTCGTGGGCGACCATGCCGTTCTCGCCGGTGTAGAGCACCGGGTAGTACTCGTCGAGGCGGCGTGCGATGTAGTTGGCCGAAGCGATCGCGGTCAACGACGCCGCGCGCAGCCCCTGGGGGCCCATCATCCGGATGTACATCCAGGTGATCGGCAGAATCGACGCCGAGCCGTACGGCGCCGCCGACACCGTGTGCTCCTCCGGCAATTCGTCGGCCAGCGGGTGGCCGGGCAGGTACGGCGCCAGATGGGCGCGGACGGCGACCGGTCCGACACCCGGCCCGCCGCCGCCGTGCGGGATGCAGAACGTCTTGTGCAGGTTGAGGTGGCTGACGTCGCCGCCGAACCGGCCGGGCCGCGCCAGGCCGACGAGCGCGTTGAGGTTCGCGCCGTCGACGTACACCTGGCCGCCGACGTCGTGCACGGCCGCGCAGATGTCGGCGATGTCGTGCTCGTAGACGCCGTGCGTGGACGGATAGGTGATCATCAACGCCGACAACCGATCCGCGTGCTCGGTCACCTTCGCGCGCAGGTCACCGAGATCGACGTCGCCGTTAGCACGGCACGCCACCACCACGACCCGCATGCCGGCCAGCGCCGCCGATGCGGCATTGGTGCCGTGCGCACTCGACGGGATCAAGCAGATGTCACGATCGGGCTCCCCACGCTCGGCGTGATACGCCTTGATGGCCAGCAGGCCCGCGTACTCGCCCTGTGAACCGGCGTTGGGCTGCAGCGACACTGCGTCGTAGCCGGTGATGTCGGTCAGCCACTTCTCCAGGTCGCCGATCAGCTTGCGCAACCCCGGTGTGTCGGAGGTCGGCCCGAACGGGTGCTGGCGGCTGAACTCCGGCCAGGTGATCGGCTCCATCTCGGCCGCCGCGTTGAGCTTCATCGTGCAGGATCCGAGCGGAATCATGCTGCGGTCCAACGCGATATCCTTGTCGGCCAGCGACCGCAGGTAGCGCATTATCTCGGTTTCGGTGCGGTAGCGCGTGAACGCGGGATGGGTCAGGAATTCCGACGTCCGCATCGCGATGCGGGGCCCGTCGAACTCGGAATCCGACGGGGCCGCTCCAAACGCCGCAAGCACCGCCCCGACGTTTGCGGCGGTGGTGGCCTCGTCGCAGGACACCGAGACATGATCGTCGTCGACCACCCAGACGTTGACGCCACGCGCCTTGGCGGCGTCGCGGACCTCGGCGGCTCGGCCCGGCACCCGCGCACGCACCGTGTCGAAGAACGCGCGGTGCACGATCTCCACCCCGGCCGAGGTCAACCCCTCCGCCAGCGTCCGGGCGCGTTCGTGCACGCGGCGTGCGATCCCGGTCAGGCCGTCGGCGCCGTGGTAGCTCGCGTACATCGCGGCCATCACCGCCAGCAGCACCTGCGCGGTGCAGATGTTGCTCGTCGCCTTGTCGCGGCGGATGTGCTGTTCGCGGGTTTGCAGCGCCAACCGGTAGGCCGGGGCGCCGTCGGCGTCGAGCGACACACCCACCAGCCGGCCCGGCAGTTGCCGTGCGTGCTTGGCGTGCACGGCCAGGTAACCCGCGTGGGGTCCGCCGAAACCCATTGGCACACCGAATCTCTGGGTGCTGCCGAACGCGACGTCGGCCCCGATCTCGCCGGGCGGGGTGAGCAGCGTCAACGCGAGCAGATCGGCGCCGACCGCGACGAGCGCACCCCGCTCATGGGCTTGCGCGGCCAGGTCGCTCCAATCGACGACGGCGCCGCCGGCCCCCGGTAGTTGGGTGATGACGCCGAAGAACTCACCGTCGGGCAGACCCCTGGTGAGGTCTGCGGTGACGATCTCGATGCCGAGCGGCTCGGCGCGGGTGGCCAGCACCGCTGCGGTCTGCCGATACAGATCGGCGTCCACTGCCAACCGGTTCGACGGCCCGCGCACGGCCCGGTGCATCAGGGTCATCGCCTCGGCGGCGGCGGTGCCCTCGTCGAGCATGGAGGCGTTGGCGACCTCGAGGGCCGTCAGATCGGTCACCATGGTCTGGAAGTTGAGCAGCGCTTCGAGCCGGCCTTGGCTGATCTCCGGCTGATACGGCGTGTAGGCCGTGTACCACGCGGGGTTCTCGAGGATGTTGCGGCGCAGCACCGGTGGGGTCAACGTGTCGAAGTAGCCCTGGCCGATCATCGACACGGCCACGGTGTTCGTACCGGCGAGCGCATGCAGTTCGGTGAGCGCCTCCTCCTCGGTGGCGGCAGGGGGCAGTTGGTCCAGACCGGGCGCGAGACCGTCGGCCGACAGCGCGTCGAAGATGCCCGACGGCAGCGCCATTTCGGCGAGTTCGTCGAGTGTGGAGACGCCGATGGTCTTCAGCATGGCCGCGACGGCATCCGCGTCCGGTCCGATGTGGCGGTCGGCGAAATCGGGCTGGTGGTGATGGAACACTCGGGCTACTCCAGACGCGTGCAGGCAGAAACCGGCGGGTTCCTCCCCCTCTGTCGTCGACCCGGTGCGGGCGCCTGAGAGATTCGGCGATCGCGACGGTGCGAGGATCGCTTTTCCCCATGGGCGGGCGAGTGGTCCCAGGCGAACCCGACGGGACTGTTCACCGCTTTCCAGAGGCATCGGGGTCCTGCGCGGTCCGGGTGCCTGAGAGGTTGACGGAGAGGTGTTGCTCCTTCGGCGTCCGTGACTGGCCGCCACGAAACTCTCCCGCACAAGCGCGATGCGTTGACGAGTTTACCGTTGTCGGGTGCCGCCTGCGACCAAGACCACGCCGAGCCGTGAGGGGTTCAGCCGATCTTGCGGTCGCGGTGCTTTCGTCGCGAGGCCAGCTCGTCCTCCGGGGCGGCGATCGACTCGCCGCCGTCGGCCCGCTCCCCGGGGAAGTCGGCGATCGCACCGGTCAGCTCCCTCATCGCGCCCGACACGGCGATGCCGAACACACCCTGACCGCCCTGCAGCAGGTCGACCACCTCTTCGGCCGATGTGCACTCGTAGACCGTGGTGCCGTCGGAGAACAGGGTGATGTTGGCCAGATCGCGAACTCCGCGCTGGCGCAGATGGTCGACGGCGACGCGGATGTTGTGCAGTGAAATGCCGGTGTCCAGCAGGCGCTTCACGATCTTGAGAACCAGGATGTCCTTGAACGAGTACAGCCGTTGGCTGCCCGAGCCGGCCGCGCCGCGGATCGACGGCACGACGAGCGACGTGCGTGCCCAGTAGTCCAGCTGCCGGTAGGTGATGCCCGCGATCTGGCAGGCGCTCGGTCCGCGATAGCCGACAAGCTCGTCGGGAACGGAGTCGTCGGGGAAGAGTCCCGCCTGCACGGGTTCTGCTGTCGGCTCCAAGGTGCTCGTCAGTTCTGAATCCGCGGGGCCGCTGGCAGCAGTGAGGTCGAGCTGCTCCTGACGTGGCGTGTCTCCCACTTGTCGATTCCTCTCGCTGATCGAACCCGCGTCTGTGACCTGCGTGGGGCGCACATTTGCCAAGCCCGAGTGTGTCGAGCATACGCTTCTGGCCGTGCCTACGGCCGCCCATCAGTGGTCCGGCTCCCAAAGTATGGCTGCCCAATTCGCCGATCGAGAAACCACGCCCCGCGTGTCGAGGCGACGAGACGTTTCCGTGACAAACCCGAATCGCGAGGGGCCCGCACGCCCGCCGAGGCTATGTCGCCTTGAAGTCGTCGGGTGAGACGCTGTCGAGAAACTCCTTGAACTTCTCCACCTCGTCCTCGCGCACCGCACCTGCGGCTTCGTCGTCGTTCTCGTCGGGAATGATCAGGCCGGCCTCCGCCAGCACCGCCTCCTCGACGTAGATGGGCACGCCCACCCGCAGCGCAATCGCCACCGAGTCCGAGGGCCGCGCCGACACCTTGATGTCGCGGTCGAAGATCAGGTCCGCGTAGAAGGTGCCCTCCTGCAGGTCGACGATTCGCACCTCTTTGAGCGAATGACCAAGCGCGGCAATGACATCTCGGATCAGGTCGTGCGTCAGCGGACGCGCCGGCTCGACCCCCTGCTGTTCGAGTGCGATCGCCGCCGCCTCGGACTGCCCGATCCAGATCGGCAGATATCGGTCGCCGTTCGACTCCCTCAGCAGCAGCACCGGCTGGTTCTGCGGCTGCTCCACGCGAATGCCGACCACACGAACCTCACCCATCTGTGTCTGCCCTCCGCACCGAAGAAGCCAGCCTAATCGCCATCGCCTCGAGTCTAATCCTCAGCGATCCAGTACGTCGCGCACAGCCGACTTGATCAGCGATGTATGCAACGTGATCGCCAGTGCCGCGACCTCACGCGCCAAGTCGTCGGCTCGGTCGCGCGCGCCGGCCTTGTTCGCCTTGACTATCGGCCCGGCGATTTGGGCGATCAGATCGGATTGCCGGTCGGCCGCCGACCGGAAGGCACGCAGATGTCGTGGCTCGACACCGTAGTCCGCCAGCGCACGCGCACACTGCGCGATCACCACGGAATGCTCGTCGAAGAATCCGCCGGGACCCGTGTTGATCACCCCGGCCTTCACGAGCGCGCCCAGCAGGTCGTCTTCGACACCGGAGCGGGCCAGCAGATCCTCCCGGGACAACCGCACCTGCGTCGGCGCCACCGCCGACACGCCCGCTACGTTGTCGGCGCCATCGGCGGAGACCGACACCAAACGTGGGACGCCGTAGACGGATCCGTTCTGGGGCAACTCACCGTCGGGTTGCGCGTCGAGCTGCGCCTTGATCACTTTCAACGGCAGATACTGGTCGCGCTGGGCGGTGAGGATGAACCGTAGCCGCGCGCAGTCGTAGGCGGTGAACCGCCGATAACCCGACGCCGTGCGCTGCGGGGTGACCAGGCCTTCGGCCTCCAGGAACCGGATCTTGGAAATGGTCACGTCCGGGAAGTCCGGTCGCAGCAGATCCAGGACCGCTCCGATCGACATCCCAGTGAGCGCGGGAGTGTCGGGGGCGCCCATCGTTACTCTTCGCGCAAGCGCTCATCGGCCATTAGCCGGCCTGACCGCTGTCGTCGCTCTTCGGGCCGGTGAGGAACACCAGGCGGAACTTGCCGATCTGCACCTCGTCGCCGTTGGCGAGCACCGCCGAATCCACCGGCTCGCGGTTGACGTAGGTGCCGTTCAGGCTGCCGACATCCACCACCTGGAACTCGCCGCCTTCGAGCCGGAACTCGGCGTGCCTGCGGCTCACCGTGACGTCGTCGAGGAAGATGTCGCTGTCGGGATGCCGACCGGCCGACGTGGTGGGCTGGTCGAGCAGGAACCGGGAACCCGCATTCGGACCGCGCTTGACGACCAGCAGCGCTGAGCCGGCAGGCAGGCCCTCGACGCCCGAGACGGCACCCTCTGTGCCCGCCGCCGCCGGGGCGTCCAGTTCGTTGAGGAAGTCGGCGCGGAAGACCGATGTAGTTTCCACGGTGACTTCGTCAGACGTCTGGTCGGTCCCAGAATTCTGGTCGTTTTCCGTCACCCGCTGCTCCTAACTGGCTGCTGTGGCGATACCGCGTCTGATGTCGACCGTACCGCGCAGTGGACGTAATTGTGCCCACCACCGCCGGATCGGCCCTAGTTGGCGTCCGCTCTGCAGAACCCTAACAACCCGTCATTCGGTCACCGTGTCGCGGTAGCCCTCGGCATCAAGAAGCCCGGGCAACCCGTCGTCCAGCAAAGCGGCGTCGGCCTGCAACTCGACCAGCCAACCCTCGCCGTAGGGATCGGAGTTCACCAGCTGCGGGTTGCCCTCGAGATCCCCGTTCACCGCAACCACTTTCGCGGTGACGGGGGCATAGAGATCCGACACCGACTTGGTGGACTCCACCTCCCCGAACGACTCGCCGGCGGTCACCTCGGCGCCGACGTCGGGCAGTTGGACGAAAACGACGTCACCGAGCGCCGACTGGGCGTAGTCGGTGATGCCGACCCGCACGGTGTCGTCACCGGTGCGCAGCACCCACTCGTGTTCGGTGGTGTAGCGCAGGTCGGCTGGGATTTCGCTCACGGCGCTCCTCGTTCTTCAGCGGTTCGGCCCGGTTGGCGTGACCGTTATTTGACTGGCTGAGCGTATTGGCGCTGTTTCGGTTGCCGCAAGGCGGTCACGTCGACGCGATCGGACTGCTGCACCTCCATGACGCCACCGACCCGTTCGACGCTGTCCATGGCGCCGCCGGGAATGGTCATCGCGGCGGCGAGGGTGGGTGGATCACCAATGGCGAGAACCGAATACGGCGGATTCACGGTTACGTTGTCGATCACCAGGGCTCCCGGGTTGCCGACCACCCAGGTGTCGACTCCGACGCGCACCGCGGGTTGTTGGTCGGCTCCCCCGCCGCGGATCTCCATCGCCTCGGCGCCCGCGTTGCGCAACTCGTTGATCACGTCGAGCAGAGCCTCGGCCGGGACGCCGGGCGCGCTGTCGGTGATGGTCAGCGTGACGCCGGGCCCCGTCGCAGGCACGGTGCCGATCAGGATGGACAGGGCGGCCAGCCGGGCCTGCGCGTTCTCGATGGCGGCCTGGTCGCTGCTGCCGGACGCCTCCAACTGCGCCAGGGTCCGCTGCAGATCACTCACCTCGGTGTTCAGTGCCGCCTCCCGTTGCTGAAGCGAGTCCAGCAACACCAGCAGATCGGCGGGCCGGGCGGTCTCCAGCGCATCACCCGACTCGTTCTGCCGCACCTGGGTCACGATCGCCACGCCGAGCAGAACACACAGCAGCACCGCCAGCGCCCCGAACACCACCTGCGAGCGGCCCCGTCGCGCCACACCGGCCAGGCCGCCGGCCCGCAGGTCGCCGATCCGCGGCGCCGGCTCGTCGGGGGGCAATTCGTGGCGGCCGCCCCCGCGGGCGGGGCGATCACCTGCGTGGTCGGGCTCCGAGTGCTGCGGTGTGTGGTCACTCATGGGTCATGCCTCGACTCGCCCTGATCATGCGCCGAACAGCCTGCGCCGCAACGCAGCTGCGTTGCCGAAGATCCGGATCCCGAGCACGACGATGATCGCCGTCGACAACTGCGTACCGACCCCCAGTTGGTCGCCGACGTAGACGATCAACGCGGCGACCAACACGTTGAACACGAACGACACCACGAACACTTTCGAGTCGAAGATGCGCTCGAGATACGCGCGCAGCCCGCCGAAGACGGCATCCAGAGCGGCGACGACCGCGATCGGCAGGTACGGCTGGACGAACTCGGGTACGTCGGGGTGAAACACCAGGCCGAGCACGATGCCGACGACAAGTGCGGCGATTCCGATCATGTGTCTGATCTCATCTTTCTCTACCGCCCAATCTCCCTGGCGAAATTGATTTCTCGGACCGAGCCGGCGGGAAGTTCGAGCGCCTCACCGGCGCTCACGCTGACGCCCACACCGTAGGAGGCTTCCAGCAGCCGAAGGCGCAGCAGTCCGGGACTGCGGTCGAACACGCCCTGCATCGCATGTGGCGGTCCGATTGCGAGGACGACGTATGGGCTGCTGATCGGTTGATTGTCGACCAGAATGCCGCCGCCCGCCTGCCGCACCGTCACATTGGGCCCGATTCGCACACCGCCCACCGACAGCGCTTCGGCGCCGCTGACCCACAGCGAGTTCACCACCAGTTGAAGATCGCGGTCGAGGATCACCTGCCGGCTGCCCGGCACCCGCTCCTTGGACACATCGCTGAGGTTGGCCGACGCACCCGGATCGGTGACGGTGATCGTCAGGCCGGGTCCGATCACCGGTGTGGCCGCCGCGGCGAAGTCCGCCTCATCGAGTCGCTGGAGCAGTCGCTGACCGCGTGCGTCGCCCTCGAGGCGGCTGCGCCGTTCTCCGTCGACCTCGGCGGCCAGTGCGTTCCTGCGGGCCGCGGCGGCGGCGGTCTCGGCCTCGGCCGTCCGCACGGTGCCGGCGAGCACCTGCTGCGTCTCACGGACGCCAGGGGCGGTCGCGCGTGCCTGGGCCACCGCGGCGGCGAACACCACCACCAACAGCAGCGCACCCGCCAGTTGCCAGGCCCATGCCCGCCACCTGGGCCGCACCTGTCCGGCGGCCTTGGCCTCGGCGGCCGCCGCGTACCCGGGGTCGAGGTGCTCGGTCAGCAAGGACCGCAGCAGCGACGGCACCGGGATCTTCGTCGGCCTGTTCGCCTCGTGGGCGTTGCGGCCCGCTTCCGGGTCGTAGCCACCGAGTGTCTTGCGGAAGCTCTGGGTCATCGCGACACCTTCGGCAACTTCCGCACCACCATGCCGACCTGGATCAGGTACAGCAGGCCGGACCACAGGTACATCGCCAGACCCCAGCTCAAGAAACCCCACCCGATGGCCAGCACCACCCGGCTCCACGTCGCGTCCCACTGCCCCAACAGGATCAGCGGCAGCCCGGACATCAACGCGAACGTGGCGGCCTTACCGATGTAGGTGACCGGTAGCGCGGTCAGGCCGCGGCTGCGCAGCAGCGGCAGCGTCGCGGCCAGCACGGCGTCGCGGCCGATCAAGGCCAGCACGATCCACCACGGCAGCGAGCCCTGCAGCGCCAGTGCGATCGGAATGGTGACCATGTAGATGCGGTCGACGGCGGGGTCGAGCAACTCCCCCAGCCGAGACGACTGGTTGTCGACCAGCCGCGCGATCTTGCCGTCGGCCCAGTCGGAGAACCCGCTGAACATCAGCACGGCCACCGCCCACCCGTTGGCGTGCGCCACGAGCAGCAGCCAGAGGAAGACCGGCACCAGCACCAGGCGTAACACGCTGAGCATGTTGGGCACCGTGAGCACCCGGTCGCGGGCCTGGCCCGCCTGCTCCGGCGGCGAAGGCACCCGGCCATGCGCCTCGGTCATGGGCTAAACCTAGCGGAACACACCCGGCAGGCTCAGCGCCGACAGCGAGTCGTCGGCCAGCGGGTTGTCGTGCACCATGTACGTCCACGTCGACGTCGGACGGGCGAGCTTGGAGAGGTCGACCCCGGGCTCGTCCTCGATCGACGGCGCGGTCTCGAACGTCTGCTGCGCGGCCTCGATCGCATCGGCGGCCAGCGAGGCGAACGCGTCGACGGCCATCCGGTGGAACTCGTCGATCGGCGTCTGGTTGCCCAGCGCCCGCAGGTGGATGCTCTCGCGGATATCGGCCAGATACGCCAGATGGTCGGCCCAGCCGCGATCGAGGTGGTAGAGCATGATCAGCCGACAGATCCGCTCCAGTTTCTCCTCGCCGAGCTGCTCGACGACCTCTTCGTAGCGTTTCGGAGACAGCTCGGCGAGCTCCTCGCGCGCGGTCGGCGTGCGTAACAAGGTGTTTCGGCGTTCGACGATGATCGCGCGCTGCTGGGCGATCAGCTGGTTGTAGCGCCAGTTGTTGGCGTGAATGTCGAGCATCCGGCCTTCGGCGATGCGCTGCGCGTGATCGAGCAGGCTGGCCGCCTTGTGGCCGACGACGCGTCCGTCCTCGTCGGTCTCCATCGGCAGCTTGCCGGCGTCGAGATGCGCGACGACCACGTCGTCTTCCCAGCTCGAGAAGAACACCGACGAGCCGGGGTCGCCCTGGCGCCCCGCGCGACCGCGCAGTTGGTTGTCCAGGCGCTCGGTGTGGTGGCGGCCGGTGCCGATGACGTGCAGGCCGCCGAGTTCGGCGACCTGATCATGATCGGCCTCGTCAGAGCCGCCGAGGCGGATATCGGTACCCCGGCCGGCCATCTGGGTGGATACCGTGACGCTGCCCAGCTTGCCGGCCTCGGCGATCACCGCGGCCTCTTCGGCGTCGTTCTTGGCGTTGAGCACCACCGCCGGGACACCCGCCTTGACGAGTTTTTCGTGTAGCTCTTCGGATTCGGCCACGTCGCGCGTGCCGACCAGCACCGGCTGCCGCGTCTGGTGAATCTCCTTGACGTGTTCGACGATCGCGTCGTTCTTGGCCGCCGCGGTGGCATACACGCGGTCGGTCTCGTCCTGGCGGATGTTCGGCTTGTTGGGTTCGATCGGCGATACGCCCAGCTTGTAGAACTGACGCAGCTGCTCGCCGGCCGCCAGCGCGGTGCCGGTCATGCCGCACACCGTCTGATAGCGATTGATCAGCGCCTGCACCGTGATGGTGTCGAGCACCTCGCCGGTTTCGGTGGTCTCGATGCCCTCCTTGGCCTCGACGGCGGCCTGCAGCCCGTCGGGCCAGCGCTGCAGTTGGGCGATGCGGCCGCGGGAGGCGTTGATCAGGTGTACGGCGTCGTCGCGGACGATGTAGTGCACGTCGCGCTGCAGCAGCACGTGTGCGTGCAGCGCCACGTTGATCTCGGTCAGCGTGCTCGCGACGTGCTCCTCGGAGTACAGGTCGATGCCGCCGAGCTTGGCCTCCATCTTCTGTGCACCGACTTCGGTTAGGTGCACGTTGCGGCTGTCGGTGTCGGTGTCGTAGTCGACGCCGGGGGTCAGCTCGCCGACCAGCCGGATGATCTCGACCTTCGGGGTCTCGCGGTGCGTGGTGCCCGCCAGCACCAGCGGCACCAGCGCTTCGTCGACGAGCACCGAGTCGGCCTCGTCGATCAGCGCCACGTCCGGGTTCGGCGACACGAGGTCGGCGACGTCGGTGACCAACTGGTCCCGCAGCACGTCGAACCCCACCTCGTTCACCGAGGCGTAGGTGACGTTGCATTTGTAGGCGGCGCGGCGCTCCTCGGCCGTCGAACTCTCGGTGATCCAGCCGACGGTCAGGCCGAGCGCCTCCAGCAGCGGGCCCATCCACTCGGCGTCGCGGCGCGCCAGGTAGTCGTTGATCGTGATGACGTGAACGCGCCGCCCGCCCAGCGCGTACCCGGCCGCAGCAATCGCACCGGACAGCGTCTTGCCTTCACCGGTGGCCATCTCGACGACGTCGCCGGCGAGCATCCGCAATGCGCCGAGAAGCTGGACCTCAAAGGGGCGCAACGTGGTTGTGCGCTCGGCGGCCTCTTTGGCGATGGCCAGGAACTGCGGGATGTCGGGGGACTCGGAGAGGTCGTCGAGGTTCAGCAGTTGGGCGGCCTTGAGCAGTTGTTCGTCGTCGAGGCCCGCGGCTTTCTCGTCGAACTCCGCCGAGGCGCGCACCTGCGCCATCGACTGCGCCTGGTCCCGGTCGGTGCTGGCACCGAGCAACCGCCAGAACTTACTGCTGACACGACCTGAAGTGCGGGTCTTCGTCTTCGCCACACCGCTACGGTACGCGTCCCCTCTGGTCCCCTTTTTCCGCGAGCGTGCGTGTCGGCTCCGCGACACGCCGCTATTCGGCAGCAGTCCGCGCACGTTCGCGCTCGGGTGAGTGTGCGTAAGTCGACGTGCAGGGCGTCGGATCGGCCAGGTTCGTGAACAGCATGACGTCGCCCCGGTCCAGCGCGGCTCGCACAGCAGCGGCGGGCCGTTACCGTTCACGCGGTGGTCCCGCGGGTGCGAAGACCGGCCCGATGCACGACACCCGGGGATGCCGTTGCACGCCAACGGGTACGGCGGGGTCTGCGGCGCTACCCCGACGATGCCCGAGTCCTGCCCAAGCGACAGCAGCAACGCGTCGCCCGGGAACTCGGTCTTCGGCGTTCTAGACCGGTCCGGCGACGCCTCGAGCTCCTCGGCAGACCCTCCAGGCTCGTGTCGATGTCGAACGCGCCGACAGGTTTCGTCGCGGTCGCCCGACGGCGAAGGTGCGCAATATGGTGAATTTGCGCGGGGTGTCGTGCGCAAGCACGCACGCTCGCGCAAGAGGGCTCGCGCAAGAGGGCTCGCGCAAGAGGGCTCGCGCAAGAGGGCTCGCGCAAGAGGGCTCGCGCAAGAGGTCTTACGCAAGGTTGCTGCGGCGCGGATAGGCCACCGTCGGATCGGTCAGCACGTTGACCACCGCGGGCAGCCCCGCCGAGAAGGCGCGCTCCAGCGCGGGCCGCAACTCGGCGGGCGTCGACACCAACTCGCCGTGCCCGCCCAGAGCCGTCACCACCTTGTCGTAGCGGGTGCCCGGCCGCAGTTCGGCCACCACGGAATAGCCGTAGATCGCCTCCATCGGATGTTTCTCCAGCGCCCAGATGCCGTTGTTGCCGATCACCGACACCACCTGAATCCCGTGTCGCACCAAGGTATCCCACTCCATACCGGAGAACCCGAATGCGCCGTCGCCCTGCAGCAGCACGACCTGCCGGTCCGGCCGGGCCAGCTTGGCCGCCAGGGCGTAACCGGGACCTGAACCCAGGCAGCCGAACGGGCCGCTGTCGAGCCAGGCGCCCGGCACGTAGCTGTCGATGACGCGGCCGGCGTAGGAGCCGAAGTCGCCGGCGTCGATCACCACGATCGCATCGCGGTCGAGCAGCGTGCTGAGCTCGGCGTACACCCGCATCGGGTGCAGCGGCGTACGGTCGTCGCGCAGTTCATCGGCCTCCGCGGTGCGCGCCGCGGTCTCCACGGCCCGCAACTCGGCGATCCAGGCTTCATGGTCGGGTGCGCCGGCCGTCGCCAGGGCGGACAAGGTGGCGGTGATATCGCCGTACAAACCGGCCGCGACCGGTCGCGGATGCGGTCGCTCGGGTGCCACGCGATCGACGGCGATCAGCGCGGTCTCGGCTCCGAACACCGCTCCGAATCCGAGCCGGAAGTCCATCGGCACACCGATCACCAGCGCAACGTCTGCCTGCTTCAACGCCTTCGACCGGGCACGCGAGAACGCGAGCTGATGATCGGCGGGCACGGCGCCGCGGGCCATCCCGTTCATCAGAACCGGGATGCGCAGCGACTCCGCCAGGCTCAGCAGCGCGGTCTCGGCGTGACCCCACCAGACGTTGGTTCCCGCCATGATGACCGGCCGCCGCGCCCTTGTCAGCACTCGCATCGCGGCGTCCACCGCTTCGCCCTCGGCGGGCACAACGGTGGCAGGCTGGCTCAGCGCTCCCGGCGCAGCGGTGTCGATGGCCTCACCGAACACGTGGTCCATCGGGAAGTCCACGAAGGAGACCCCCGACGACGTTCCGGCCGCCCCGACCGCGGCCAGCAGCGCGTCGTCGATCACCTTCCCGACGGCGTCCGGTGTCTCGGCTGTGGCGGCGAACCGGGTCAGCGGCGCGACGAACGGAATGTGGTCTATTTCCTGCAGGCTGCCCTGCCCCCACCGCAACGCCGGCGCCCGGCCGCCCAGGATCACCAGCGGCGACTGGTTCTGCTGCGCGGCGGCCATGGCGCTCATGCCGTTGGTCACGCCCGGCCCGGCCGTCAACGCCGCCACACCCGGGATCCGAGTCACCTTCGACCAACCCTCGGCCGCGAATGCGGCGGTCTGCTCGTGGCGGGTGTCGATCAACCGGATGTCCTCCGCCCGGCAGCCGTCGTAGATGGAGAACAGGTGGCCACCGGACAGTGTGAAGATCGTGTCGATCCCGCTGGCTCGTAGCCGCCGGGCGATGAGGTGTCCCGCATTCACCGCGGCTGGGACCGGGGCGTCGGTGCTCATGGTGGCAGCTTAATCAGACGTGCCGGAACGCTCGGGCTGGTCACCGCCGGTGGAGCCGCCGCAATACGCGAAAGGCTCTGACGCTCAAGCCCGCCGAGGAGCTTGTGCTGCGACGCATCTTCGAAGGGTCGACACCGACGCCCCCTGCGTTGCGTCGACATCTACACCAGGGGCGCGATCCGGCGACGGCCACAGCCCTTACGCAGAAATCGGCGAGCGATGCGGGGGCGCGTGCGCTGATTCGCGAGCTGAGCCCTTTGAAGGGCCGCGAAAAGGTTGTCGCGGTACCTTGCCGGAGTGGATGAGGGAATGTTCGCCCCGACGCTGGACTGGGGCAACGAACTGTGGACGTCGCTGATCTGGATTGCCAGAGGCTGGGCGATCGCGGCGGTGTGCACGCTGGTCATCTTGGTGCTCATCGCCAGGTTCACGACCTGGGGACGCCAGTTCTGGCGGATCACCAGCGACTATTTCAAGGGCGCGGAAAGCCTCAAGGTCTGGGTGTGGCTGGGGGCGCTGCTGCTGTCGGTGGTCGTGGGAGTTCGCCTGACCGTGCTCTTCACCTATCAGGGCAGCGACATGATGACCAGCTTCCAGGTCATCGCGTCCGGCCTGGGGACCGGTGACGATGCCATCAGGGAGTCCGGCCAGGACGGGTTCTGGCTGTCGATGAGGGTCTTCACGTTGCTGGCCACCCTGTACGTGGCGCGGATCATGCTCGACCTGTTCATGACGCAGAGGTTCATGCTGGCCTGGCGGGTCTGGCTCACCGACCGGCTCACCGGTGACTGGCTCAACGGCAAGGCGTACTACCGCAGTCGGTTCATCGACGACACGATCGACAACCCAGACCAGCGGATCCAGCAGGACGTCGACATCTTCACCGCCGGCGTCGGCCCGCTGCCGAACACGCCGAACAACACCTCGACTGCCACACTTCTCTTCGGTGCCGTCAACGCGATCGCCTCGATGATCTCGTTCACCGCGATCCTGTGGACTCTGTCGGGACCGGTGACGCTGCCCTTCATCGGCTACGAGCTGCCCAAGGCGATGTTCTGGATCGGCATCGTCTACATCCTGTTCGCCACCGTGGTCGCGTTCTGGATCGGCAGGCCCATCATCACGTTGGCGTTTGACAACGAGAAGTTCAACGCCGTCTTCCGGTATGCGCTGGTGCGACTGCGCGACGCCGCCGAGGCGGTGGCCTTCTACCGCGGTGAGCTCGCCGAAAGGACGGGTTTGCGAACGAGATTCAGGCCGATCGTCGAGAACTACAAGAAGTACGTGAACCGGATGGCCGGCTTCCTCGGCTGGAACCTCTCGATCTCGCAAGCTCAGGAGCTCATCCCGTACATCGTGCAGTTCTCGCGGTTCTCCAACGGTGAGATCACGCTCGGCCAGCTGTCGCAGACGGCGAGCGCGTTCCGCGAGATTCTCACCGGGCTGTCGTTCTTCCGCAATGCTTACGACAACTTCGCCGGCTACCGCGCCGCGATCATCCGTCTCCACGGGCTTGTCGTCGCAAACGAGGAGGGCCGGGCATTGCCGGAACTCCAACGGATGGGCAATACCGATGGCACCGTCACGGTCGACGACGTGGAGGTGCGCACGCCCGACGGCAAGCGGCTGCTGAACTCCCTGGACCTGCGCCTGGAGTCCGGCGACACGCTGATCGTCACCGGGTCGTCCGGGAGCGGCAAGACCACGCTGCTGCGCAGCCTGGCCCAGCTGTGGCCCTACGCGACGGGATCGCTGTCTTGCCCCGACGGGGATAACGCAACGATGTTCCTGTCCCAGCTGCCCTATGTCCCGCTCGGCGACCTGCGCGCGGTCGTCTCCTACCCCAACGAGCTCGGGTCCATCGACGACGAGAAGCTCAATGACATGCTGCGCAGAGTGGCGCTGCCGCATCTCGTCGACCGCCTCGACGAGGTCGACGACTGGGCCAAGGTGCTCTCCCCCGGCGAACAGCAACGCGTCGCGTTCGCGCGGATCCTGCTGACCAAACCCAAGGCGGTGTTCCTCGACGAGTCGACGTCCGCGCTCGACGAGGGTCTGGAGTTCATGCTCTACCAGTTGGTGCGCACCGAGTTGCCGGACACCATCCTGGTCAGCGTGAGCCACCGCAGCACCGTCGAGCAGCACCACACCCGTGAGCTCGAGTTGCTCGGCGACGGCGAGTGGCGGTTGGGCCGTGTCGAGGGCGACGAGCCGGCACGCGTCTAACGCGCTGCGGCGTGTGCGCCTGGGCGCCTGGCTGCGTGTCTCCCCGCCCGCCGCCCGAAGAACGACCCTTCGCCGAGTTGGGTTCCGCTGGCGTAGCCCTTGCCGTCCTGAGCGATGTTCGACGCGCACGCGCCGGCCGCGTACAGGCCGGGGACGACGGAACCGTCCTCCCGCAACACCTCGCCGTCGATCGACACCGCCAGCCCGCCCATGGTGAAACCGGAGTACATCGCCCGGCCCAGAGACAAATCAAACGCCGCGAACGGACCGGTCTCCTGGGCGGCGACGTATTCGGGCTGTTTGTGAAAGTCCGGATCCTCACCACGGGCGGCGAACTCGTTGTAGCGGTTGAGCGTGGCGACCAGGTTGCCCTGCGGAATGCCAAGCGCCACTTCCATTTCCTCGACGGTCTCCCATCCGTCGATGAACTTGATCAACGGCATCTCGGGCATCTCCATGTGCGCCTCGTCCACCACCAGATAGGCCGTCTGCTCCGGCTGCTCGAGCACGAAAGCCGATGTGCGCGAATGGTATGAGTCTTCGGCGACGAACCGCTTGCCGTCCTTGTTGACGATCACCCCGGTCAGCAGGATCTCCGGCGGATACGCGGCGGCGGTGATGAACAACTGGTCCATGTTCCTGGCGACTCCGCCCGCGGAGATACCCATGCGGATGCCCAGCCCGTCGTCATTCGGGTTGCCCAGGATGTAGGGCTCCACTTCGCCGTGGTGCTTCGTACGCCTCCTGTGGCCAAGGGCCGGGGTGAACTCGGCGACCATGTCGGGATTCATCGCGAAACCGCCCGCGGCGATGATCACCGCCTTGGCCTTGATCGCGCCCGTCTCGCCGAAGCGCTTCCAGCGCACGCCGACCACCGACCCGTCCTCGACGACCAGGTTGGTCACCCCGGTCTCATAGCGGATCGCCACACCCAGTTCCGTCGCGCGCTTCACCAGCAGGTCGATGACCATCGCGGCGCCGCCGAGTTCGCCCGGCACAGGGACCGAATGCCCGCGGGGGGCCGGCTTGGCTTGTTCGCAGAACGGCCACACCTTCTCGTTGCCGGTATACGACAGGCCCTCGGTGCCCGGCGGCACGACGACTTTGCCCGGGTAGTAGCTGCGCTCGAACTGAAAGCCCAAGCCCTCCAACCAGTTGAAGTGCTCGACGCTGCCCTCGCAGTAGGCGCGGATCTTGTCGTGTTCGGGTTCATGCGACACCGCGACCAGGTAGGAGTACATCTCCTCGGCGCTGTCGTCGTGACCGGTGGCCTGCTGCACCGCGGTGCCGCCGCCCAGATAGAAATGCCCGCCGGCCATCGAGGTCGTCCCGCCCGCGTCGGCCGCCTTCTCCAGCACCAACACCCGCGCCCCGGCGGCGGCGGCGCTGACAGCCGCGCATCCCCCGGCGATGCCGAAGCCGATCACCAGGACGTCGACCTCGTCGGACCATGACGAGACAGCCGCGGCGCTGATGGTGTCGGGAACGTCCGTGCTCACTGCTGCTCCTGCTTGATGTGGGCGAAGAACGCCCTGATCTCGTCGGGCAGGTAGGCGATCTCCAGGTAGGGGAGGCCGGTGGCCGCGACGTACGCGAACTCCATACCGCCCGGCATCACACCGCGCTGCACCGCCACGGCTTCGCGTTCTGCCAGTGCCGCCTCGACGTCGTCGACCTCGATGCAGATGTGATGCATACCGGGACCGGCGGTGTCGAGGAAATCCGTGTAGATGTTGCGCCCGGTCACCGGGGCGATCAGCTCCAACTGGGTGTCGCCGGCGTAGCTGAGCGAGATGCTCGCGACGAAGTCCGCGGGCTCACCGCGGTAGGTGCACGCATCCGGCGCGAAGTGGACGTCGGGCATGCGCACCCACTTCTTGGCCCCCAGCAATGTGGTGAGCGACTGCTCGGTGGCGTCGAGGTCCCGCGTCACCCACGCGATCTGGACAGGTGTCTGGGCAAGCATCGCGTCGAGGATATCCGCGGCCGGCCCGATTGGCCAGAACGCCATCCGTCGACCTGCGCCGTCGACCGCGTGGAGCCTCCGGTAGCACCTCGCGCGAACGAGGCAAAGCCGTTGTCGCGCAAACCCTTCAAATGCGGTGAGACCACGGGTTGGATGAGGGCGGTCGAGACATCACGCCTAAGGCAGCGAAACCCCGCCCACGCTCGCCGACGCGGCGGAGATGACGTCCTCGCTCGCCTGCTGCCGCGCCGTCTGCCAGGACACCGCGGCCGGATAGCGGCCCCAGGTGCTGTTGAACATGCCGATCAGGACCGCCCTGTTGTCGGGGGTGATCACATACACCGGACCGCCGGAGTCGCCCTTCTGGCTGACGACGCCGTTGGCCATCGTGAACCAGCCGTTGTTGACCGCCTCGACGTTGCCGCAGCTCTCACCGGTCACCACGCCGAAATGGCACACCGGCTGTCCGGCCGTCGGCACGATGCCGGGATCCGACACCAGCACCTTGCCGCCGGGCAGGATGTTGTTGATCACGACGTCGGGGGCCAGCGCGATCGCTTCCCAGTCCGCGATCTGGTGGTTGGTGTCGACGGTCGCACCGTTCGGGGTGTTGTCGCGATACACCGTCTGCATCCCGATGAGGTTGCCGTTCCGGTCCCGGACCGGCCCACTGCCTCGGCAGTGCCCCGCGGTGAACGCAATCCGCGTCGAAGGATCGACGTAGCCCAGGGTGCACACGTTGGTGTCCTGCTGGATCTCCATGCCGGGGTGGACAACCACACCCGGGGTCGCCTGCGCGGGTGCGGAGCCGAGCGCAAGCGCGGTGATCGGCGCGGCCAGACCCGCCAGCACCCGGTTCCAGTGTCGGCGCACCGCCGCCTCCGCTCGTCGAGCCAATGTTTAGTTCGGGTCCTGCGTGTTGCGGGCCGCTGTACCCGGCCGGAGATGCGGCAAACACCGCCCGACCGGGGGCGACCTCCACGATGGCCCCGTAACAAGCCCATCGGTCAAGGTCACAGAGACGTTACGCCCCGGTCGCACTTCCGGCACGAAACCGCGATGAATCGAAAGTGAGGCCGCAAGAACCGCTGCGGGGCGGGCCGGCCGGTCGAGCGCCGACTCAGGCGCTGACCGCAGCCGATTTCTGGGCAACGAGGCGACGTTTGGCGGGTTCCCAGCCGGGTGGGCCGAAGATGTAGCCCAGTTTGTCGCGCCACCGCGACGCCTGCCGCACGTCGCGGGCGATCGCCACGTACTCGTGCGTCTGCAGTTTCCAGATGTTGAAGGTGTCGACCTGCTTGGTCAACCCGTAGTGCGGACGCACGGTCTCTGCCTGGAAGCTGCCGAAGAGGCGGTCCCACAGGATGAAAATACCGCCGTAGTTCTTGTCCAGGTACTGCTGGTCCATACCGTGATGCACCCGGTGGTGCGACGGCGTGTTGAGCACGAATTCGAATGGCGCCCAGAGCTTTCCGATGCGTTCGGTGTGAATCCAGAACTGGTAGATCAGGTTGATCGAGAAGCTGGCGAAGACGATCCACGGTGGCACGCCGAACAGCGGAAGCAGTGCGCGCAGAAACACATCGCCGCTGATGTTCCACTTCTGCCGCAGCGCGGTGGCGAAGTTGAAGTACTGGCTGGAATGGTGCGCCTGATGGGTTGCCCAGATTAGCCGAACCCGGTGCGCTATGCGGTGATAGACGTAGTAGAGCAGGTCCACCCCGACGATCGCGATCACCCACGTGTACCAGGCGTCGGCCGCCAACTGCCACGGCGCGACGTAGACGTACAACGCCGCGTAGCCGAGCAGCGCGAGGAAGTTCATGACACCGCTCGTGCCGATCGAGACCACGCCCATCCAGATGCTCGCCCAGGCATCCGACCGCTGATACGCCCCTGCCGGTGCTCGCTCGGCCTCCACGTATGCCAGCCGCTGGGCGGCGGTCCACTCGATGACCAGCAGCAACAGGAAGAACGGCACCGCGAACATCACGGGGTCGTGCATCAACGGTGGCAATACGTGCGCGAAGGCACCACTCACATCCACGTCGAAACCTCCGGGCAAAGCATACGACTCAACGGAAGCTCAGCACCTGATCGCCCCATGCGCTGCGCAAATCACGGTCGAGGTCGTCGACCAACCGGTCCTGGGCGTCGATGATCAGCGTCGCGCGGTCGTCGTCGCGGTACGGCCGCCAGACCGCATCACCCGCCGCACCCGCGGGTGTGCCGTCGAGGGCGAAGTTGCGCCAGCGCCGCCGAATCCGCTCCGAGACCAGCCTGCCCGCCTGCAACCCGCCCAGTTTGAAGATGGGGTCCTTCGCGCCGGTGACGAGATTGCCCCAGACATAGGGTAATTCGGTGGCGTGCGCGGCGCCCAGACGCAGCATTCGCAGCATCGGAGTGGCGAAGTCGAAGCGGTACAGGTACACCGGCGCCACCTCGCGATGGCCCTCGGCGAACCAGACCGACGGCATCCGGAACCCGATGTCGCGCGCGACGCCCAGCCCGATAGCCTTTCCCCGGCCACGGTAGGCGGCGCGGATCTGCCGCTCGTCCGGGAGCTGCAGATCCGGTTGTTCGGCCGCGATCTCGGCGAACATCGCCCGAATCGCTTTCGGCGTGATCGGCATCAGCGGCGACTTCATCCAGCGGAACAGCGCCGCTTCGTGCTTGTTTGTTCCGATGATCAGCGGAACCGGGTGCGTGCGCCCCTCGCGGGCGAGCCGGACCGGATGCGCCGGCACCATGTCACCGTCGATGATCGGCGCGAACGCCAGTGTGCCGGGAGTGCGCACCGGGATGTGGTCGAAGACATGCTTCGAGGCGGCCAGCAAGGCGGAGGTGGGCACCGAGGCCAACCGGTCGACGTCGTCGGGTCGCATTCCGAGTTGGTCGAGAAACAGCGCCGCCACCTGCTGCGAACGCTGCCGGTCGTATATGGACGTCGCCGGCGAGCTCTGCGCGATCGCGGCGCCGAACAGGCCCGCGGCGGCTGGACTGGCCAGCAGCGTGGTGATGATCCCGGCGCCCGCGGATTCGCCGAAGACCGTCACGCGGTTCGGGTCGCCCCCGAACGCCGCGATGTTGTCGCGTACCCATTGCAGCGCGGCCACCACGTCGCGCAGACCCAAGTTGGTGGCGAAGCTGTCGTCGAACGCCGACAGGTCCAAAAAGCCCAATGCGCCCAACCGGTAGTTCACCGTGACGATGACCGCGTCTCCGCCGGACGCGAGCGCACGGCCATGATAAAGCGGCTGCGCCGACGAGCCGATGACGTAAGCGCCGCCGTGCACCCACACCAGCACCGGTTTACCCGCACCTGGGTCGACATCCGATCCCGCCCAGACGTTGAGGGTCAAGAAGTCGTCGCCCTGCGGCGCGCCGAGATCCATCGGGAGTCGACGATCGGCCGGCTGCGGGCACACCGGGCCGACCCGGGTGGCATCCGCAGGCTCGGTCCACCGTCGCGGTGGTTCGGGTGGCCGCCACCGCAACTCGCCCGCCGGCGGGGCCGCGAACCGGATTCCCTTCCATACCTTCACGGTGTTGTCGTCGAGGCCGCGGACCGGGCCACTCACGGTGTCGACGACCAGGCCCTGGTCGGTCATGCGCCGTACCTCTGACCGCATGAAGACCTCCCTCGAAACGATCAAACGAGCTTGTTCAGGCTACGCGGCGCTACATCCACGGTGGGGCGTCCGGCGTGCCGGCACAGCCGGTGCGCTGGGTCGCCGACGCGTTCGCCCGGTTGTTCTTCAGCTACACCTGGATGCCGCCGAGCGACCCGGACTTCGGGGACGATGTGGAGTTGCGCCGGTTCGCACACGACGTGCTGACCCCGATGGTGGATCGCGCGGTCGGCTCCCTCGGCTAACTTGATTGCGTGCGCAAGTGGGTGCTGCTTTCCGCCGCTGTCACCACCGAGGTCGTCGCGACGCTGTCTTTGCGTGCGTCGCAAGATCATTCGGCGTGGCTGGTCGTCGTCGTCCTCGGTTACCTCGCGGCTTTCGGATTCCTGACGGCGGTGTTGCGCGCCGGGGTGGCGGTCGGCGTTGCGTACGGGATCTGGGGTGCCATGGGAACCGCGGGCACCGCGGTGCTGGCCGCCGCGATCTTCGGTGACCCGTTCACCTGGCCGATCGTGGCGGGCATCGGGCTGATCATCGGCGGGGTGCTGCTCGTCGAACTCGGCTCTCACCGTCCGGCGAGCCAGCCGTGATGTATTGGACGCTGGCCGGCGCGATAGCGATCGAGGTGTTCGCGACGCTGTCGTTGCGCGCCTCCGACGGGTTCCGCAAGAAGGCCTGGATCGCCCCGGTGGCCGTCGGCTATCTCGCCTCGTTCTACCTGCTGTGGCTGACGTTGGCCCTGGGCATGCCGGTGGGTATCGCCTACGGCGTCTGGACCGCTTGCGGGGTGGCACTGGTCGCGGTCATCGCGCGCTACCTGTTCGCCGAACCACTGACGTGGGTGATGGCGCTGGGCATCGCGCTCATCGTCGGCGGTGTGCTCACGATCGAGCTTGGCGGCGTCGGGCACTGAGCACGCCGGCTAGCAGGACCACCAGCAGTCCCGCCGCCGGCACGGTGAGCAACCCGATCCGCAGGCTCGTCGCGTCGGCGATCACCCCGACGAGCTCTGGCGCCCCGAAGAACCCGATCCGCATCAGCCACGTCAGGATCGTCAGACCGCTGCCCGGTCGCAGGCCCGGCAGCTGATCGGCGGCGTGCATGGCCGACGGCACCAGCGTGGACACGCCGAGTCCGGCAATCGCGAACCCCGCGATGGTGGCGGGCACCGACGGGAACGCCAGTGCGAGCCCCATACCGACGGCCGTGATCAGCCCGCCCGCGCGCACCACGGCGCGCTCCCCGAACCGGTCGACCAGCCGGTCCCCGACCAGCCGCCCGATGAAGATGAACGTGACCACGGCGATATAGCCCGTCACCGCGACCGGGCCGGGCGCGCCCAGCGCGTCGCGCAGGTACAAGGCGGCCCAGGAGTTGCCCGCGTCCTCGACGGTGGCGCCGGCTACGGCGATGACCACCAGGGCCAGCAGCGTGGCGTAGACCGCGACGCCGGCATCGCCGCCGCCGCCGGTTCGCGCGGCCGGATCGGCGTCGTGGTCGGCCCCGGGCAGCAGATAGCGGTACGCGGCCAGCACGACCACGCTGCACAGCACCGCCGCGACACCGAGATGCACACCGCGCGAGATGCCCAGTGCGATCGCGGCGGCGCCCATGGACCCGCCCAGGATCGCGCCGCCCGCCCACACGGCGTGCAGGGAGTTGATGATCGAGCGGCCGTAGCTGCGCTGCACGCGCAGTCCGTGGGCGTTCTGCGCGACGTCGGTCACCGAATCGCAGGCCCCCGCCAGAAACAGGGCCGCGGCGAACAGCACCGGGGATGCCGCGACCCCGGCGAGCACGACGAACACCCCGATGCCGATGGTGCCGATAACCGCCACCCGCGCCGAGCGGAAGCGGCGGATAAGCGTGGCCGCGCTCAGGCCGGCGGCCAATGCGCCCGCGGAGAACGCCGCGATCGCGGCCCCGTAGGCGGAGTTCGACAAGCCGAGGTCGGTCTTGATCTCGGGATAGCGGGGCAACAGGTTGGCGAACACCACGCCGTTGGTCAAAAACAGCGCCGCGACGGCTACCCGGGCCCGGCGGGTGCGCACCTCGGCGGTGTCCGACCGGTCGGGCGCCATACCTGTCGACCCTACAGACGCCGCGAGCCGCGGTTTCCCACGTGGGAAGGCCGGTTGACCTCGCCCGAACGGGGTATCCGGCATCGCGTGCTGACACGTGGCGACGGCTTCGGGGCAAGATTGGCGACATGACAGAGCCCACCGCGTCGCTAGTGGAGTTGGCGCGACGCTACGGCGTCGCAACGGAATACGAGAACTGGACGGGTGCCCGCACCGCGGTGACCGAGTCGACGCTGATCTCGGTGCTTGGCGCGCTGGGCGTCGAGGCCGCCACCGAGAACGACCGCGTCGAGGCGCTCACCGCACACGACCGCGAATACTGGTCGCGCCACCTGCCGCCGACGATCATCGGGCGCACCGGGACCGCGCCGACGTTCTGGGTTCACGTCACGCACGGAAACCCCGTCGCCCTACGGGTGGTCCTGGAGGACGGGTCGGTGCGCACGGACCTTAGACAGCTCGAAAACAACAGGCCGCCTTACGATTTGGATGGCAGACTGATCGGCGAGGCGACCTTCGAATTGCCCGCCGGGCTGCCCATCGGATACCACCGCCTGGTTCTGCAGGCCGACTCGTCGGAATTCGGCACGCCGATCATCGTCTCCCCCGCCTCGCTGCGCCCTCCTGCGGGCCGACAGTGGGGACTGGCCACCCAGTTGTACAGCGTGCGGTCGGAAAGGTCATGGGGCATCGGCGATCTGACCGATCTGACCGACCTCGCGGTGTGGTCGGCCGCCCGGCACGCCGCGGGCTTCATTCTGGTCAACCCACTGCACGCGGCCGCTCCGGTCGCGCCGATGGAGCCCTCCCCTTATCTGCCGACCTCGCGCCGCTTCGTCAACCCGATCTATCTGCGCGTAGAGGCGGTCCCGGAGTACGCCTACGTCCGACGCCGCAACCGGATACGCAAACTGCGCGAGTCCGTGCAGTCCCGCGCCGACCGCGCAGACCAGATCGACCGCGACGCCGCCTGGAAGGTGAAGCGCTCCGCGCTGGAGGCGGTCTACGCGGCGCCGCGCTCCGCCGGGCGAGAACTGGCCTATGCCGCGTACCGCGAGCGTGAGGGCGCCAGCCTCGACGACTTCGCCACCTGGTGTGCCCTTGCCGAGCGTCACGGCGGCGACTGGCATGAGTGGCCACCGGAACTGCGGCATCCGGCGGGCGACGCCGTGGCGGACTTCGCCGCCGAGCACGCCGACGCCGTGGACTTTCACCGCTGGTTGCAGTGGCAGCTCGACGACCAGCTGACCGCGGCACAGGCCACTGCACTGCAGACCGGGATGAGCCTGGGCATCATGCATGACCTCGCGGTCGGGGTGGACCCCGACGGCGCCGATGCGTGGGCGCTGCAGGACGTGCTCGCGCTCGGGGTCACCGCGGGTGCGCCGCCCGACGAGTTCAACCAACTCGGCCAGGACTGGTCCCAGCCGCCGTGGCGCCCGGACCAACTCGAGAAGCTCGCTTACGAGCCGTTCCGAGCACTGGTCAACGCCGTCTTGCGGCACGCGGGCGGTGTGCGTATCGATCACATCATCGGGCTGTTCCGGATGTGGTGGATCCCGAACGGGGCGCCACCCACCGCAGGCACCTATGTGCGCTACGACCACGAGGCGATGATCGGCATCGTCGCGCTCGAGGCGCACCGCGCGGGAGCGGTCGTGGTCGGCGAGGACCTCGGCACCGTCGAACCGTGGGTGCGCGACTACCTGCACGAGCGCGGTCTGTTCGGAACGTCGATCCTGTGGTTCGAGGCCGACCGCGACGGCGGCGATGCGCCCGCCCGCCCGCTGCCCGCCGAGCGGTGGCGCGAGTTCTGCCTGTCGGCGGTCACCACGCACGACCTGCCCCCGACCGCGGGCTACCTGGCCGGCGAACACGTCCGTCTCCGTGACGAACTCGGGCTCCTGACGCGGCCCGCCGACGAGGAACTGGCCGCCGACCGCGAGCAGCAGACGAAGTGGCTGGACGAACTGCGCCGCGTCGGGCTGCTGGGCGGCGACACCGGATATCCCGGTGTCGCCGAGATCGTCGAGTCGCTGCACCGCTACCTCGGCCGCACCCCGTCGCGGTTGCTGTCGCTGTCGCTCGCCGACGCGGTCGGTGACCTGCGCACCCAGAACCAGCCGGGCACCACCGACGAGTATCCGAACTGGCGCGTGCCGCTGGCCCGTCCGGACGGCAAGAAAGTGCTGCTGGAAGATGTGTTCGCCGATACCAGCGCAGCGCGGCTCGGCGAGGTCATGCGGGCGGCCGTGCGCTAGGCGGTGTAACGCCGCGGACTTCTCCTCCGGTTTCACATTCGTCACGGCTGCGATATGTTCGCACCGCACACCTAGGGAGATCACGTGAACAAGCTTTTCGCGCTCGGCGGGGCACTCGTCGCGGGCGGTTCCGTGGCGCTGGTCGGTGCCGGTATCGCGATGTCGCAGCCGAACAGCCTGAACGTGGTCGGCGAACCGTACAACCGGGCCCTTCAGATCCTGAAGTCCCAGGGAGTCAAGGCGTACTTCGGCGGGTCGGTCGGCAGCGTGCTCCCGCAGGCGCAGTGCCTGGTCGACCAGCAGAAGGTCACCTCCTCCGGCCGCATGCTGCTGATGCTGGACTGCAGCCAGAAGGCGGCCGATTTGATTGCGGAGATGGCTCCCTCGGGCGGGCCGACGGTCGGCAGCAACGGCATCACGACCGTGACGCCGACCCCGGTGGTGCCGATTCAGGGCGCCCCGGGCGCGGGTGCGCCGCCGGCGCCGGCCGGCTGAGACGCTAACCCTCCACCATCGAACGCAGGTTCGTCAGTGTCCTGCTCATGTTGCGACCCACCTGGCGCGCGGCCACTCGGTCGGCGATCAACCCGAGCAGATTGCCTGCCGACTCATAGGACAGCCGGAACGTCACCTTCGTTCGTCTGTCGTCGGTCTCCCGCAGCCGGAACCGGCCGCGCTGAGACACCCCGGTCAGCGCGGTCCAGGACAGCTCCCGAGGCGGGTCGAACTCGACCAGTTCCACCGTGCCGCCGATCGGCACCGAGCCCACTTTCCAGTGCACGGTGTAGCGGGCGCCCAATCCGGCCGGACCCTCGGTCAGCGTCTCAAACCGGTTGAGGCTCGCCATGAACTCCGGGTAGCACCCCGGGTCGCTGATCACCTTCCACACCCGGTCCCGCTCGGCGTCGATGACGCACTGGCGCTGCACCCTCATCGGAACATCAGCCCAGCACCGGAAGGCGTCGTCCGGTGGCCAACCTGTCGACGCCGGCCTGCAGACTGGCCAACACCTTGTCATCGACGACGTCGTCGTCACTGGTCGCGATGTCGTCCGCGTCGATGGGCGTCTGCACCTCGATGGCGATCTTCGTCGGCAGGGGCAGCCGCGGCACCATGTCGCTGACGATGAGACCCCACGGCGGCGCCAACAGGATCGGCACGCTCTTGAGGCGCGCCAACCTGTCGACCATCAGCAGCTTGGCCAGCCATTGACCGCGGTCGAGGAAGAGGGCCGCTTCCTGACCGCCGACGCTGGCGACCGGCACGATCGGCACGCCCGCCTCGCGGGCGAGTTTCACATAACCCTTGCGGCCGCCGAAGTCGACTTCGTGGCGCTTCCACGACGGCCGGAACACCTCGTAGTCACCGCCCGGATACACCAGCAGGGCTCCGCCAGACGCCAGCGCCAGTTTGGCGTTGTCGGGATTGGCGGCGACGGTGCCGAACTTGCGCAGCGAGCCCAGTCCCGGCATCGAGACGACGAGGTTGTGCGCGAGTTGGTAGAACGGCCGCTCGACGCCGAAGTACGAGCTGAACGCCAGCGTGAACACGAATGTGTCCGGTGGCAGGTTGCCTCCGCTGTGGTTGCCCACCAACAACACCGGGCCGTCGGCGGGGATACGGTCCAGCCCCCGCACGTCGGCACGAAAATACAGCGACGCCAGCAGCCACAGGCCGGGCAGCTGTTCGCGAATGTAGTCGGGGTCGCGCTGATCCAGGTCGGCCTTGGGCACCCGGGCGGACACCTGCTGCTTGGCCCACCCGAAAACGTCGTCGATGCCCGCCATGGAAGGTGTTATACACGCGGCCCGCGATCCTGAAACCTGACTGACGACTTATCGGACGTAGACTGTTCGGCACGAAGGAGGAGCCAGAATGGCAGATTCGCCGGCTCAGCCGGTGGCGTTGCGCCCGCGTCGTTTCGATCACGAGGTCGACCCGGGCCGGGTCCAGATCCAGGCCCGCAAGGTGCATTTCGACCTGTCCGGCATCTCCCTGGAGTGGATCCCCGGCCACCCCGTGGCGTCCACCATGATCAACCTGTTCAACGTGGTGTTGCCCGCGGCCGAGCACTGGTTCGTGCGCACCTACAACGAGGCACTGCCGCTGGTCAAGGATTCCAGCCTCGCCGACGACATCCGGGGTTTCACCGGTCAGGAGGCGACGCACGCCGCCGCTCACGACGACGTGATCGAGAAGTTCCTCATTGGCAACGGAGTTGATCCCGCGCCCATGATGAACCTCGTTGAGTACATGTTCGGAAAGGTTTTGGCGCCAACGGATTCCGATGACCCCGAGCGGCGACTCAACAATCTCTGCGAACGGTTGTGGTTGATCGCGGCACTCGAACACTACACCGCGGTGCTCGGCGATTTCGCGCTCAACTCCACCTGGGACGACCACGGCGCCGACCCGACCATGGTCGACCTGTTCCGCTGGCACGGCAGCGAAGAGGTCGAGCACCGCTGTGTCGCCCATGACGTTGCGGTGTACTTCCACAACAGCTATCCCGACAGGATCCGGGCGATGACGGTGGCGGCCACGGCCATGTTCGTGTTCTTCCAACGCGGCACCTGGTACCTGCTCAGATCCGATCCGAACTGCGACATCGGATGGTGGGCGATGCAGCGGATGCGGATGCGCGACTCCGAACTCGGGTTGCTGCCCAAGTTCCGAACCCTGTTCGGGGTCAACACGCTGACGTACTTCCGGCCCGGCTTCTCTCCCGAGGAGATGGGCTCGACCGCTCAAGCCGTCGCCTACCTGGGCACCTCACCCGCCGCCCGCGCCGCGCACCGTTGATGGGGTTACGGGAACGCTACCGGCAGCTGCCGCCCAATCCGCTGCGGCCGGGCCGGCGTTACGTGATGATGGGCATGGCGGAAGCGGTGATAACCGGGATGGAGGCGCTCGCCGGCGCCGTCCGTCGGGTCGCTCCGCTTCCCGAGTTCGACCGCACGCACGTGCTGCGCGTCGTCGACCGGCAGGTGGTGGCGCGCGACGAGCACGTGGTCGCGTTGACGCTGACCGCGGCCGACGACAAGCCGCTGCCCCGGTGGTCTCCGGGCTCACACATCGACATCACGCTGCCCAGCGGGCTGGTGCGCCATTACTCGCTGTGTGGCGACCCTGGGCACGGCGACAGCTACCGCATCGCGGTGCGGCTCATCCCGGCCGGCGGCGGGGGCTCGATCGAGGTGCATGAGGCGCTGCGGCCGGGAGCGACGGTGACATCGCACGGGCCGCGCAACGCGTTCCCGATGACCGTGCCGGGCTTCGGATCCCCGACGCAGCGGCTGCGGTTCATCGCCGGCGGTATCGGAATCACCCCGATCCTGCCGATGCTGAGGCTCGCACAGCGCCTCCGCGTCGACTGGTCGCTGCTGTACAGCGGCCGCAGTCGCGACAGCCTGCCGTTCGTCGACGAGGTCGCGCGGTTCGGGCACCCCGTCCAGATCCGCACCGACGACGTCGCGGGCCTGCCGAGCGCCGACGAGTTGCTCGGCGACTGTCCCGACGGCACCGCGGTCTACGCATGCGGGCCGGCGCCCATGTTGACCGCGATCCGCGAGCGGCTGGTCGGCCGCGACAATGTCGAGCTGCACTTCGAGCGGTTCGCCGCCGCGCCGGTTGTGGACGGCTCGGGTTTCTCGGTGGTGGCGGCCTCGACCGGCGAGACTGTCGACGTCGGGGCCGACGAGACACTGCTCGCCGCGCTGCGCCGATCGGGTGTGCCCGCGCCGTACTCCTGCCAGCAGGGCTTCTGCGGGACCTGCCGCACCCGTGTGCTGGCGGGCGCCGTCGACCATCGCGACACGTTGCTCGCCGACAGTGAACGCGCCGGCGGGCTGATGTTGATCTGCGTCTCGCGCGCCGCCGAGGGGTCCGATCTGACGCTGGATCTGTAGTCGTCTCGTACTATTCGGCCATGCCGCTGGCCGATGGCGCGACGTTCGCCGGATACACCATCCTGCGCCTGCTCGGCTCCGGTGGCATGGGCGAGGTTTACCTGGCCCAGCATCCGCGCCTCCCGCGCCGCGACGCGCTCAAGGTGCTTCCCGCCTCGGTGTCGGCCGACGATGACTACCGCCGACGGTTCGAGCGCGAGGCCGACATCGCGGCCACGCTGTGGCATCCGCACATCGTCGGGGTGCACGACCGCGGTGAGGCCGACGGCCAGATCTGGATCTCGATGGACTACGTCGACGGCACCGACGCCGCGGAACTGTTGCAGGAGCGCTATCCCGACGGGATGCCCCCGCGGGAGGTTGCCGCGATCATCAGCGCGATCGCCGGTGCCCTCGACTACGCCCACCACGGCGGCCTGCTGCACCGCGACGTCAAGCCCGCCAACATACTGCTCGCCCATCCCGAATCCGGTGACCAACGAATTCTGTTGGCCGACTTTGGAATCGCGCGTTGGGTGAACGACGTCAGCGGGCTGACAGCAACGAACATGACGGTGGGTACCGTCTCCTATGCCGCGCCCGAACAACTGATGGGCGAGCGGTTGGACGGTCGGGCAGACCAGTATGCGTTGGCGGCCACCGCATTTCATTTACTGACCGGGTCGCCGCCGTTTCGCAACTCCAATCCCGCCGTCGTCATCAGCCAGCACCTGTCGGCGGCGCCACCCCAGATCAGCGCCCGCCGCCCCGACTTCGCGGCTCTGGATCCTGTGCTGGCCAAGGCGCTGGCCAAAGATCCCAAGGACCGGTTCGAGCGCTGCGCCGACTTCGCGCGGGCGCTCAGCCACCACCTCGGCGTCTCCTCGTCGGACGACGACGGCACCCAGCTGGCGATGGCCGTCACCCGGCCGAAGCGCTCTTTGCTGCGGGCAGGCGTACTGGTGCCGGCCGTTCTTGCGGTGCTGCTTGCGGTCGCGGTCGTCTTCGGCCTGGCCGAGATGCGCCGCGCCGACGACGAGCGTCCGGCCGCGGCACCGACGACAACCACGTCCGTCGCGTCGGCACCCTTGGCACCACCACCACCGCCGCCGACGACCACCACACCGACCGACGGCCCCGCCACCACGACGACGACCGCCGGCGACGACGACACGACCACCGCACCGTCGTCGCCGTCAGACGATGACTCCACGGCGGTGATCGGGGCCGACTGCTCCCCCGTCGGCCGCACCGCGACGACGGCCGACGGCTCGACCGCGTACTGCTCGACGCTGCAGACCACCGGTGACTCGATCTGGTCGCTGACCGAGGGCGACGTCGCGAGCCCGACGGTGAGCACCGAACCAACCGACCCACCGCTGCCGATCGCCGAGGAATCCCCCGTACGGGTGTGCATGGAGCAGACCGGTCAGACCCGCCGCGAATGCCGCAGGGCCATCCGCGAAAGCAACGGCTTGCCCCCGCTGCCATGAAGTACGCCGTCATCGCGCCCGTCGCCGCGGGTGTCACCGCAGAGCCCGTTTTCATGGCCGCATTCGCGCAGCATCTGGAGGCGTGCGGATTCGAGTCGCTCGTGGTGGTCGAGCACACCGTGCTGATGTCGCGGTACGCCAGCGTCTACCCCTACGACGCGTCGGGCCGCGTGGAATTGCCGGCCGACTGCAATGTGCCAGATCCCCTTGACCTGCTTGCGTTCCTGGCCGGTCAGACCCGGCGGCTCGGGCTGGCCACCGGGGTGCTCGTGCTGCCCAACCATCACCCCGTGGTGCTGGCCAAGCGGGTCGCCACCGTCGATGCGCTCTCGGGTGGCCGAGTGCGGCTGTGCGTGGGCATGGGCTGGCTCAAGGAGGAGATCGAGGCCTGCGGGACCGACTTCGGCAGCAGGGGCCGGCGCGCCGACGAGCAGCTCGCGGTGCTACGCCTGCTGTGGCAGGACAGCCCGGAAGGAGCCGACTTCCACGGTGAGTTCTTCGACTTCGACAACGCGATGTGCTATCCGAAACCCTTGGCGCACATACCGATTCACATCGGTGGGCATAGCCGCGCGGCGGCCCGGCGGGCCGGCCGGCTCGGCGACGGGTTCCAGCCGCTCGGTGTCGGCGGCACCGAACTGGCCCAGCTGGTCTCGCTGATGCGCGACGAGGCCGCGCGTTGCGGGCGCGATCCCGATGCGCTGGAACTCTCGCTCGGGCATCTCGTCACCAAAATCGACGGCGAACGGGCAGCCAAACTCGAGGCGCTCGGCGCGCACCGCCTGATCCTGGCCATGCCGCTGACGACCGATATCGACGAGGCCCGCGACCAGCTGTCGGCCTGTGCGCAGCGGCTGGGGCTGACCGGATGAGGCTGCGTACCGCGGACCGGTTGGCGGTGGCCGATCTGGTGCATATCTACGCCTCTGCGGTCGACGACCGCCGGTTCGACGACGTGGTCGAGTTGTTCACCGAGAACGCCGAACTGCGGCTGCCGGACCCGCCGCGGTCGTTGGAGCCGGTGCGGTGCCACCGCGGCCGCGACGGCGTGCGCGCGGCGCTCGCGGCGCTGGTCGCGGTGACCCGTACCGAGCACGCGATCGTCGGCGAGGTGTACGCCCCAGGCGGCGAGCCCGATTACGCGCTCGGCCGGATCACCTGCATCGCCCACCACTGGACGGTCACCGACGGCCAGGCGTCCGACCTGGTGTGGCATCTGCGCTACGACGACGAATACCTGCGGGCGCGGGCCGGCTGGCGGATCCACGGCCGGGCATTGACCATCAACGCGATCGAGACCCGAGGTGTTCGTCGCCTTCGATTGCCGCCAACAGACCGTCCAGCAGCGGCCGCTGACCCTTCAACAGCTTGGACCGAGCCTGCGCCACCGAAAACCAACCCGCCCGGTCGATTTCGGGAAACTCCCTGACCCTGCCAGACCCCTTCGGCCACTCCAGCGGGAACGTGTTGGAGAAGGTGCCGTCGAGGTCGAGGTCGCCCCGCACCGCGAACGCGGTGATGATCTTGCCGCTCGGCTGCCTCAGCGGCGGGAAATCGATGCGCGGGCCGGCCGGCGGCGGCTTGCCGAGTTCTTCTTCGAACTCGCGGCACGCGACGGCCCACGGGTCTTCACCCTCGGTGTACTCGCCTTTGGGGATCGACCACGCGCCCTGGTCCTTGTGCGCCCAGAACGGTCCGCCCGGGTGGCCGATGAGCACTTCGACGGTGCCGTCGGTCGGTCGGTAGAGCAGCAGGCCCGCGCTCAGCTTCGGCATGCTGCCCATCCTCCACCGCGCGAGCGACCGCGTCTGTACGCCGACACGCCGCTTCTAACTGTGCAAGAGCGGTCGCTCGCCAGGCAAGGCCATCAGAATCAGTATTTGCGGTCGCCCTCACTGCTGTCGAAGAAGGCCCAGTCCCCATCATCGCCCTTGACCTCCATGCGCCAGCCGAGTTCCGGGTCGGCTTTCTGGTCGACGAACCACGCGTGGGCGTCGTCGGCGCTTTCGATGTCCTTGGTGTCGACGACCTCGCCCTCGGGGTTCAACACGCGATATGTAGCCATGCCGTCACAGTTCCCCGGTTCACCCGGTTTGAATCAGCTGGATTTCGGCACGGGAATGCCCTCACTGGCCGAGAACTGCGCATCCTCCCGCGACGAGAGCCCGAACGAGACCACCGAGCGGTCGAAGAAGAGGTCGGTCAGGTACGCCAGTGTCACCGCCCAGCGATTGACCGAGCGCGGAATCGCATAGACGTGGTAGGCGCGGGTGACCACCTTGGCCGGGAATCCGGACAACTGGATGTTGAGCGGGTTGGCCACGGCGTGTCGCGGGCCCAGATCGACGACGAGCCCCATGTTGCCGTGCTTGTAGCGCTTCGCCTTGCCGTAGCCGAGGCTGGCGGCGACGTTGCGCGCCAACACCTTTCCCTGCCTGGTGGCGTGCTGCGCGGTCGGCGGGGTGATCTTTCCAGGCTGCGTGAGGTCCGGCACCGCCGCGGCGTCACCCGCCGCGAACACGCCGGGATGGCCGGGCACCTCCAGCTCCGTGGTCACCTTCAGCCGGCCCCGTTCGGTCGGCAGCCCGAGCTTCTCGATCAGCGGCGCACCCGTGACCCCGGTGACCCACGCCACCGTGTACGTACGGACGATCGAATCATCGCTGAGCACAACGTGTTCGGCGTGCACCTCCTTGAGCGTGACCCCGAGCTGCACGTCGATGCCGCGGGACTTCAGCACGCGCTGCGCCGCAGCGCCCAGCTTCTCGCCGACTTCCGGCATCACCTGCTCGGCGAGGTCGAGCAGCAGAAATTTCACCTCGCCCGGATCGAACCCCATTTGGTTGGCGGCCGAGTCGGCGAGCGCGCGCAACTGCACGGCGAGTTCGGTGCCCGAGTACGACGCACCGACCACGACGATGGTCCGCCGCGCCTGCCTGCGGCCGGGATCGTCGTCGACGTCGGCCAACTCGAGTTGTTGGAGCACATGGTCTCGCAGATACAACGCCTGGGCGGGCGACTTCAGGCCGCGGGCGTACTCGGCCAGGCCGGGCACGTCGAACAGCCGGGTCACCGAACCGGGGGTCAGCACCAGCCGGTCCCAGGAGAGCTCGCGCGCCCGTTCCTCGGGGTCGGTGAACATGACCGTGCGACGGTCGAAGTCGACCCCGTCGACCCGGCCGCGGATCGCTTGCACCCCGCGCAGCGCATTGGCCAGTGGAATCGCCACGAACCGGGGGTCCACCAGGCCGCCGGCGACATCCGGCAGCAGCGGGGTGTAAAGCATGTAGTCGTCCGGCGAGATGATCGAGATGTCGACATCCGCCGGCTTGTTCTGGTTCCTGCGCAACCTGCGAGCCAGTGTCCGCGCGCATTCGAATCCGGTGAATCCGCTACCGACGATTACCACGGAAGTCATGCGCTCGACTGTACGGAACCGACCCCAGCGGGAATGCTGGAGTCATGACGCGCCCGGACCCACTGCGCCGATTCGACCCGTTCCGCCCCATCGACATGTTGACCGCGCTGTGGTCTTCGGCGGCGGTGGCGCCGGTCAGCAGCGGAGCGGCCGCGGCCTACCGCACGCTGTTCATGACCGTGCGGAGACTGGTGGTGGGCAGGCGGCTGAGCGTCCGGGTCGACAGCGCAGACGTGACGTTGACGGTCACCGAGTTCGACTCCCGACTCGACGTCCGGGCGCTGTCGGTCGGCCAGCTCAACGACGTTCGGCTGGCAGCCCGCGACATCCGGTGGAACGGCGCGGCGTTCGACCATGCGACGGCTGTGCTGCACAACGTGCACATGCGCCCGACGGCACCGCCGGTCCTGGTGGCGGCGCCGGTCGAGCTGATGCTGGAGGTGCCGGCGCCCGTGCTCGACGACGTCTTCCGGTGGGCGGCGCCCCGGCTGTCTGGGGCCGTCGGCGCCGACGGTGTCGCCAGGCTGCGACTCGCGCGGCGGCCGACGGCCGGTCACCTGGAGGTCGACGCCCGGATGGACGGCTCGACGCTCTGGCTCAAGCCCCGTTTCCTCGCACTGGGTCGGACGCGCTGGCCGCTGCCGGTCCGGACCCCCGCATACCCCGTGCGCCTGCCCGGCCTGCCGCCGGGCGTGCAACTCACCGGCATCAGTTTCGCGCCGGGCGTGGTACGCCTGTCGGCCTCGGTGGCCGAGTGGCGCACGGACCTGCCGATCACCCGAATCGAAGACATCATCAGCCAGCTCAGCGCTGTCGGCCGTCCCCTGCAACTCAACCGCCTGGGCCGCCTGCTCTGAGGTTTGCGCACACCCAACGACGGTGCGCCACTTGAAATCTGCCAATGCCTTTCCTGCCAGGGAATCAAACCGCTGGACTACTCGTTGCCATCATTGAGCCCGAGGGTGCGGTCGTTGTGTCTGCATCTGCTCGACGGCTCGAGGACAACAGAAAAGAGGCAGGCAAGTGAAGAGGACAGGACTCGCCGCCGTCGCCGGGGGCCTGGCCGCCGCCCTGATCGGGCTGGCCGCACCGGTTGCCGCCGCGCCGACGGGGCCGCAGAACGCAGAGGACACCATCGCCCAGTTGAGGGCCGAGGGCTACCGGGTGGTCATCACCCAGATCGGCACCGCCCCGCTCAGCGAGGCTGAGGTCGTCGCGGTACGGAAGGGCCAGAGCTACCCGCGGATGGATGCCGGCACTCCGGTGATCGGTGGTAATGACAACTACGCCACGTATCGGGACCGCATCGTCTATGTCGACGTGAAGTAGCCGATTCTGCTCGAGGGGCACCCGCATCGGGTGCCCCTCTCGGCGTTTGGGCACAATCCTCGCTGTGGCCGAACTCGCCCGGTATCAGGAGGGATCAGCGTGCGTCGTCATCTCGCGCGACGGCAACGAACTGGTGTTCCGGACCGACCACGAGGGCGGCGGCCTTCCGGCCGTCTCGCGCATGCCGGTCGCCGATTACGTGACCCGCGGGCAAGGCCCGTGGCCCTGGTATGACCTCGGCGTCAGGCGCGTCGGCGCACTGCGGGTTCTGGCTGCGCTCGATGTCGAGCCACCGGCATGGATCGAGCCGTTGCGGCCCGACGTCTTGGACCTGTTCCGCCGGGCGCACCACGGCGATTCGGCGGTGATCGAGCTTCTCGCGATGGGCGCCGACCCTGACCCCGTGGATGCCTGTGGCGCCTCGCCACTGTGGTACGCGGTGCGGTCGCTGGCGTCGGGTATCGCGGTGGCGTTGGTCGACGCCGGCGCCGACGCGGGCCGCCGCATCGAGTTGTCGGCCGGCGGCGAGCGCTACACCACGATCCTGCACGAGATGGTGCGCGCGGGCCGCACCGTGGCGTTGAACCACGCCCTGGCGAACGGCGTCGACCCGGCGCTGCTCGACTCCGACGGGGCGACACCGATGCACGTCGTCGACGCCGACGACCCGGAGACGGTGCGCGCGCTGGGGCGCGCCGGGGCCCCGGTCGACGCGACGCTGCCCGACGGCACGCAACCGATCCAACGGGCCGCGCGCCGCCTGCTCCCCGCGACCGTCGCGGCGCTGGTCGACCTCGGCGCGGAACCGCGGCGCGGCCTCGACGCGGTGTTGGCGTGGTGGGCGGCAGCGGTGAAGTGCAGCGCCGACCGCGCGGACGCCGTGATGGATGTGGTCGACGTCTTGCGTGCCGGCGGCGCCGAGGTGACCGAACGGCACCGCGCACTCGCGACCGCCGCCGGCGTTGAACAGGTGACGGCCGCCCTACGTCGCTAGGGTTCAACACTGTGGCCCGCTATTCCCGCTACGTCGCGATCGGCGACAGCCAGACCGAAGGACTCTGGGACATCGACGATTCCGGCTCGCTGGTCGGTTTCGCCGACCGGCTCGCACGGATTCTCGACTTCCACCATCCGGGCCTGGCGTACGCCAACCTCGCGGTGCGGGGTCGCCGGATTCGCGACGTGCTCGACGAGCAGCTGCCACAGGCGCTGGACATGCAACCGGATCTGATCACCATCTGCATCGGGATGAACGATGTCACCCGCCCCGGTCTGCACTTCGGGCACGCGCTGGCCGAACTGGACGAACTGCACCGCATGCTGGCCGGCTCGGCAGCCACCGTCGTGACGACGACGTTTCCGGACCTGGCCCGGATCCTGCCCATCGGCCGGGTGATCGCCGGGCGAGTCGAACGGATCAACTGCGCAATCAGAGCGGCCGCCGACCGGTACGGGTTCCGGCTCGTCGACCTCTATCAGGCGCCGTCGATGACCGATTTGGACACCTGGAGCGACGACCGCGTGCACGGCTCCACCAAGGGTCACGTCTTGTTCGCCGCCGCGGCCGCCGAGGCGCTCGGCCTACCGGGCAGCAGCCGCGACTGGGTGCGGCCCTCGGATCGACCACAGCGGCCTCCGCTGCGGTCACAGGCCTACTCCCAGGCGCTGTGGACCCAGCACATGCTGATGCCGTGGTTCTGGCGGCACATCCTGGGCCGTTCGACCGGAGACGGCCGCGGACCGAAGCGCCCGCGGTTGGAGGGCCTGTTGGCTTAGATGCCGAGGAACGGCAGCGGGATCGGCGAGGTGCCGTTGGCGATCGACGACATCATCGCCGGGCAGAACATCGAGATCGCGAGGCCGGTGAACATGGTCGCCGGTCCCAGCGACATACCACCCATGTCGGCGACCTTGGCCGCCACGTCGGCGGCGTTCTGGCCCGGATCGGCCAGCATGGGGCACACCTGGTGGCCGACGGCCACGGCGCTACCTGGATCACCCATGACGACCCCGGCCTCGGTCACCGCGTTCAGAAACGCGTCCTCGACGGGATCGGCCTGCGCGGGCGCGGCCACCACGGCCGCGGCGGCGAGAAGTCCAGTAGTCAGCGCGAGCGCGGATACGGGTTTGCTTACGGGTTTGCTAAGCACCCGCGAATCGTACGCCGTCGGCGGCTCAGACTCCCGTCCAGGCGGTGTCGATGGTGGCTCCCACGTCGATCACCTTGGCTTTCTGCGAGGCCGGGCTGTCGATCTCGGCGGCGACATGGGCGGCGATGAACCGTCTGACCTCCGCGTCGATTCCTCCCAGGATGCGCACCACCTCGGCGCGCAGCGATTTCGACGTGACATGGATGGAGATGTCGGAAGCCCGCGGTTTCTCGACGTCGAGAATCAACAGCAACGGTTCTGCGGCCCGTGCCGTGGCGCGCAACGCGATCTCGCCGTACACCATGAACTTCGGCTTGTCGATGCGCAGGTCGACGACCATGTCGATCTCGAGCGGGATCCGGATGGCGAAGGTGATCATCGCGCCGACGTCGCGGGTCAGCCGCGGCTGCTGAATCCGGACCTTGGCGGTGACCTTGGCGATCTTGCCGGGGCCCTGGGCGATCGGACCCATCTCGAACGACTCGCCCGCGATGTCGGCAATCGCGTTGCCGACGCGGTCCTCGGTCACTGCGGTCTCGAAGAATCTGCGACCGAACTCTTCGTAGGTGACCTCGTCATCGCTAGCCATGGTGCTCATACCGTCTCACGGACGACGCGCCAACCGCACCCGACGCGTCCAGCGCGACCGAATCGAGACTTCACCCCTTGGGTGCCTGCTGTCAGCGACCGTCGTCGCTGCGCGCCTCGGCTCCCGTCTCTCCTGCGTCGATCGCGTCATCGGAGGAGGTGCGGCCGACGTAGGTGCCGTCCTCGCCCTTCTTACCTGCGCGTGACGCTGCCACATGGTCGTCCTCGGCGACGTCCTCTTCGCTGCTGTCGTCTTCGCGCGGTGTCATGCGGTCCGGTTACCCGTCGCGAAAATGGTCAAACGGGCGCTCGCCGGGGACCGGGCCGGCACCAGCTTCAGCGCCAGCAGTCCGAGCGCCGCCACGATGGCGGCCGGAATCCCGTACAGCAGCGCCCCCATCGCCAGCGTCGTGCTCGAGCCACCGATTGCGGCCGCCACCACGAACACCGAGAAAATCCAGCTGGCGAACAGCGCAATGGTCATGACCACCACCGCGACGGCCACACTGCGGCTCAGCCCGTAGTGCCGGTAGCCGGTGGCGACCAGCACCGCGACGGTGGGGACACCGACGATTGCGGCGGCCAGCCACGTCCCGTCGAGCGTTGCGAGCCTGCCCATCGCGGGCAGGATCAGGCAGGAGGCGAGGACCGCGGCCACAATCACGCCCGTCATCGCCATCTGGCGCGAATCAGTCTGTCGCATACCCGCCGGATTCCCCCCGCCCTTGAGCGCCGAAACGTCAGACGGGTCGGCCACCGGTGTTGGCGTAATAGCGGATCCGCCGGATCGCGAACGGCTTCGCCGCCACATCGGCGATCACCACGTCGCGGCCCCCGCTGCGGTCGACGCCGCAGACCAGGCTGTAACCGGAGCCGATCACCTTGCGCGTGCCTGCACCGGTCAGCAGCGACAGCAGTTCGGCGCCGCTCATCGGTGTGTGGTCGCCGGCGGTGATCCGCGCGCCACCTCCCAACCAGCGCCGCACGCCGACCTCGTCGCCCGCCCGGGCCGCAGCGAGGAACTCGCCGAACTGCCGCTTGCCGGGCGGGCCGGTGCCGCGGAGCCCACCGAGGAAGCCGAGCGCCCCGACGAGCCCCTGGTTGGTCAACAGCCCCTTGGACAGCTGCAGCCCGGCGGGCACCGATCGAATGCCGCTCCGGAGAAACTGCCCGACCATCGCCGGGAGCTCCCAATAGGCCGACAGCTCAGCGATTTTCGGCTCGCCACCGTCGTTCTCCAGGTGGTAGCGCAGGTAGGCGGGTATTCGCATCGTCAAGCCCGCCGCCATCTGCACCTCGAGGTCCAGATCGCGGATCACGGTCGAGCCCACCACGATGTCGACGTCGCGGTGGAAAACGATCTTGCGCGGGCCGATGAAGGTGTCGTAGAAGCGGGTGATCGCAGTCGTTCCGCGATGCGGCTGCGAACCTACCGGGTCCTCGACGAGGCCGTCGAAGGTGAATGCCGCGACCCATGCGTCTCGGTCGTGGACAGTGACCGCTGCCGGGGATCGCTCGACGGCGGCCAAGGCGGCGGCCGGTGAGATGGCCATAAAAGTTGCCTACCACTGGTGAACGCTTCAGTCGACTACTGCCGCACCTGCGGGCACACTGGGATAACCGCCCTTGCAGTCGGGACGGCCAGGAAGGAAGCGCCATGAGCAGCAACGGCCCGTTCGGGTTCGACCCCGAGGAGTTCGACCGCGTCGTCCGCGAGGCGGGTGAGGGGCTTCGCGACGCGCTCGACGGCCTCGGCAGATTTTTCAGCACCTCCGGGGAACGCGCTGGTTGGGCGAACCTGGTCGACGAATTCACCCGATCGTCGCGGCCCAGGCGCGAACCGGAGACCACCGGTGAGACCGGCGACGGGGTGTGGGCGGTCTACACCGTGGACGACGACGGTGGGGCCCACATCGAGCAGGTCTATCCGACCGAGTTGGATGCGCTGCGGGCGAACAAGAGCAACACCGATCCCGCCCGCAAAGTGCGGTTCCTGCCGTACGGCATCGCGGTCAGCGTGCTGGACGCGTCCGGCGGCGACTCTTCACCGGCCGACGGGGCCTAGCGCTCGAACCGGCGGCGGATGCCGGCGAGCATCTCGCGGTGTGCGGCGACCGCCGCGCGGGCGGTGAACGATGCCAGCGGGCGAGGCGCTTCCAGTTCTAGTGTGACCTCGGCGGGACAGCACAGTTCGCCCCGTTGATTGGACACGGTGATCTGCAGATCGACCAGGCGGCCGTCGCGTTTGGCCACGACGCGACCGCGACCCACCATCGAGTCGCCGGCGTAGATGGAGCCGAGCAGGGTGACCTTCCGGCGTACCACGCGGCTGTGGGGTCCGGCCCAGTCCGTCGCGAAGCGGTCGACGAACCCGGCGATGTGCATCGTGTTGACGAAGATCGTCGGATGGCCGTGTCGCTCGGCGTAGCGCGGGTCATAGTGTGCGGGAAAGTAATCCCACGTCGCTCCCGGGTTCATCACCACGCGCTGGTAGTCGATCGCGTCCACCACTTCGGGTAGATCCATTGGAACCGTGATCTGCTCCCAGCGGATCCGCGGGTACTGAGAGCCCATCGACATCAATGCGCCCCGGGGGTGAACCGAAACAGCGTGTTGCGATTGATCGCGACCAGCGTTCCGTCGTCGCGGTGGAACTCGTCAGAGGTTTCCACGAAATGCCCGGGCCCGAGGCGGGTTCGCTTCCGCGGCGACACCGAGACGACCTCCTCGATGACGTGCAGCCGATCCCCTTCGACGATGCTGCAACGAAACTCGACTTCGTTGGCGGCGTTGATGAACGTGGTGCCGGGCAACGGTACGCGGAGCGCGATCGCCGGGGTGGGCGGTTGTCCGGTCGGCAGCCACGGCGGCGGAATCAGCCAACCCATCAGCAGTGCGGGCGGGGCGAGCAGCCCGCCCCACTGCTCCCGGGCGAAGTCCGCGTCCCAGTACGACGGGTTGGAGTCACGGACCATCGCCGCGAAGTGCTGAATGCGGGCACCCGACACCGCGGTGCCGGCGTACCTCGGTTCCGTTCGCGTGCCGACCATCTGGAGCGCGTCTTCGTAAGTGCCGAAGGCGAACTCGTAACGGATCCCGTCGCTCACCCCGGGAGCGCACTCTCGCGGGGCGCGACATCCCATGCCAGTTGCCGGGCGGCGAAGTACCACCCGCCGCGTTCGTAGACGAGTCGGTCGGTGTAGATGCCGGTCGCCTCCAGTGCGTTCGCGCAGAACAGCAACGCGACGCACCGCTGGGTCGCCTCGACACCATCGACGGTGATGTCGTGATCGACCGTGACGAGTCGCCGCCCGTTGCCGCCGTCGAACGCGACCCGCAAGTCGGCGAACGTTTCCCCGCCCCTGACGTATGTCGCATCGGAGTGCCGGAAAGTGGCGAGCCAGCCGGCGAGATCACCGTCGGAGTACAGCCGGTTGTACCTGGCGTCAAGGTCGAGGATCGCCGCGCGCCCGGCCAACCCGTCTAGCACATACTGCTGTTGGTAGCTCAAGGGCATCGTCTGACTCCTTCACCGACTCAGCAGGTAGCCGTTGGCTTCTCGATCCCATGCCGCCGCGCAGAGCCCTCGCGCCCGCAGGAGGTCCTTGCGCACCCGACCGACCACGTTTTTCGGAACATCGTCCAGCACTTCGAGATATCTCGGCACACAGAAGTACGGCATGCGTGCCGCGCAGAAGTCGAGGAGTTCTGCGAAGTCGACGGTCGCGCCGGGGCGCAGGGTGACGACGACAAGGATGTCGTCTTCGCCCAACTCGCCGGCGACGGCGACCGCCGCGGCTTCCGCCACCGCGGGGTGCTGCATCACCACGCGCTCGAGTTCGACCGACGACACGTTCTCGCCGCGCCTGCGTAGCGAGTCCTTGGCGCGGTCGACGTAAGTCAGGTTCTGGTCATCGTCGAGGAATCCGACGTCGCCGGTGCCGAACCACTCCGGGTGCTCATCGACGCGGAGGGCCCGACGTCCGGGCGCGGACGACACATACCCCTCGCTCATTACATGCGCTGTCCGCGGCCGGCACGTGATCTCACCAGTCACGCCATCGGGCACAGGCCGATCGTCCGCGTCGACGATGCGTACCTCGAAAGCCGGGTTGACTTTCCCGGAGGTACCCGGAACGCCGTCGTCCGAAACCGACTCGTATGCGAGCGGGAACGCTTCGGTCAGCCCGTACATCGTCACCACCCGGCATCGGTACCGGTCCTCGATCGCGCGGTACAAGTCGGGCGCGATGGGTGCAGCCGAGATGAACCGCAGCCCGATCTGCGCGTCTCGTGGCTCGGGCGGCAGGTTCCACAGCATCGATACCATCGCGCCCGCTCCGACGAAGCCCGCTGCGCCACAGTCCCGTAACTCGTCGGCGACCTCGGCGGGGTGAAAGGCGCTCGCCAGCACGCTGGTCGCGCCGACAAGCATCGGCGCCAGCACGGTCGGTGCGGCGCTGAGGTGAAACAGCGGCATCGCCGTCCAGATCACCTCGTTGGGTCCGAGTTCCCACGCCGCCGCTGCGGTGGCGGCGACGACGAACAGGTAGTGCCACGTGGCCGCCACCGCCTTCGACGGGCCGGTGGTTCCCGACGTGAAGAACAGCGCACCCACCTCGTCGACCGCCGTGCGAACCGACGGGAAGGTGACGCGGTCGCAGGCGGTCAAGGCCGTCGCCACCGAATCGTCGATCAGCAGAGTCGATGTCGCGGCGGCGAGGCGGTCGGCCACCTCCGCGAGCCGAACTCGACGGTCGGCGTCGCACACCACGAGTGTGGCCCGCGACAGGTTCAGCGCCTCGGTCAGGAAGTCACCCTTGTTGGCGGCGTTGACCGCCGCGCTCACCGCACCGATGCGGGCGGCCCCCAACCAGAAGTACACCCACTCGGTGCAGGTTCCCGCGAACAGGGCGACGGTGTCACCCCGCCGGATGCCGCGTTCGGCCAGCATCCCGGCGGCGGCACAGGACCGGTCGCGCATCTGGGCGAAGGTGACCGGTGTGCCGTCGATCGACATCATCACCCGGTCGCCGAACTGTTCGGCGCGTCGGTCCAGCACCTCGGCAACCGTGAAGCGCTCGACGCCGAATGCGGCGGGTTCGATGCCCCGCGCCGGGTCGGTGGGCATCAAGCTTCCGCTGCGTCCGGGTCGGGTTCGCCAGCGGCGGTGTATCCGAAGTCCCCCGACGCCGGTTCGGTACCGGGATAGAACCGGTGTGCCCAGCGTCGTAAGGCGGCGTAGTCGCGGGCCTCCTCCGGCGCGAGGTTGGGCTTCTCCAGGTACTTCATGTTCTCCCAGGTGAAGAAGTCCTGTTTGATGACCTCCTGCTGCAACTGCAGGAACTTCGCCGCGCGGCCGGTGGGCTTGTCGCCGGTGTCGCCGGGTTCGCGGATCGAGGCCTGGGTGTAGAAGTAGTCGGTGTAGTCCTCATCGACGGGGGTCTGGCCGGTGACCTGGACGGTGGCGACCAGTTCAGCGGGGAAGCGCACCACCCCGAGGCCGAGCGAATAGTTGTCGTAGATGATCTTGGCGTCGACGGGTCCGTTGGGGGTCAGCCATGTCTTCGCCCGTCCCCCACCGAAATTCGCGTTCACCGTCGCATGCAGGTGGTAACCGGACACTTCGAACGACGCGGTGTTCGCGGGGTTCGCGGCCTTGTGCACATACTGCACGTGGTACGGGTCGGCCGCGTTCTCGATGATCATCTGCGCGTGCACCTTGACCCTGTTGACCATCCGGGTGTGGGGGTGCAGCGGGTAGTACTCGCCGGTCTCCAGTTCCGGCAGCACCGGCGGCTGCCAGTACGGGGCGCGGCCGTGGCGTTCGTGCCAGACCAAAATGAAGCCGTACCACTCCGTGCTGGGATACCGCTTGATCCGCACGTTCTGCTTACAGCCGATCTTGCTGTAGGGAATCAGCGCGTTGGTGCCCTCACCGGTCCAGTGCCAGCCGTGCCAAGGGCAGACGATGTTCTCGCCCTCGACGGTGCCGCCGACACCCATGTTGGCGCCCAGATGCTGACAATAGGCGTCCAGCACATTGATCCGGCCCGACTCGGTCCGGAAGATGACCAGCTCCTCCCCGAAATAGTGGGCGCGTTTGACGCGACCGGGACCCAGTTCGGAGGAGAAACCGACGATGAACCATCCGGTCGGGAAGCGGTAGGTCGACAGGCTGATACCGCTGGGTCCGAATTCGCGCTCCGACGGGTCGAGGGTGGGATCGACCGTGTCCGTCATTCCAACTCCGTCCGCGCACGCAACGACTCGGGTCAGTGCGGCTGCCCGTTGCCTATTTTTACTATTTTAGGCATTCTAGGTCAAGGACGCCGAAGGGAACCGCACCCATGCCCACCACGACCCCGGTCGACTTGTCGGATCCGTCGTTGTGGCAGAACGGCTTTCCCGATGCTTTGTTCGCCGAGCTGCGGCGTGACCGGCCGATCTTCCGCCATGGTGTCACCGACGGGGTGGCCGCGATGCTGAAGCGCGACTTCTGGGTGACCACCAAACTCCGGCATGCACACCGCATCCACCGCGACACCGAATCGTTCACCGCAGTGGACGGGCCGTTGATTCAGGGCGTGGGCGCGGTCGGGTCCTTTCCGACGATCATCAACATGGACCCACCCGATCTCCTCAAACGCCGCCGGGTGATGTCACACGCCTTCACGCCGAAAGCGATCGGAAGGCTCGAGCACGGCATCCGCAGGCGCGCCGGCGCAATGATCGACCGCCTGTTGGAGTCCGGCGGCGGCGACTGGATCGCCGACGTGGCCGACGCGCTTCCCATGTCGGTGATCGGCGACATCATCGGAATTCCCGAACAGGACCGGCCGGAGATTTTCGACACCTTCGACCTCGTCCTGCAAGCGAATTCGCCGGGATCGGATCGGCACCTCGAACTGTTCGGCAAGATCTTCGCCTATGCGTCGGAACTGACAGCGGAGAAGCGCCGCTGCCCGACCGACGACATCTGGAGCGTGCTGGCCTCCGCGGTCGTCACCGACGAGAACGGCGAGCGGCTGTCGATACCGGCCACCGAACTCGATGTCTTCTTCTTCGTGATCGCGTTCGCCGGCAGCGACACCACGAAGAATGCGCTGGCCTACGGACTCCAGGCGTTCGTCGACAACGCCGCGCAGATCGAGCGGTACCGCACCGACCCGTCGGTGCGGCAGAGCGCGGTCGAAGAGGTGCTGCGATGGTCGACGCCCGTCGCGTTCTGGACGCGCACCACCAAGGTCGACGTCGAGATGGACGGCGTCACGATCCCGAGAGGCGAGCGGGTCGTGTCGATGTTGCGGTCGGCCAACCGCGACGAAGAGGTCTTCGGCGATCCGTTCGTATTCGACATCGGCAGGGCGGACAACCCGCATGTGGCGTTCGGCGGCGGCGGACCGCACCACTGCCTCGGGGCGATGCTGGCGCGCGCCGAGATCCGTGCGGTGCTCGACGAATTGCTCTGCCGCGCCGACGACATCACGCTTGGGCCGGTCGACGTCGCCTATCCGAACCTGACCAACAACATGACCATCTTCCGGGCGATGCCGGTCTCGTTGCGCGCGCGCTGACGTCACAGTCCTTTCGGCCGGGTGCCGATGACGCCCCGGGTCGCGAGCCGTTTCAGCTCGCCGTCGGTCAACGCGCACAGCGCGGTGAGCACCTCGGCGTTGTGCTGGCCCAATGTCGGGGGCGGGCGCAGCAACCATCGTCTCCCGGCGAGGCGGGCGAACGGCGGGCACGGGTAGAGGTTTTCACCGGTACTCGGATGGTCGAGTCGCTCGAAGAATCCTCGATGACGCAATTGCGGATTTGCGGTGACCAGCGAAGGCGATACCACGACGGCGCTAGGCACGCCCGCGGCCGCGAGGCGCTCTGCGGCCGCCTCGGCGTCGCGGGAGGCCAGCCAGGCCGAGAGAGGAGCACCGCCCGTCACGTCGACCAGAGCGGCGCGCTCCCGTCCGGTGCGGGCGGCCACCGCGATCCACTCGTCCTCCCCTGCACACCGGTAGACGTCCTGGACGTCCGGGCCGTGCCCCTGGTTGCCCCGGCGCTCCATCACCTGGCCGAACACCTGGTATTCGATGGTCTGGACGGCGGTCACGTTCAGCACCGCCTCGATCATCGGGACCTCGACGAGTTGGCCCTCGCCGGTACGGTCGGTGAATTCGAGCGCGGCGAGCAACGCGAACGCGGCGTGCGCCCCGGCGAGCGGATCGCAGGCGCCGCGAGGGGCGACCGGTGGACCGTCGGGCAGTCCAGTCACCCAGGCCAGCCCGGCGATCTGCTCCATCGTCGGCGCGAATCCGACGCGGTCCCGCCACGGGCCCGTCAAGCCGAATGCGGGCATCCGCACGACGACAAGCCGCGGGTTGAGTTCGAGCAGAGCCTGTGCCCCCAGGCCGAACTGCTCCATCACACGCGGCGAGAAGTTCTCCACGACCGCGTCCGCCTCGCCGATCAGTTGCCGGACGAGCCGAAGGCCTTCGGCGGACTGAAGATCCAGGGTGACCGACCGCTTGTTGGTGTTCATCGCGTGGAACACCCAGCCGTACTCCCACCAGTCGTCGACGTCCTTGCGCATCCCGCCCGAGTACCGGATCCCGTCCGGACGCTGGATCGACTCGATCTTGACGACGTCGGCGCCGAACGCGGCCAATGCGTGGGTGGCCGCGGGACCGGCCCAAAACGCGGTGAAGTCGACGACCCGCACACCCGCGAGCGGCATTCGGTCGGTTCCGGCGGGCGGTGTCGTGGGACACCTTGGCCCCCAGAAGCTTTCGCCGTTCGCCTCGCCGACCGCGGGCGCGCTGCGGATCGGCGCCGGCCGTGCTTTCGACATGAGCCACGGGGGCCGCGGCTGACGGAATCCCGCCGGATTGTCGACATAGACACCGCGCTCGCGGAGGTGGTCCATCGCCGGGATCGTCGCGCCGTTGCCCAGCGGGGCCAGCGGCAGCCGGAACAGTTGCCCCAACTCGACGATCTCGTCGACCGTTCGTTCGCGCAGCCAGGGGTCGATGCGTTCGCGGATCCAGTCGCGGTAGTCCCAGCGGCCGATCTGGAACTGCAACTGGGCGATCTCGGTGAGCTCCGGGCAGTCGACCATGGCGGCGAAGTCGAGCCATTGCTGGCCGGTCACCATGCTGATGCCGACGTAGCCGTCCTTCGCCGGTTCGATCGACGGCACCTCGACCGACCGCCTGACCGGGCCACCCTGCAACAGCGCCGAGTGCAGCCATTCACCGCTCTGCATCAGCGTGACCGCCTCCAGCATCGACATGTCGAGGTGCCCGCCGGCACCGCCGGTGCGGACCCGCCGACGCAGGGCCAGCAAACCCAGCGCGGCCCACACCCCGCCCATGTACTCCCCCAGATCGCCGCCGATGGAGATCGGCGGACCCGCCGGGTCGCCGCGGAACCCGGTGAGCCCCGATGCGGCCTGCAGCGTGAACTCGGTTGCCGGGCGCTCGGCCCACGGCCCGGTCCAACCGAAGTCGGAGATCGAGACGATGATGCACCGGGGCGCCGTTTCGAGCAGTGTGGCCGGCTCGACACCCCGCAGGCGGGCCTGAGCTCGGTTCCCCGTCACCACCACGATGTCGGCAGCCGTCAAAGTATCGTGGGAAATGCTTGTGACACTGCGCTTTCCGGCGTTGAGATAGCTGAAGAGCGGCGACTCGGAGTTCTCGTCGAGCACCGCTTCAGTGGCCGTGCGGCGGCGCAACGGGTCGCCACCGGGCGGCTCGACCTTGACCACGTCGGCGCCGGCGTCGGTCAGCAGTTTCCCGCAGTATGCCCCGGCGATGCGGTCGCTGATCTCGACGACCCGCAGATCGTCCAGCGGCGTGGGTATCTCGCCCACTCACACCTCCTGGTTTCGCCGACATCTTAGTAACAGATGCCGAGACGAGGCCGCAGGCCGAAGGCGCTATCACTGCTAAGATTGCAAAGACATGACAACGCTGGGAATCGGCCCCGAGGCCCGTCGCCGCCTGGGTGCGCGCAGAACCGCCGAAATCGTGGCCGATGAACTTCGCCGCCAGATCGTCGAGGGCGAACTCTCCGACGGCGACCTGCTCCCCCGCCAGGAAGTGCTCGTCGAACACTTCAACGTGAGCCTGGTGTCACTCCGAGAAGCCTTGCGAATACTGGAGACTGAGGGTCTGGTCTCGGTGCGCCGGGGCAACCGCGGTGGTGCCGTCGTGCACGCACCCGCGAAGGCCAGCGCGGCCTACATGCTCGGCCTGCTGCTGCAGAGCGACTACGTTCCCCTCGCCGACCTCGGCACGGCACTGCAGGAACTCGACCCGATGTGCGCGGCCCTCGCCGCCCGCAGTACCGACCGCGGCCAGGCGCTGATCCCGGCGCTCAGAGAACTCAACGAAGCGATGGCCGAGCACATCGACGACGGGTCGCGGTTCACCGAGATCGGCGGCCAGTTCCATGACGAGATCGTGCGGGGGTGCGGCAACCACACGATGATCGCGGTCGTCGGCAGCCTCGAGACGTTGTGGACCGGCCATCTGAACTGGTGGGCCGCGGAGACCGCCGCCAAGGGCGAGTACCCGTCGATGAACAAGCGCCGGATCGCGCTCGGGGTGCACATCAAGATCACCGACGCGATCGAGTCCGGCGACGCGGAACGGGCCCGTAAGCTGGCGGCCAAGCACGTCGCCGACACCCAGACTTATCTGTTGGCGGGCGACCCCGAACAGCGGATCGTGGCGCTCTCGCCGCAGGCGCTGGCGCAGCGTGCGCGTTGAAAGGCGCGACGTGCGAACGGTCTTGATCACCGGCGGCAGCGGCGGCATCGGAAAGGCGTGCGGCCGTAGGCTCGCCGATCTCGGCTACGACGTCGTGCTGACCGCGCGCCGGGAGGCGCCGTTGCGGGCGGCGGCCGAAGAGATGGGCGCCCGTTACGTCGTCGCCGACGCGAGCCTTCCGGCCGGATTCGAGCCGGCTGTCGAGGCCGCAGGCGCCATCGACCTGCTGGTACACGCCTCGGGAGTTCTCGGTGGGACATACGCGCGCAAGCAGACTTTCGAGCAGTGGCGCGCGACGATATCGGCGAACCTGGACTCCTGTTTCGTGGTGACGTCCGCCGCCCTGCCGCGTATGCGGGCCGGGTCGCGGTTCGTGTTCATCTCGTCGTCGGCCGCGCACGAGCCGATGCGGGCACGCACCGCCTACTCGGCGGCGAAAGCGGGCATGAACGCGTTCGCGGGCGCGCTGGCGCAAGAGGTCGACCGCGACGGGATCAACGTGCACGTCGTCACGCCCGGGCCGGTGGAGACCGAGATGCTGCAAGACGTGCCGTTCGAGATGTACGCGATCCGCGCCGCCGACGTCGCTGACGCGGTGGCCTGGCTCGACACCGTCGACCCGGCGGTGGACGTACCGGAGATCAGGTTGCATGCGGTCACGCGCGGGCCGTCCGCGCGCCCACCGGTGGTCCCCCTGGAGGTGCACCGCCGCGCGACCAAGTGATTTCGGTGCGCTTCCGATCGCTCAGCGATCACTACCGCACCGAATCCCCAACGCAGTAGGGAGATGAGATGAGGAGCCGGGCGGCGATCCTGCACGACGTCGGGGGTCCGTGGTCGGTCGAGGATTTCGAACTCGACCCGCCGCGCGCCGGCGAGGTACTCGTCGAGATGGCCGCCGCCGGGCTGTGCCACTCCGACGACCACATCCTCAAGGGCGATATGTCGGTGTCGAACGACATCGCCCGGCAGTACGGGCTGACGCCGATGTTTCCCATGATCGGCGGCCATGAGGGCTCCGGTACGGTGGTCGAAATCGGCGACAGCGTAACGGAATTCGCGGTGGGCGACCACGTCGTGATGTCGTTCGTGGCGGTGTGCGGCCAGTGCCGCTGGTGCGCATCCGGGATGGAGTATCTCTGCGACGAAGGCGCCGGGACGATGGCACCCGGCATGCCGACCGACCAGACGTTCCGCCACCACACCATCGACGGCCGCCCGCTCGGCCACCTGTCCAAGGTCGGGGCCTTCGCCAGGCACACCGTGGTGTCGGCGCATTCACTGGTGCGGATCGAACCGCATCTGCCGCTGGTCGCAAGCGCGCTGCTGTCCTGCGCCGTCCCGACGGGCTACGGTTCCGCGGCGAACCGCGCCGACGTGCGCGGCGGCGACACCGTCGTGGTGGTGGGCGCCGGCGGCATCGGCACCGCGGCGATTCAAGGTGCGCGGATCAACGGCGCCGCGCAGATCGTGGCGGTCGACCCTGTCGAGTTCAAGCAGAAGGCCGCACTGCAATTCGGAGCCACACATAGCGTTTCGTCCATAACCGAGGCGCTCGACCTGGTGCGTGATCTGACCTACGGCGTGATGGCCGACAGCGTGGTCGCCGCACCCTCGTTGATCGCGGGCGACGACGTCGACGCGTACCTGAAGCTGACCCGAAAGGGGGGTACGTGCGTGCTGACCGGGATGACGGCCCAGACGACGCGCTCGGCGAAGATCGCGCTACAGGACTTCATCCTGTGGAACAAGAACCTGGTGGGTACGGTGTTCGGGTCGTGCAACCCCCGCGCGGACATCACCCGGCTTGCCCGCCTCTATGAGTCGGGCCGGCTTCAACTCGACGAGATGATCACCCGCCGCTACCGGCTCGACGACATCAACACCGCGTACGGCGATCTGCTGAACGGCGAAATCATCCGTGGAGTCATTGATTTCGCGCTGGACTGAGTCGCGGCGCGTATCCGCGAGGCGATCAGGTCAAGCGGTAGAACCGCTGCGCGTTGAGTTCGGCGATCTTGCGCCGGCTCTGCTCGCCGATGTCGGCACGCGTGCGCAAGGCCTCGGTGCTGTTCGGCCAGTCGCCGTCCCAATGCGGATAGTCGCTGGCGAACATGATGAAGTCGTCGCCGAGCACGTCGATCACCGCGGGCAGGATCGGTTCCTCCGGTTCGCAGGTCACCAAGATGTTCCCGGCGGCAAGGTAGTCGTGCGGATCCCGTTGCCAGCCGTGCTCGATCCAGTCGCCACGCTTCTCGAAGTGCTCGTGCAACCGGTCGATGAAGAACGGCACCCAACCCGCCCCCGCCTCGAGAAACGCCACCCGCAGCGCCGGATGCCTGTCGAAGACGCCACCCGACACCAGCGCGGTCATCGCCGTCATCTGGTCGAACGGGAAGCTGATGCAATGCACCTGAAGGTAATTGGTGAACCGGTCGACACCGATTTTCGGTAGGTGCATGCCGGGGGCGCCGTGGACGCCGAGCGCCATGTCCAGTTCGACCGCCGCGGCGTAGAACGGGCCGAGATCGGGGTGGTCGAGATTGCGTGTCCGCAGGGCCGGCGGAATATGGGTGGCCACCAGTCCGAGATCGCTCGCCTCGCACATGATGTCGATCGCGGTCCGGCCGAGTTCGATGGGCGTGACCGCGACCCCTCGTAACCGGCCGCTCGACGAGGCGCAGTAGTCGGCGACCCACTGGTTGTAGAGCCTGGCGAATCCGGCGGCGAGTTCGGGGTCCCGCAGCGTCGGAGTGCACAGGCCCAGGCTGGGATACAGCACCATGATGTCGATGTGGTCGCGGTCGGCGTCGCCCAGAACCCCTTCGGCACTTCGGCAATTCAGCCCGGGTGCCGTCGTCAGCCCATGTCCGGTGGGACAGCCCGCGCCCGGCCCGCTCGCTTCGGGATAGTGGTGGCCTTCGATGACCAGGCCGACACCATCTGTGCGCGGCGCGATGTGCCGCGGCCATCGCCGCATCGCCTCGCCTGCCAGCGACGCTCCTTCGGCGACATGCCCGTCGGCATCGATGATGCGCATCAGTGTGCCAAAACTAGCAGGCGCGCGCGAAAGCTCGGCCCGTCGGCAACGACGCCCCGATGTCAGTACTGGCCGAGTGGTCGGCAGACGTTCGAGATGGGATTCCAGTACTCCCCGGGCGCGCACGCCAGCGGGACGTTGGCCACCGGACCTCGGCACACATTGGCCACCGGATCCCACCACTGGCCGTTCGGGCAGTCGAGTGGTTGCGCCGAGGCGGATGCCGCCATCATGAGGGAGAAGGCCGCGACCGGGGCCGCGGCGGCGGAGAGGACCACTGAACGACGAATGCTCTTGTTCATGGGTCGAGCTTGCCCCAAACCGGGCTGTCACAAACTGAAGATGTGACCGCGGGCGCTTAACGGGTTGATCCCAAGCAGCAGGTGAGGGCGATCAACCGCTTAACGGCATGAGCGGCTGACCGTCACGCCAGTACGACGTCCAGCCGCTCCCAGCCGCGGACCGTGGAGGTCGGCGCAAGCTTGGCGGTGCCGTAGTCGATGTCCCACTCCGGCCAGCGGTTGAGCAACTCGTCGAGCGCGACCCGTCCCTCGAGGCGCGCGAGGTTGGCGCCCAGACAGTAGTGCACCCCTTTACCGAACGTGATGTGGTTGATGTTCTTTCGGTGGATGTCGTAGCTCTCGGGGTTCTCGAAGCGGCGCGGATCGCGGTTGGCGGCACCGAACATCAACAGCATCGCGCTGCCGGCGGGCACGGTGCGCCCGTACGCCTCGAAATCCCTTGTGACGAGCCGTGCGACGTTGTGACCGGTCGGTTCGAACCGCAGCGTCTCGTCGACCACGCGGGGCAGCAGTGAGCGGTCCGCAACCACGTCGCGGCGCTGATCGGGGTGCTCGGCGAGCACCTTGGCGAGCCAGCCGATGAGCCGGCCGGTGGTCTCGTTGCCGGCACCGGCGACGACCTGCGTGTAGTGCAGCACCTCTTTGCGGGTGAGCTTGCGCGTCACACCGTTCTCGTCGGTGAACTCGACGTTGAGAAGGGCGGTCATCAGGTCGTCGGAAGGGTTCTTGGCGCGCCAGTCGACATATTCGGCGTAGATGCTGCCGTCGGCGATCTTGTCGGCGCGCACCACCTTCATCGGCGAGCCGGGCCTGGTGCGCAGGTTGGCGTCGTTGGCATCCCGCACGGACACCTGCTCCGATTCCGGTATGCCGAGCAGCATCCCGATGACGCGCATCGGCATCATCGAGGCGAGCTCGGCGATGATGTCGAACCGGTCGGCGCCAACCAACGGATTCAGGCAGTTGGTGCAATACTGCCGGATCTGGTCCTCGATCGCGGCCATGCGGCGGGGCGTGAACACCCGCGACATGAGGCCGCGCAGCATCGTGTGGACGGGCGGATCCACCATCATCATCACGCCTTTGGGCATCTCGAACTCCGACTGGATGAGTTCGAGGATGTCGCCCCGGCTGTTGGAGAAGGTCTGCCAGTCGAGTAATGCCCGCTCGACATCTTCGTATCTCGACAGCGCCCAGAAATCGTAGGCGTCGTTGTAGTACAGCGGTGCTTCCTCCCGCAGGCGCGCATACGTGGGGTAGGGGTCCGCGACGATGTCCACGCGGTACGGGTCGTAATAGACAACAGGGTCGGTGCTGAGAATGGTCATCATTTTTCCCTATTTGAGACAGCTGCCGGCGTCGACGGGCAGCGCAACACCTGTGATGTAACGGGATTCGTCCGACGCGAGGAAGAGCACAGCATTGCTGATGTCCTGGGCCTCGACCCACGGGATCGGCAGCATGTGGAAGGACTGGCAGATCGGCGCGAGGTCGTCGGGGCCGGGCGCCTCCAGGTCGGGGCGGAACATCCGATACGTCTGATCGTTCATCAACAGCGGCGTGTTGACGTGGGTGGGATGCACCGAGTTGACCCGGATCGAATGCGCTCCGAGTTCGACGGCGAACGTCCGCATCAGGCCGACGACACCATGCTTGGCCGCGGTGTAGTGGCCGGTGTGGGGATAGGCCTTCAGTCCGGCCACCGAACTCGTCAGCACAATCGATCCGCCGCGTCCGCCGGACAGCAGGTGCGGTACGCCGGCTTTCACCGACTTCCACACCCCGCCCAGGTTGACGTCGATCATCTCCTGCCAGGTGTCCTCGGCGATCTTGTGCAGCTTGGTGCCGACGGTCCCGATGCCGGCGTTGGCGACGACGATGTCGAGACGGCCCAACTGCTCGACGCCGGCGTCGACGGCCTGCTTGAGCGCGTCGAAATCTCGCACGTCGACCTCCGCGGTGACGATCCGCCGGTCGAGGTTCTTGACCAAGTCCGCGGTTTCGGCGAGGTCCTCGGGGGTCGAACCGTCGGCGGGCGAACCCTCGAACGCCCGGCACACGTCGACCGCGATGATGTCGGCGCCCTCCCGGGCCAACCGCACGGCGTGGCTGCGGCCCTGCCCCCGTGCCGCACCGGTGACGAACGCGACCTTGCCCGCTACCCGACCCGCCATCGCCGCAGCTCCCCTCGCTTGTTGGGCGATCGCCCAACATCTAGGCTGGCGCCATGTCTAGCAGCCCCATCGGCGAGCGGTCAAGGGGTGGGCGCGAGTCGGCGACGCGATCCGCCCTGATCGAGGCGACCGCCCAGGTCATGCTCGACGAGGGTTACGCCGCGGCCACCTCACGGCGGGTCGCGGCCAAGGCAGGTGTGAAGCCTGCCCTCGTGCACTACTACTTCCCCAGCATGGACGACCTGTTCCTCGCCGTGCTGCGGGTCGGGGCAGAGGCGAACCTCGCGCGCCAGCGCGAGACGGCGGCCGGCGAGGAACCCCTTCACGCCCTGTGGCGGCTCAACAGCACCCACGGCGCCCGGCTGTTCATGGAGTTCATGGCATTGGCGAACCATCGCAAGGCGATCCGCAGCGAGATCGCGGCATACGCCGAGCACTTCGGCGGTGTCGAAGAGCGCATCGTCGCCGCGGCGATGAAGGCGCATGGCGCGGACACCGGCGCGTTCCCGCCGATAGTGATGTCTATGATCGTCACGAGCCTGGCCCGCATCGTGCTACTCGAACGCGGGCTCGGTATAACCCGAGGTCATGCCGAGGCGGAAGCATTCATCGAGCGATATCTGGATCGGTTCGAAACCCGTTCGTCGTGACCTGGACCACACCGCGGTTACGGCGGTGACCAGCAGCACTCCGACTTGAGTTAACCTGGCCTCAATGAGAAGTTATATGGGCTAAGTTAAGAACGACGCATGCACATCTGACGAATACGACCTGAGGGCGGATATGGGTTGCAACGGGCGGGAACGGTAGATGTTCCGACTCGCGAAAAAGGTATGGATTCCGATTGTCATCGTCGTCGTGGTGACCATCGCGGGCTTCACCGTCAGCCGAATCCGCACCTTCTTCGGCGCCGAGGGCATCATCGTCACTCCTCGGGTGTTCGCCGAGGATCCCGAGCCGTTCGATCCGAAAGTCGTCAAGTACGAGATCTTCGGGTCCGGCTCGTATGCCGACATCAACTATTTGGACCTCGATGCCAGACCGCAGCGAATCGACGGCGCGTCACTGCCGTGGT